>DHNU01000044.1:0-18441 GCA_002407645.1 Ruminococcaceae bacterium UBA5408
TTAATAATTCCGTTTCTTGTAACCATGCAAAGGTAGCTTTCTTCGTCAAATTCAGGCACCTTAATCATTGAGGTTACCTTTTCATCCTGCGCAATAGGCAGAAGATTTGCTATATTCATACCCTTGCTTGTGCGTGAGCCTTCCGGAATTTCATAGCATTTTAAGCGGTAAACACGGCCTAAATTCGTAAAGAACAATACATAATCATGGCTGTTTATAACAAACATATCGCTTGCGACGTCTTCTTCGCGCCTTGTCATTCCGCTTACGCCGCGGCCGCCTCTATGCTGAATATGATAAGTGTCTGTTTTTTGGCGCTTAACATATCCGAAATTGGTAAGGGTAAGCACACATTCCTCTTGCGGGATAAGGTCTTCAATATCAACCTCGCCGCTTACAGCCAAAATTTCAGTTCTGCGGTCGTCATTATATTTATCTCTAACTTTTAATGCTTCATCTTTAACAATACCCAAAAGTCGTGTTTCGTTGCTTAAAATATCTTTATAATCGGCAATTTTAATTTCAAGAGATGCAATTTCGTCATCTAATTTCTGTCTTTCAAGACCGGTAAGAGCGCCAAGCGGCATTTTTACTATGGCTTCAGTTTGGATATCATCAAGTCCGAAACGTTCGGTCATTCTGTTTCGTGCAGTCGGTCTGTCTTTTGAACTGCGGATTATAGAAATAATTTCGTCAATATTGTCTACCGCAATTTTAAGTCCCTCTAAAATATGTGCACGCGCTTGTGCTTTTTTAAGTTCGAATTCTGTGCGGCGGCGTACAACACTTTCCTGGAAATCAATATATTCCTGAAGCATCTCTTTAAGAGTTAATGTTTTCGGTTCACCATTAACAATGGCAAGCATAATTACGCCAAAAGTCGACTGCATTTGAGTATAAGAATAAAGCCTATTTAAGACAATTTGAGGAGAAGCGTCCCTCTTTACCGTAACAACAAGGTGCATTCCGTCTCTGTCAGAGTGGTCTTCGACATTGGAAATGCCTTCTATTCGTTTATCCTTTACCAAATTTGCAATATTTTCAATTAATCTTGCTTTATTAACCTGATACGGAAGTTCCGTAACAACAATATTGAATCTACCGTTCTTTTCTTCTTCTATTTCCGCTCTTGCGCGAACGGTAATACGGCCGCGTCCTGTGGCATATGCCGCACGGATACCCGCTCTTCCCATAATAATTCCGCCTGTTGGGAAATCCGGTCCTTTAATGCTCTGCATTAAGTCGTCAAGTGATGCGTCGGGATTATCTATTAAAGTACACATTCCGTCGATTACTTCGCCCAAATTGTGCGGCGGAATATTAGTAGCCATACCGACGGCTATACCTGTGGAACCGTTTACCAAAAGATTTGGGAAATGGCTCGGCAGAACCTCGGGTTCTTTAAGGCGGTCATCATAGTTTGAATTAAAGTTGACAGTATCTTTATCTATATCCTGCAGCATTTCGGTTGCAAGCTTGCTCATACGGGCTTCTGTGTAACGGTAGGCAGCCGGGGGATCACCGTCAACCGAACCAAAGTTACCATGGCCGTCGACAAGCATATAACGCATAGAAAAATCCTGCGCCAAACGCACCAGTGCATCGTACACCGAGGCGTCGCCATGCGGGTGGTAGCGTCCCAAAACAGAACCGACTGTGTCGGCACATTTACGGTAAGGCTTATCCGGACTTAAATTATTTTCAAACATTGTGTAAAGAATTCTTCTGTGAACAGGTTTCAAACCATCACGCACATCCGGAAGAGCACGGGAAACAATAACCGACATGGAATAATCAAGAAATGATTTTTTCATTTCTTTTTCAAGGTCAACGTTTATAATTTTCTGCTCAAGTTGTAATTCATCCATTAGCGGGCACCTTCCTGCTGATATTTTTGCTGAAGTTTACTCTGAAAAACTTTTCTGATTTTTTCACAGTCATTGTTGCTCAGAGCCCTTTTAGTTATAAATTTCATCTCATTAATTGAGGTATATATAATAAACACCCTGCCGTCCTCATATACTTTATAAATTTTTTCGTATGGAACAGCTGCCGAATAACGTTCGGTTTTAAAGGTGATTTTATCTTCAAAAAATTGGGCGGTATGCGCCATAAATCTTTCTTTATGATTATCATAGTAATTTAAAGCGCGCCGTCTTACGGAGTACTGGATTATCATTTCGTAAAAACAGCCTAAAATAATTCCTGCTGCCGCCATTACACCGTAAATAATATTACGGGTAATACTGTAATGATTCAGTCCCCACAAAACGAAAGATGAAAAAATTAAAGCTGTACCGATAATTTTAACGATATCCTTTTCAATCTTTTTCATCTCAGATTTAGCGGCTGCCGCCTTGAAGTCCGCATAGTCAAATCTTGTAACGAGCGAGCTTACAGAAACAAAACTTTGCAAACCTACCCCCTCCTTAACGCTTCTTTTTCATGTAGCGCAGAGCAAATTCATTTGAAAAATGTTTGGAAATTCTTTCAATCTGCGTAGCATTCATTCCGTTTTTTGTAATAATAAGCAGGTCGCGTTCACGCCCGCCCGTAAGCACAAAAAATGAATTTGTTTCCACGCATTTTGCAAAATCGGTCCAATATTCCAATATTTCTTCATATTCATTTTTAATAATTACGCTGTCTCGGTAAATTTCGATTTTTTGAGGAATAGATAAAAATGCACTGGTGCAGTAGATTTGAGCTGCCCATTTTTTTATGTCTTTCGGCTGAATAAAAAAGAAATAAAACGCAAGCAAAACCGCAACAGCCAATGCGCAAAACGGAATCCAAACTGTTATAAAATAGGATTTGTACAAAGGAATAAGGGAGATTATCAAAATTGCCATTGAAAGACAAATACCGGTTTTAACCCATTTTGTGTGCATTGGCGAAATTACGCTCTGACCAATATAAAATGCTTGTGTATATTCGTTTTCCGAAAGAGTTTGACTGACTTCTTCAATCGCTCCGCCCTCATAAAAAGTAGGCATTAAATATTCCCCCTTTATAATTCTTTATAACTTGGCATTCGTACCAGCAACAATCATTGCCTGAACTTCAGCCATAACCGAGGGTTCAACACATCGAAGCGGAAGAATTACAAAGCTGTCTTTTATGTAAATAACAATTAGATTTCCAACCCTTACACTTTCACACGTGCCGTCAAGCGGAATTTCCCAGTTAGTTGTACCGACATTCATTTGAATATGGTCGGGATAAATTTTCATATTTATTTCTTTACCGTCCGCAATTTTCATAGAATGAAGTTTAATCATAATAGACGGAATTAGCGAAACAACGAGCGCCGTTAAAAAACACACAGATGCCAAAGAGACATAGCGGACACTGTCGGCAGTATTTGTCTTTGTAATGAAAAAAACAGCTAAACACAAGCTAAGTATTACTGCAAATGCCGATGACATTTTTCTTGAAAATGTATATTGTGTTTTTATAAGCGCCTTAAATATTTCAGACGAAGTAAGAGTATATTTCAGCATAATTCCCGTATGCTGTTCTTCAAAAGACAGTGCTGTATCGTCTGAAACCAATTCAGCCTCTGAACCGTCCCAATAAATTCTTTTACTTTCGGGCCACGGTCGGTCTTCTTCGGGGGTCTTCTCCCCCTGTCGTTCAGGAGGCTTTGATTTCGTATCCTTTTCTTCAAAAAATTGTATCATGAATAAGCTCCTTCATATTAAATAACAATACTAATTGTATTATAATGTAATCATTTTACTGTATGTAAAATGCATTTACAGTTTTCAGAACTTATACGTCCAGATTTTGTACGTATTTAGCATTTTCTTCAATAAATTCACGACGCGGCTGAACCTTGTCGCCCATTAAGACAGTAAATGCTTCGTCTGCGGCGGCGGCATCTTCAACTTCAACACGCAGCATAGTGCGGGTTTCGGGGTTCATTGTCGTTTCCCAAAGCTGTTCGGCGTCCATTTCACCAAGACCTTTATAGCGCTGAATCTCATAATTGTTACCAAGTTCAGCCATTATTTTATCTCTTTGTTCATCGGTGTAAGCATAATAATGTTTTTTTGATTTACTTATACGGAAAAGCGGCGGCTGTGCCAAATATATATGACCTTCTTCTACAAGAGGTTTCATAAAGCGGAAGAAAAAAGTCAAAAGAAGTGTACGAATATGAGAACCGTCGACATCGGCATCCGCCATAATTATAATTTTGCCGTAACGCAGTTTTTGTAAATCAAATTCTTCGCCGATACCGCAGCCGAGTGCGGTAACAATAGGCATTAATTTTTCGTTGCTGTAAACTTTATCAAGTCTTGCTTTTTCAACATTGAGCATTTTTCCCCAAAGAGGTAAAATTGCTTGATATTTACGGTTTCTTCCGCCTTTTGCGGAACCTCCCGCGGAATCACCCTCGACGATATAAATTTCGGTTTCTTCCGGGTTGCGGCTTTGGCAGTCGGCAAGTTTTCCGGGCAGAGCGGCACTTTCGAGAGCTGATTTTCTGCGAACCAAATCTCGGGCTTTTCTCGCGGCCTCCCTTGCACGGGAAGCGGCAAGTGCTTTATCGAATATAGCTTTTGCAGTTGCAGGGTTTTCTTCTAAATAGGCTGACATTTTTTCCGAAATTAAATTACTTACCAGTGTGCCTATTTCGGTATTTCCCAAACGGGCTTTTGTCTGACCTTCAAACTGTGCGTCTTTAACTTTGACGCTGATAATAACAGTCAAACCTTCACGGACATCATCGCCTGAAAAATTCTTTTCATTTTCTTTAAGAATATTATATTTTCTTGCATAGTCATTCATAACGCGTGTAAGTGCGCGCTTAAAACCGTCTTCGTGAGTTCCGCCGTCGGTTGTATGAATATTATTTGCGAATGAAAGCATAAGTTCGTTATAAGAATCATTATACTGCATTGCAACTTCAGCCGTTGCGTTGTCATCTTCAGCAATGTTAGAAAAATGTATAATATCTGGATGAATTACTTCTGCGGCTTTTTTCTTGTTTATATATTCAACAAAACTGCTTATTCCGCCGCTGTAGCAATAATTATTTACAATTGAATTTTCCGTGTCACGTTCATCCGAAAGCTGAATATGAATTCCGCCGTTTAAAAATGCCTGTTCACGCAGTCTTGTCTGAAGTGTATTGTAATCAAAATGAGTGGTTTCTTTAAATATTTCCGCATCAGGTTTAAAACGTACAAGTGTTCCGGTTTTATCTGTTTCGCCGCGGTATTCGAGTTTTGTAATAATTCTTCCGCGTTCAAAACGCTGGTAATAGATTTTTCCCTCGTTATAAACCTCAACTTCAAGCCACTCGGAAAGTGCGTTAACTACCGAAGCACCGACTCCGTGAAGTCCGCCGGCAACTTTATAACCGCCGCCGCCGAATTTACCGCCCGCATGAAGTTCTGTAAAAACAACGGTTACAGCAGGTATTCCGAGCTGATGCTGAATACCCACAGGAATACCTCTGCCATTATCGGTTATGCAAATAATGTTTTCGGGAAGAATTTTAACTTCAATTTTATTACAGAAACCGGCAAGGGCTTCATCGATAGCATTATCGACTATTTCATAAACAAGATGGTGAAGTCCGCGTGGTCCCGTTGAACCAATGTACATACCCGGACGCTTTCTCACTGCTTCCAAACCTTCGAGAACCTGTATTTGATTTTCGTCGTATTTTTGCTTTGTTTGTGTCATCTCGCTAAACTCCAAGTTTAACCCTCCAGTTATTATACAAATAGTATATATTGTTTTTCTTAATCGTAATTATTAGATAACTATCTTTGCTTTCTTGGAAAACTTCTGTCAATTGCGGAGTTGGTAATATTGTTGTCTTTCCGCGCAGAATCGTACATATTCTGCGGACTATTGTAAGGGTTTTTTCCTCTGCAGTATTGCGGCGGTTTTTTTCGAACTACAGGTTTTTTTAGTCGGACGAGAAAAACAGATAAAATGTAAAATATAAAATACGGCAGCATAATAATTAAAATAAGAGGAATGCTGAGCGGTATTTTAAAAAATATACATCCGGCATAAAGAAGTCCGCTTATAATAATTGCACTTATAGAAATATGGAATAAGGTAAAATCAAGTTCAATATTAGAAAAACCCCCGCATTTTGGGCATTGGTATTCTCCCTGAGTTTTTATACTCCAAATTTGAATAATTTTCAATTGATCTCCGCAATGCGGACATCTTGCTTTTCTAAATTTTTTCATTTTAACACCTATCACTTAAACATTTGCAATTTCATTAATATAACCGGTTCGCTTTAAAAGGGTTGTGGAAGAAATTTGTGTAATATAAACCTTTTTCTTCTTTTTTTTATCACAACATAGTACAAAAGACTTTGGCATTTCCATTGAAACATTTATTATTTTACCGGATTTTTGACAATTTGAAAGAAAATCGCGCGTAACATTTGAAATAGTAGATGTTTCCATATCAAATATGCCCACAATATCGTCTACTTTAATCACTGTGTCCTGCCCAAGATGAAGATACATATAAATTTCCTTTTCATTTCTTTAAAAGTTCGCCGCAGTCCATTTCGAACAGTGAACCGTTTTTTAAAAGTTTAAGGCTTTCAGGTTCACAGCAGGTTATAAAAACCTGACATTCATTTAGATGATTCAATAAATAGTCCTGACGGCTGCTGTCAAGTTCACTCATTACGTCATCAAGCAGGATAACGGGGCGTTCGCCCGTCTTTCTGTAAATAATTTCGGCTTCCGCCAATTTAAGAGCAAGTACAACAGAGCGTTTTTGACCTTGAGAGCCGAAAGACCGCGCAGACATTGAATTTATAGTAATATCTATATCGTCGCGGTGCGGCCCAAAACCGGTGTGGCCGGAATAAATATCGTCCCTGCGTGATTTTTTAAGTGCTTCTTTTAAATTTTCGGCACTTTTTCTATAGCAAAGACCCAAAACTTCGCTATTTTTACAAATGCCCCCATAAATATCCTTTGCCAAAACACTTAGGTTTTCTATATATTGAATCCTGAAATTAACGATGTTTTCACCGTAGGATGCAAGTTTTTCATCCCATATTTCAAGAGTATCTATAAGTTCACTGTGATGGGGAATATCTTTAAGAAGAGTATTTCTCTGTGCCAAAGTTCGGTTATATCTCGATAAAAGTGCAGCATATCCGGGTTTAATCTGGCAAAGTGCAGAGTCAATAAAATTTCTCCGCAGAGAAGGACCTTCCCTAACAAGGGAAATATGTTCAGGGGAAAAAATAACCGCACAGAATTTTCCCACAAGACCGGCTGAACTTTTTTGCGAAATTCCATTTAACTTTGCATTCCTTCGACCGTTTTCTATTATTATTTGGGCTGCTTGTTCACGCTCTTCGCTGTAAAAACACAAATCAAGCTGTGATTTTTTTTCACCTTGTAAAATAAGGTCGCTGTCCTTTGCCCCGCGAAAAGAACGTCCTCCGGTGAAAAGCCAAAAAGCTTCAAGCAGATTGGTTTTTCCCTGTGCATTATTCCCATATATTATATTTATCCCTTTATTTGGAATTATCACGCCGCTTCTCAGATTTCTGTAATTTTTATACTTTAGGTGCTTAATATTCACCCGTTACACACCTCATATATAACTTCGCTGTACTCTGCCTTGTCTCCGTTTCTCATTTTTTTTCCTCGCATGGTGCAAATTTCACCATTTACTTTTACTTCACCGCTTTGTATCACGAATTTTGCTCTGCCGCCGGTGTCAACTGCACCGCCGAATTTTAAAAGTGCATCAAGTCTGATAAATTCAGAATCTATTTTTATTTTTTCTGTTTTCATAAATCAAGCCTCACTCTTTAAGCGCACAGGAAGAACGAGAAAAAGGAACGAATTTCCTTCCCGCGGAAGTATTTTCATTGGACTTAAAGCACCGTTAAGCTGAATTTTCACTTCATCGCCTTCTGAATTACGCAATGCATCGAGCAAGTAGCGGTTATTAAAGCCCATTTCTACATTATCCCCTGAAATCTCCGCTGAAATCTGGTCGCTTGCGCGCCCAATTGAAGTTGTACAGGACAGTTTAATTTCTCCGTTTTCAAAAAGGCATCGTACAGGACTTTTAAGTCTGTCTGTAATAATTAAAGATACACGTTCAACGCTGTCTATAAAATTGCGTGTTGAAACAATGAGTTCGGTAGAACTTGAATTGGGAATTGCAGCTTTATAGTCAAGAAATTCACCTTCCAAAAGGCGGGATACTACGCAGTATTTTCCTATTTGGAATAATATATGTCTTCTGCCTATTTGAATTTCGGTTTCTGCTTCGTCGTCGCTTAAAAGTTTCATTACTTCGGTGAGAGTTTTTCCGGGAACTACAAAACTTATTTCTTCACTGCACTTGACGGGTTCTTCTCTTATAGCAAGGCGGTAACCGTCGACAGATATAAGTTTTATTTTATTTTTACTAAGTTCAAACAGAGTTCCTGTGTGGACGGGTTTAGCATCACTTTCGGAAACCGCAAAAATAGTTTGGCGTATCATGCTTTTTAAAATGCTGTTTGCAATTTTAATGGAAGTTTCACCTGTTATTGACGGAAGTTCAGGGTATTCTTCAGCAGGAATTCCGACTATAGAAAAATCGGACGGGCCGCTTTTAATGGCGGTGATGTTTTTTTCGTCAGTAAAAAGGTCAACTGTTTCACCGGGAAGGCGGCGGACAATATCGCCTAAAAGTTTTGCATTTAATATAATGCTTCCGCTTTCTGTTACCTCTGATTCTATTTTGGTTGTCATTCCAAGCTCTAAATCGTAACCACACATTGAAATTTCGTTTTGTCCTGCTTTCAAAAGTATTCCTTCCAGTGCAGGTACAGATGACTTTGTAGACACGGCTCGCTGGATATTCAACACAGCTTCGTTAAGCTTCTGCCGATTGCACGTGATTTTCATAAATTTATCCTCAGCTTCCTTTTATAAAAGATATAATATATTTAAATTTAGTAAGAGTAGTAGGCAGCGCGCAAAAGTTGAAATGTTTCAAAAACTCAATTACGTCGGGAGTTCCCATAAGTTTTTCCCTGTTATTTTAATGTTGATTAAATGTTAACAGGGAGTATTAAATATTGAACATTTAACAGCATGTTGAAAACTCTGTGGGGAAAGTTGAAAACTTGTTTAAAACTGCGTATTTAAATTTTGAATCAAAAAAATGAGTTTTAAACCGATTTGTTAATAAGTGAAGAAGTTTTCAACAATTTACCTGTCGCGTATATTTTTAATAATATCTTCCACGGTTGCTTTGGTTTTCGGGTCTTTCTTAAGCCCTTTTTCTACCTGCTGTATTCCGTAAACAACGGTGGAGTGGTCGCGTCCGCCAAATTCTTCGCCAATTGCGGTCATCGGCATTTGAGTAATTTCCCTTACGACATACATTGAAACCTGCCTTGCGCTTGAAATATTCGCCGAACGTTTCGCCGAACGGATATCTTCGCTTGTCGTTCCAAAAGTCCTTGCGACTTCGTCGATAATTTTTTCTACCGTATAAGGGGTTGGCTGGTCATTATTAATAATATCGCTGATAGCAGCCTGCGCTGTTGTAATACTCGGGCTTTCACCATTTAATAAATAGTAAGCTTTCATTTTTTTGACTGCGCCTTCAAGCTGACGAATATTGTTTTTAAGCCTGTTGGCTATGTATTCCGCAACATTGTCGGGAAGTTCAATTTTTAAAAGTTCGGCTTTTCTTTTGATAATGGCAATACGTGTTTCGAAGTCAGGCGGCTGAATATCCGCCGTAAGTCCCCATTCAAAACGTGTTAAAAGACGTTCCTCCAAAGTAGCAATATCTTTAGGCGGACGGTCGGAAGTAAGAACTATTTGTTTTTTAGCTTCGTAAAGCGTATTAAAAGTATGGAAAAATTCTTCCTGAGTGGAATCTTTACCGGCAATAAACTGTATATCGTCAACAAGAAAGACATCCGCTTTACGGTATCGATTGTGAAATTCGGAAGTAGTACCGCGGCGGATGGCTTCAATCAATTCATTTGTAAAATCATCGCCTTTAATGTAAACGATGTTCATTTCGGGATTTGTTTTTCCGATTTGGTTGCATATTGCGTAAAGTAAATGAGTTTTTCCCAATCCGGAATTTCCGTAAATAAATAGTGGATTATAAAGTGTTGCCGGTTTATTTGCAACCGCTACAGAAGCGGCGTGGGCAAATTTGTTGGAAGAACCTACTATAAAAGTATCAAAAGTATATTCATAATCGTCGTTAATTGCCGGAGTATCATCATTTTTATTTTCCGATGTTTTGACTGTGTTAGTCGGAATAACATCTTCGTCCGGAATGCAAATTTGAATTTCAATCTTTTGGCCGAAAATTTGTATGAAAGCTTCATCGAGCATATCCATGTAATAATGTTTAATTGTCTGGCGGTGCAGTTCATTTGGAACTTTTATTACTGCAACTCCCTGTTCAAAATTGAGGGTTATTGGTTTAATGCGTTTTATCCACGTTGAATAAGCAATATCAGTAATTTTACTTTTGCAGTAATCACTGACTAAATTCCAGACCTCGGTAAAGGATTCCATTGTTTTAACCTCATTTAACAATTATTTATACTCATAAGCATAACATAGATTATATTACCACAATCTAATAATATTTTCAAATTTCATTTGGCATTAAATGCACACTATATTGTATTTCGCGCGCACGCGATAACAATTATATAAAATTTATCATTACTGAATTTGTTATATTAAAATATAAAAAAAATTACGAATATTTTATGCTTTTACTTTTATTTTGGACTTAAATGTGTTATATTTGATTATATATTTCAGTCTGTTATAATATTCAGTATATATTTGGGTACGGCGACTTTAAAATTCGGGTTGACAGCCCTTGGCTTTTTAATATATAATGCTATATTGCAAGGTTTGTACCCCGAAAGGAGGTTTTTTTCATGCTTAGAACTTATCAACCGAAAAAGCTCCATAGAAAAAAGGAGCATGGTTTCAGAAAAAGAATGTCCACACGCAACGGCCGTAAAGTTTTGGCCCGCCGCAGAGCAAAGGGCAGAGCACGTTTAAGCTATTAAGCTAAGGGCCACCGTAAGTGGCCTTTCTTTTTAGCTTTAGGCTTATGGTACAATTAGGAATTGTGGTGCGGTTTTAAGTTATGAAATTATATTTGCCAATTAAAGAAAACAAGGATTTCCGCAGAATTTATGCAAAAGGAAAAACTCAGGTATGTCCTGTGCTTGTTACTTATGTTCTAAAAAACAATCGAAGTAAAAATATCAGAATAGGAATTACTACAAGTAAAAAAATCGGAAATGCAGTCAAACGCAACAGAGCACGCAGGGTAATCCGAGAGTCTTTTCGGAATTTAGCACCCTCGGTTCGGTGTGGTTATGACATCATTTTTGTTGCAAGGGGAAAAACACCTTTTGTTAAAAGTACGGATGTTTTTCGAGCGATGTCACAGCAGCTTAAAAATTTGGGGGTACTGAAATGAAACGCCCCCTTATTTTGCTAATAAGGTTTTACCAAAAATCAATATCACCTTATAAAAAGCCTTGCTGCAAATATTATCCGACCTGTTCAAATTATGCAATTGAGGCAATTGACCGTTTCGGTGCGTTTAAGGGTTTTTGGCTTTCGTTATTTAGAATACTGCGCTGTAATCCGTTCAGCCGCGGGGGGTATGACCCCGTTCCTGAAAAACGGGCAAAGCGATAAAATAGAGGAGTACTGCCAATATGACAGAAATTTTTAATTTTTTGGGTAATATTTTAGGCTATCTGTTGTGGTTTTTCTATACCTTAATTAACAATTACGGAGTAGCTATCATCTTATTTACTGTATTTACAAAAGTATTGATGTTTCCGTTTTCGATTAAACAGCAGAAATCGATGGCCGCAAATAGCAAAATGCAGTTAAAACTGAAAGAACTTCAGAAAAAATACGGTAACGACAAAGTAAAATATCAACAGGAAATGCAGAAACTTTATGAAAAAGAGGGAATTAACCCCGCAAGTGGATGTCTTACCTCTTTTATTCCATTTCCGATTATGATAGGATTATTTTATACAGTACAAAATCCGCTTCAAAATGCACTTCATCTTTCAGCCGACGGAATTGGGAAAGCTATTGAAATGCTTAAACAAATTCCAGGTATCGGTTCAACTTTTTCCGCTCAATATGCACAGATTGAAATTGTTAAGCATTTCAGTGCTTTAAAACCAGATCTTACTATGTTCAGCGGGGACGAGCTTAATAAAATAGAATCTTTCAGCCATGGCTTTCAGTTTTTGGGGCTGAATTTATTGGACACGCCATTAACTAACGGCGATTTTGGAACTTTTTTCAATACAAATTTATGGATAATTCCTGTACTCTGCCTTGTATCTTCAATTTTAACCCAGTATTTTATGATGAAACTTCAGCCCGGTATGCAGCAACAGCAAGGATGTATGAAAGGTATGCTTTATGTTCTGCCTTTATTTACTGCATGGCTTTCCTGCAATATGCCTGCGGCAGTCGGTTTTTACTGGATTATTTCCACACTTACAGGATTTTTACAAACGATAGTTATGAATATTTGGTACAGTCCCGCAGACCTTAACGCCAAAGCAGAAGCACAGCGAATAGCTCTTCTTGAACAGCAGGAATCAAAAGTCAGGATGATTCCGGGAGCTAAAAAAATGATGCTCGAAGATGAATTAAAATCACAAAATTCAAGTAAAGACAGTGTTTCAGACAAAAAACAGAAAAACAACAAAAACAAAACAAACGACGATTATTTGGGAACAAAAAAATAAGATATCCGGGGAGGTAATACCGTGATTAAAGAAGCGATTGCAACCGGCGAAACTGTTGAATTGGCTAAAGAAGCTGCATGCAGAGAGCTGGGCGTTGAATCCTATGAAGCGGAATTTGAAATTTTGGAAATGCCGACCAAAAAGACATTTGGACTTTTTGGTGGAAACCCCGCGAAAGTAAGAGTTTATATCGAGAATACTCCGGCGGACGCCGCCAAAGAATATTTGGAAAATATTTTGAAACATATGGGTCTTTTAACGGTTGACATTAATGTTAATGAGAACGAAAGCGGAGCCGAACTTTCTCTTTGCGGTGATGATATCGGATTTATTATCGGTCACCACGGTGAAACTTTGGATGCCCTTCAGTATTTGGCTGGTCTTGTTGCAAACCATATTGACAATGAATATTACAGAATAACGCTCGATATTGGAAATTACCGTCAGAAACGTAAAGAAACTCTTGAAATTCTGGGCAAAAAAATTGCTTCTAAAGTAGTCAGAACAGGGAGAAATTCTTCTTTGGAACCTATGAATCCGTATGAACGCAGAATTATTCATACTGTTGTTCAAACTGTCGAAGGTGCTAAATCATGGTCAGAAGGTGAAAACTTAAATCGCCATGTAGTAATAGGACCGGAAGGCGGAGAAAGACCGTTTTCCCGTAGAAATAACAGGAAACGTAATTTTTCGGATAAACCACGAACAGGATATAACCGTTCGCAAAAATCGGCTTCCGGTGCTTCTTTCAATTCTGAAAGACAGACTACAAAAGTTGACAACAAAGCACCGCTTTACGGTCGAATTGATTTTAAAAAATAGCATTAGATTTTAAGTAATAGGGGCGGTTCGTCAGAATCGCCCTTTTTGTTTTTAGGTTTTTTAACAAATATAATAGTAATTTGCAGTATTTTGCAAAATTTGATTTTTTAGTTTATAATATATTGCTTGTAAATATGTTTTTTAAAAACACATTAACGTTACGTTTTGTAATTCAGAAATTATGTAATAAAAAAATAACTTTATTTACAATACTTTAAGAAATGAATACTCAGAAATACTTGCTGTATAATAAATATTGACTGTTTATATAATAACGAGGTTAACAAAATGGAAACTAAAGAAAATTACAGTTCTTCTGCAAAAACTATTGCAGCTGTTTCTACTCCGCAGGCGCCGGGCGGAATTGGAATAGTAAGAATTTCCGGGCCAAATGCCCGTGAAATAGCGAACATGGTTTTTATTTCTAAAAGCGGAAAGACTTTGAACGATATAAAAGGATACACTGCACTTTACGGCAGAGTTCACGATGAAAATGAAGATATAGACGAAGCAATTGCCCTTAACTATATTGCTCCATATAGTTTTACCGGTGAAGATGTGGTCGAACTTTCATGTCACGGTGGAATTTATATAATGAGGCGTGTACTCAAAGCTGTTTTATCGGCAGGAGCAGTTCCTGCGGGACCCGGCGAATTTACCCGCCGCGCTTTTATAAACGGTAAAATAGGACTTACTGAAGCGGAGTCGGTAATGGAGCTGATTTCCGCTCAGGGAAAACAAGCTGTGAGAACAGCTCTTGCCGGGCATGACGGCGCACTTGAAAAGAAAATCAAAAAAATACGTGATATGCTCCTTTCAACTGCAGGACATCTTTCTGCTTGGGCTGATTATCCGGATGAAGATATTCCGGAAGTTGATACCGAAACGCTCGAAAAAACAATTTTAGAAGCTAAAAAAGAAATTGAACGTTTACTGAGTCAATTTGAAGCAGGTCAGGCAATACGCGAAGGAGTAAGAACGGTTATTGCAGGACGACCTAACGTTGGAAAATCAACTTTGATGAATTTGCTTTCTGGGTGTGAACGTTCGATTGTAACTGAATACGCGGGAACGACGAGGGATATCGTTGAAAATACGGTAATTCTTGGCGATATTCCGCTTCACCTTTCCGATACCGCGGGAATTCATCTTACCGATGACCCCATAGAAAAAATCGGTGTTGACCGCGCGCGCTCAAAACTGCTTGAAGCACAGCTTATATTTGCTGTTTTTGATTCATCGCAGGAGCTTAATGACGCAGACAGAGAATTGATTTCAGCAGTTCAAAATGTACCTGCTGTCGCAATAATAAATAAAAGCGATTTGTCGACAAAAATCGACTTAGAGTATATTAAAGATAAATTTAAACATATAGTATATACTTCTGCAATTTCGGGCGAAGGATTGGACAAGCTCGAAAAGACTGTTGCCGAACTTTTTAAAACAGAACAGCTTGACCCGTCAGAGGGAATATTGTTCACCGAACGTCAGCGAGAAGCCGCAAGGCAGGCGGGTGAATGTATAAATGAAGCGCACTCTGCCGTTAAAAGCGGGATGACACTTGATGCTGTAACCGTTTCAATTGAAGGCGCAATTTCCGCATTGCTTGAATTAACTGGTGAACGTGCGACAGATGCAGTGGTTGATTCTGTTTTTTCACATTTTTGTGTTGGTAAATGATAAAGATATATTGGGGGAATACTTTTGAATTATGATGCCGGTAAAATTGATGTTGCCGTAATCGGAGCAGGACACGCCGGAATTGAAGCTGCGCTTGCTACTGCACGGCTTGGCTGTAAAACCTGTATTTTTACTATAAATATGGATGCCGTAGGAAACTGCCCTTGCAATCCGTCAATCGGCGGAACTGCAAAAGGACATCTTGTACGAGAAATTGATGCGCTCGGCGGTGAAATGGGAAGAACTGCCGATGAAGCAATGCTGCAAAGCAGAATGTTGAATCGCGGGAAAGGACCTGCGGTTCATTCACTTCGCGCTCAAATTGACCGCAGAAAATACAGCGATATTATGAAACATAAATTGGAACTTCAGCCTAATTTGTTTTTAAAACAGGCTGAAATAGTAGACCTTTCTCAAAATGACGATGATACATGGCGTGTTGTAACACGAATGAATGCTGAATATACTGCGAAAGCCGTAATTATAGCAACAGGAACGTTTTTACGCGGCAAAATATATGTTGGCGACGTAAGTTATGAGGGCGGCCCAGATGGACTTTTCCCTGCCGCATTTTTAAGTGACGCTTTGAAAAAAATCGGTTTGCGTCTGCGCCGTTTTAAAACGGGAACACCTGCGCGTGTATTAAAATCAAGCATAGATTTTTCAAATCTCGAAGCTCAAGAAGGCGATAATCCAGTAATACCTTTTTCATATGATACTGTTGAGCATAAGAAAAATCTTGATGTTTGCTATATTTCATATACAAATGAGGATACTAAACAAGTAATACTTGATAATATCGATAAATCACCTCTTTACAGTGGCAAAATTGAGGGTATTGGCCCCCGTTACTGTCCGAGTTTTGAAGACAAAGTTATGCGCTTTCGTGATAAAAAAAGGCATCAACTTTTTATCGAACCCTGCGGACTTAATACCGAAGAGATGTATATTCAGGGTATGAGTTCTTCTTTACCCGAGGAAATTCAGATTGCATTTTATCGTACTATTAAAGGGTTTAAAAACGTTGAGTTTATGCGCTGTGCATACGCCATTGAATATGACTGCATTGACCCTCTGCAGTTGGAGGCAACACTCGAATTCCAAGATTTCCCCGGACTTTACGGTGCGGGACAGTTTAACGGCAGTTCGGGATACGAGGAAGCGGCGGCACAGGGAATTGTTTCAGGCATAAATGCCGCATTGAAAATTCAAGGAAAAGAACCTTTGATTTTGGACAGAGCAGGTTCATATATTGGAACACTTATTGATGACCTTATTACAAAGGGAGTATCTGATCCATATAGAATGATGACTTCAAGAAGTGAATATCGTCTTGTCCTTAGGCAAGATAACGCCGATGAAAGAATGACTCCGATTGGACGTAAAATCGGGCTTATTTCAGATGAACGTTGGGAAAGATTTCAGACAAAAGAAAAGCAAAAGGCGGAAGAATTAAAACGCGCACGGAAAACAATATTTTCACCTACCGATAAACTAAATGATATACTTGTTTCACATGAAACATCGAAAGTAGAAAGCGGAGTACGTCTTTCGGAACTTATTAAAAGGCCGCAGCTTAATTATGAAATTCTGAAAGATATAGATGTTAACCGCCCTGATTTACCCGATGATGTTTTTGAAAGTGTTGAAATTGAATTAAAATATGAGGGATATATAAAAAGACAGAAAGCAGATATTGCTGAGATGAGAAGGTTGGAGGTAAAACAGCTACCAAAGGATGCCAACTATCAGCAGATTATAGGACTTAGAAAAGAGGCACAGGAAAAGCTCGAAAAAGTGAAGCCAGCAAATATAGGACAAGCGTCCCGAATTTCAGGGGTAAGCCCTGCCGATATTTCGGTACTTTTAATTTGGCTGTCTAAAAAAAGCAGGGAGGTATAAAATTGCAGGATATCACAAATATACTGATTGATTATGCCAAAGCTATGGGTTTAGAAGTAACACCCAATGAAGCAAGTAGTTTTCAAAAATATATGGAATTGCTTATTGATTGGAATACTAAAATCAATTTGACAACTATAACTGAACCCTGTGAAGTTGCCGCTAAACATTTTTTAGACAGTATAATGATTTTAAAATATGTAGATATACCAAGCGATGCAAAGTTTATCGATGTTGGAACCGGTGCCGGTTTTCCGGGACTTCCTCTTAAAGTTATGAAACCTAAATTGAAAGTTACTTTACTTGACGGACTTAATAAAAGACTGAAATTTTTAAAAGATGTATCGGAAAATCTCTATTTACCTGTGGAACTTGTACATGCAAGAGCAGAAGAAGCGGGAAGGCAAAAACAATTCCGCCAAAAATTTGATTTTGCATCCGCGAGGGCTGTTGCACAACTTAATGTTCTTTGTGAATACTGTCTCCCTTTTATAAAAATTAACGGTACTTTTATAGCAATGAAAGGGCCAAATCCGCAAGAGGAGATAAAAAATGCGGGAAATGCAATTTCTCTCTTAGGATGTGAGTTAGCCAAAGTTAAGGAGTTTCAGCTTCCTAATGGGGACAGCAGAAGTTTAATCTTTATAAAAAGAACTAAACCGCTTTCGTATATCTATCCGAGGCATGGCTCAAAAATATCCAAAAAGCCATTATAAATTTATTTTAGTACAATATATTGTGACATTTACTAATTTGACACATAAAAATACACTATTCTACAAATAATATTTTAGCTTAACACCATAATATTACATAATATTGCCGCTCACTATGCTATCCTATATTCAACGGACAAGCAAGGGGGCGGCGTATTTGCATATTTTGAGTGACAGATGTAAGGTTGTTCAAATAGATATAAACTCAGTTCATCCAAATCCGGCGCAGCCAAGGCGTACGTTTAATGAGGAAGAACTGTCAGAACTTTCAAAAAGTATCCGCATTAATGGACTTCTTCAGCCAATAACCGTTAGAAGACTGAAAAGCGATTATGAACTGATAGCAGGAGAACGCAGACTGCGCGCCTGTAAGCTTGCGGGAATGCAGACAATAGCTTGTATAATTAAAGAATGTACACCGGAAAAAAGTGCTATTCTTGCTATGACAGAAAACCTGCAAAGACAAGATTTACAGATTTTTGAAGAGGCGGAGGGTATCCGTCGATTAATAGAAGAATGGCATGT
>DHNU01000044.1:18721-24749 GCA_002407645.1 Ruminococcaceae bacterium UBA5408
GAAAACAAGCTAACAGAAAGGCATGCCCGTGCTTTACTGAGAATTAAGGATAAAGAGCTGAGAAATAAAATTCTTGACCAAATCATTGAAAATGGTCTTAATGTAAAGCAAAGCGAGGAACTGGTGGACAAGTCCCTTAATGATGATGAAAAACCGAAGCAAAAACGCACTATAATCGTTAAAGATGTTAGGGTGTTTTTCAATACTATAAATCATGCTATTAATACCATGAAAAAGAGTGGAATAAACGCTCAAACGCTTAATAGCGAAACGGAAGATTATTTTGAATGCCTTGTCCGTATTCCGAAGTCCCAGGCAACTTCGAATGGAAAAAAGCCTGCTTAATTTGATTACAAGTGTTTACTCCTATTTCCCTATATCATTTCCCACAGACAGACCGGATGAAAATCCGGCCTGTTTTGTTATATGTAGGTATATTTTATTCCATATTGAGCATTTGGGTACTGACCTCCTGCTCAAAATATTAAAGGATGTGAAGAATAACTTTATCGGTGAGTAAGAAATGCGAGTGAAACTTATTAAAAGCCCTTCTATTTTTATTTCAAAGCGAAAACCGGCAGTCCTACCGCTCGTTCCCCGTCCGAACAAGAATCATTGCAATTTTTAGTTTGCTTGAGCGCAGGAAGGGACAGGGGGAGCAGCACCATTTGTTTTGCCTTTCTGCTCGTATAAAACTAAAGAAATAGTCAGTATAATTAAACATAAAATAACAACTAACCTTTCCATATAAAAATCTCTTTTCTAAATATAGGATTAAAACTATAATAATTTACATTAAAAGAGATTGTAAATGATGCTAATTAATTGCAATAATTTTATTATTTATAGTTATCATTTTAATAAAATATCGAGAAAATCATTACAGTACATTTTGATTAATTATAGAATTAAACTCAATATCAAATGTTTCATGTGAAACATATTAATAAAAACTTTGATTTATATTAAAAGCATGCTATAATAATGTCAATATTCCGCTTAATCTTATAAAATATGTACTATAATAAAATAATAGATATTTCTTTCAGGCGGAGCCTATCGGAGGGTAAAGAATGGGGAAAATTATTGCTATTGCTAATCAAAAAGGCGGTGTAGGAAAAACAACTACCGCCGTTAACCTTTCTGCCGCCATAGGCGGAAAAGGAAAGAAAACCCTGCTTGTTGATATCGACCCACAGGGAAATACATCGAGCGGTGTCGGAGTTGACCGCAGAAAAGTCAAAAATACTGTGTATGAAATGCTTATCGGACAAGCTAAAGCCGAAGATGTAATTGTACATACTGAATTTGACAATTTGGATATTATGCCATCCAGCTTGGATTTGGCAGCGGCGGAAATTGAATTGGTTACTCTGCCACACAGGGAATCGATATTAAAAAATGCATTAATACCATTTAGGGAAAAGTATGACTATATTTTTATCGATTGTCCGCCCTCACTCGGAATAATTACGACAAATGCGCTCTGCGTTGCTGACACGCTTCTTGTACCGATACAATGTGAATATTATGCGCTTGAAGGACTTTCACAGCTTATGAATTCAGTCAGAAGAGTTAAAAGACAGTATAATTCACATCTTGATATTGAAGGCGTGCTCCTTACGATGTTTGACGGAAGGCTGAACCTAACTCAACAAGTTGTCGGGGAAGTAAAGAAGTATTTTCCGCGCAAAGTGTTCTCAACGGTAATTCCTCGGGCGGTACGTCTTTCAGAAGCGCCGAGTTTTGGAAAACCCATTTTATATTTTGATAAAAGTTCAAAGGGAACAGTTGCTTATTTGGAACTTGCAGATGAAATTATAGCAAAAAACGGTTAATGATAAGGGGGAGAGAGCATGGCAACGAAAAAACGCGGACTCGGAAAAGGGCTGGACGCGATTTTCGCCGAAAATGATACTGAAGACCGTGATTCGGCTATTTCACTGAAGATTAGTGAAATTGAACCGAACCGGGAACAACCGAGAAAAGATTTTAACGAAGCGGCGCTCGCCGAGCTCGCAGACTCTATTTCACAGCACGGCATTTTACAGCCGCTTTTAGTAAGGCCGATTTTGGGCGGAGGATATCAGATAGTAGCGGGTGAACGACGCTGGCGCGCGGCAAGAATGGCAGGACTTTCGGAAGTCCCTGCGATTATTCGCGAAATGAACGACAGTGAAGTGATGGAGCTTGCACTTATTGAAAATTTACAGCGTGAAGACTTAAATCCTCTTGAAGAAGCGCTGGGTTACCAGTCTTTAATGGATTCGTTCGGGTTTACGCAGGAAGCAGTATCAAAAACCGTTGGAAAATCACGCCCTGCAATTGCAAACGCATTAAGGCTTTTAAACCTTCCTCCACAAATACAGAAATTAGTTAATGAGGGAAGTTTGTCTGCGGGTCATGCCCGCACATTATTAAGCTTTGAAGATAAAACAGAAATGATGAAAGCCGCAAAATTAACAGTAGAAAACGGAATTTCTGTACGAGAACTGGAAAAAATAGCAAAAAAGGCTAATGAAAAATCCGTTAAAGAGGTACAAGTCAAGAAAAAAGTTCCGTATTTTAGTGAAGTAGAACTTGCGCTTAATGAACACCTTGGAAGAAAAGTGCAGGTAAGCGGTTCTAAAAAACGCGGAGTTCTCCAAATTGAGTTTTATGGAGAACAGGATTTGAGCGATTTAGTAAAAGTTTTCAACAAAGATTAAAGAAACAGTGGAAAACTAAATCATATATATAAGTTAACAAAAGGAGAAACTGAACATGCTGGATATTAAGCTAATACGCAGCAATCCGGAAAAAGTGAAAGCCGGAGCAAAAAAACGCTGCATTGACGTTGACAAACTGGTTGACGATATTCTTAAAATTGACGCCGACCGACGCGACGTCACCGGTAAAGTGGAAAATATGAAAGCGGAAAGAAATGCCGCTACAAAGAAAATTCCCCAAATGAAAAAAGCCGGAGAAGACACTACCGAGTTAATGGCTGAATTAAAGAAACTTTCCGACAATATTAAGGGCTTTGACACCGAACTTAATGAGCTTGGGGAAAAACAAAAAACGCTTTTACTTTCACTTCCGAATATGCCCGATGAAGACCTTGAAGCGGGTGGAAAAGAAAACAACAAACCTATCCGTTTTTATAAGGAACAGCCAAAATTTGATTTTAAACCTAAAAACCATGTTGAACTTTGCGAAAGCCTCGGTTTAATTGATTATGAACGCGGCGCAAAACTTGCCGGTGCGGGTTCATGGGTTTACCGCGGAATGGGCGCAAGAATGGAATGGGCGCTTCTAAACTTCTTTATTCAGGAGCACTTAAACGACGGATATGAGCTTGTTCTTCCTCCGCATATGCTTAATTATGAATGTGGATACGTTGCAGGCCAGTTCCCAAAATTTACGGATGAAGTATATTGGATTGAAAACCCAACGAGCAGTGATAAAAAATTTATGCTGCCGACTGCTGAAACCGCATTGGTTAACCTTCACCGCGAAGAGGTACTGACTGCTGACGAACTGCCGAGAAAATATATTGCTTACACTCCATGCTACCGCAGAGAGGCGGGAAGCTACCGTTCGGAAGAACGCGGTATGATACGTGGACATCAGTTTAATAAAGTTGAAATGGTACAGTACACTGAGCCGGATAAATCTGACGACGCTTTTGCAGAGCTTGTCGGAAAAGCCGAAAAACTCGTTCAGAAATTGGGACTTCACTACCGTTTAAGCAAATTGGCGGCAGGTGACTGCTCTTTCTCAATGGCACGCACCTACGACATTGAAGTTTGGATTCCGAGTATGGAAATTTACAAAGAAGTAAGCTCCGCTTCAAACGCAAGGGACTACCAAGCAAGAAGAGGCAACGTTAAGTTTAGGGGAGAAGATAAAAAATTGCATTTTGTTCATACTCTTAATGCATCCGGACTTGCTACAAGCAGAGTAATCCCAGCAATTGTCGAGCAGTATCAGAATGCCGACGGAAGTGTTACCGTTCCTGAAGTATTAAGGCCATATATGGGCTGTGACATTATAAAATAAACAAAAAGCCCCCTTTTGGGGGCATTTCGTTATATAAAAACCTAAATTCTGAGGATTAATTATGAATATGACAGATAAAATTAACGAATACTCAAAAGAGGTGTGCGTTGCAAGTTATGAAGTAGGCGCACAAAGACAAATGAAACTTAGCGTGCTTTTGCGGATGTGCCAGGAAATAAGTGAACAACACCTTGAATTCTTTGGACTCAGTTTTGAAAAAATGTATTCTGACTCAATGGTCTTTCTTTTAATAAACAACCTTGCTAAAATAAAACGAATGCCCAAGCACAATGAAAAAATTACAATAAAAACCCATCCACTCGGAGTTTGCGGAGCGCAATTTTACCGAGATTATAAGTTTTATTCCGAAGATGATTTGATTATAGATGTATTACAGACTTCAATAGTGGCAGATGCAGAAACGCATAAAGTTTTAAGACCGAAAGCTTTTTATGACTATGGGGTATTCAAATGTGAAAAAATTTCACAGGACAAGAGAATACCAAAATTGGTACTACCTGAAAATATGCCGCTTGTGGGAGAAAGAATGATAAGATTTTCGGATTTGGATTATAACTGCCATTTAAATAATACTATATACGGGGACATAATAACCGATTTTATCCCCGGCGGGGTAAAAGGTATGCGTTTTTCAAAAATACATATCAGCTATATAAATGAAAGTACTCTCGGTGAAAAACTTAAAATATATGCAGTAAAAGAAAACAGTAAATTATTTATGTGCGGCAACAATTCCAAGGGTATCGGCTTTACGGTATCGGCGGATATTCTGCCAATGGATGGGAAGTAAAAAAACAGCAATTTAACAGTTGATAATTAATTTATGAAATGATATAATATCAAAATATATAAAAAAATATTACAAAGAAATCAATTATAATGCGGCGCAGATTTGGCTTTTGCAGCGGCGCAAAATGTAACAGGAGGAAAACATGCTAAATACGAACTATTCGGAAAAGTTTGTTAAAGAAGGCCTTACGTTCGACGATGTTCTGCTTATTCCGGCTGAGTCCCACGTTCTGCCAAAGGAGGTGGACTTGTCTACTCAGCTTACTAAAACAATTAAGCTGAACACTCCGCTTATAACTGCGGCAATGGATACGGTTACAGAAAGCAATATGGCAATCGCAATTGCGCGTGAAGGCGGAATTGGGATTATTCACAAGAACATGTCTATTGAAAGACAGGCGGATATGGTTGACAGAGTAAAGCGTTCTGAAAACGGGGTTATTGTAAATCCCTTTTTCCTTTCTCCTCAGCATTATGTTAACGATGCAAACCAAATCATGGCAAGATACCGCATTTCAGGTGTTCCGATTTGCGAAAACGGAAAGCTTGTCGGTATTATTACAAACCGCGACCTGCGTTTTATGACTGATGAAGATTTTAACCAGCCTATTTCGGCGGTAATGACAAAAGAAAACCTTGTAACCGCTCCTGTTGGGACAACCCTATCACAGGCAAAGGAAATTTTGCGCAAACACAGAATTGAAAAACTTCCGCTTGTTGACGATAAGGGAAATTTAAAAGGCTTAATTACAATTAAGGATATAGAAAAAGCCGTTCGCTATCCTAATTCCGCAAGGGACGCTGGAGGAAGACTTCTCTGCGGTGCTGCTATCGGTGCCACGGGCGACGTTCTTGAACGTGTTGCAGAACTTGTTAAGGCACAGGTTGACGTTGTTGCACTTGACTCTGCACATGGACACAACGACGGCGTTTTAAACGCTGTAAGAAAAGTAAAAAAGGCATATCCGAATCTTCAGGTTATAGCCGGAAATATCGCAACGGCGGACGCCGCAAGAGCGCTTATCGATGCGGGCGCGGATTGTATTAAGGTCGGTATCGGGCCTGGCTCAATCTGCACAACAAGAATTGTAGCGGGTATCGGTGTTCCACAGATTACTGCTATTTACGACGCAGCCTGTGCCGCTGAAAAAGCAGGCATTCCGGTAATTGCCGACGG
>DHNU01000011.1:0-5116 GCA_002407645.1 Ruminococcaceae bacterium UBA5408
GCGGTTCTTGCCCCCATGGCGGGTGTTGCTGACAAAGCATTTCGTGAAATTTGCACCGAATTCGGCGCATCTTATGTCGTGAGCGAAATGGTAAGCTCTAAAGGACTGCAGTACAACGATAAAAAGACAGGTTCGTTAATGACTTTAAGTGAATCTGAACGTCCCGCGGGCATACAGCTTTTCGGAAGTGAGCCAGAGGTTATGGCAGAAGCCGCCAAAAAAGCTATGGAATATAAACCCGACGTTATAGATATAAATATGGGTTGCCCCGCACCCAAAGTCAGCTGTAACGGATCGGGGGCGGCGCTTATGAAATCACCAAAACTGTGCGGGGAAATTGTATCCTCTGTTAAAAATGCAGTTGATATTCCCATTACTGTTAAAATACGAAAAGGATGGGATTCTAACTGTATAAATGCCGTTGAAGTTGCTAAAATCTGCGAAGCTGCAGGTGCTGATGCAATCACCGTTCACGGAAGAACACGTCAAGAAATGTACGCTGTACCCGCCGATTGGGATATAATCAAGCAGGTTAAACAGTCGGTTAAAATACCCGTTATAGGAAACGGTGATGTTGTTTCGGCTCAATCCGCGGCAAAGATGCTTGAACAGACGGGCTGCGATGCTGTAATGGTTGGACGGGCGGCCCTCGGAAGCCCTTGGATTTTCACTCAAATAAACTCATACTTAACCAATTCCTGCTGTATAATCCCACCGCCGCAAATAAATAAAAAAATGCTCGTAATGTTAAAGCACATTAAGCTTATGTGTGACTATAAAGGTGAACACCGAGCAATGAACGAAGCAAGGAAACATGTCGGCTGGTATTTAAAAGGTATTAAAAATGCGGCAGCTTTCCGCAGACGTGCAGGTCTTCTTGAAACTTTTTTACAGCTTGAAGAACTTGTAAAAGACGTTTTAACTCAAAGTATGTCATAATCTGTCTAAATCGTTACAAAATCAAAAAGGCAGAGAAATTCTCTGCCTAAATCGCTATTAAAGTTGCTATAATAGAGTAATAGAGTAATTTATTTTTCCTTGTAAAATAAAACAAGTGTATTTTTTCCGGTATGCACAGACATACTGCATCCTGCCCGTGAAGTAAGGACTTCATGGAATTTTCCGCTGTCTTTAACCATTTGTACTATTTCATTTAAAAGGTTTTTATCCATACCTGTTGTGGAGACAAACGCACGTTCCGGGTCAATATTCGGCTGACTTAAAACAAATCGTATATATTCCCTGCAAACCTGCGGAAAGTTACCTCGGAATTTCTTTCTTACCGTAAGAACACCATTAGTGTTGAGTAAAAGACACGGCCGCAGTTTTAAAAGGTTTGCACCAAACATTTGGAGCATTGTTGCCCTTCCGCCGCGATAAGCAAATTCGAGCTTGTCCAAAAGTACATTTGTACGCATTTTGGTTTTGTCTATTTCTATTTGATTTTTTATTTCTTCTGCAGTCATACCTGCGTCGCGCATATCTGCCGCGCGTAAAGCCAAAAGCCCCTGAGATGAGCTTAAAGTAAATGTATTGACAACATATACATTATTAAATTCCGATGCGGCTATACACGCATTTTGATAAGATGAGGAAAATTTTGCGTTCATTGCTATGTGTACAACATCGTCACCGTTTTCAACGTGTTTTTTGAACATTTCAAAAAAATCAGCAGGCGGAGGAGCAGAAGTTTTCGGAAGTAATTTTGTTCTTTCGTATTCTTCATATAGCTCATCAGGGCCTATTTCAAAAACATCACGATACGTTTTTCTGTTAATCGTTATATAAAGCGGCACTACTTCAATATTATATTGCTTATATAAATTAGGAAACAAGTCGCATGCACTATCGGTACTTATAATTACTCCCATAATTGCACTCCTATATCAAACTTGCATATTTTTATATTATAACATTTGATTTAGTTATTTTCAACTTTAAGAAATTATATATTATTGCTTTTTTCTGCAAAAATTGCAGTTGTATATTAAACTACATATATGATATTATATAATATAATTGTATAGTTTATCATAATGTGAGAGGAAATGTAAAATGAATATAAATATAAAGAAACTTTTCACCTTATTTTTTACATTGGTTCTTTGTTTTTCTGTATTTACCGTAACCGCATTTGCACAATCCGACCCATTAATGCCGGACACACCTCCGGCAGGCGAATCGGAAAAGCCAAATTCGGATGGAAAGAATGAACCGAAAGATAATCCTCATGAATCCTCAAATCCTGGCAAGGGAAAATCGAAGCCGGAATCTAATCATACAAAAAGCAATCCACAAAACAGTTCAAAAGATGGCAATCCAAGCAGTAAAGCCAAGAAACCGGCTCCGAAAAACAACGTTGACACTCAAAAAAACCGAATTGAAGCTGCAGCATCCCAAGCAGAAAACGCTACAAGCGACCCTGACTTACTCTCATCACAAAGCTGGGATGAACTTCTTACAAGTGAAGATAAAAACGAAAGCGAAGTTGAAGCCGGTGCAGGAACTGTAAGCGAAACTAACACACCTGGTATAGCGGGTGTTTCTTGGATTTTAATTTTGGGAGTAGTCTTAATTGTTCTCGCTCTCTGTGGAATAGGATTGTTTATTTATCTGCAGTTTTTCAATAAAGACAAAATCCCCGTAAAAAGCAAAAGTCAGTACAAAGCCCCCACAGAATTTGAAGATATCAGTTCTGACAGTTCCAGACAGGTTTCCGAAAAAAACCTTCCGCCTGTTTCTCACGATACAAAGGTATTTACCAATATTAAGTCGTCATCAATGCCGCCCAAGGTTAACCCCAACTACAGAAGAAGGCCGTCAAGCGATAAAGATGAAACAGCCCCTCTTCCAAATGTTTCCCGTCCCGATTTACTTTCAAAGTCACAAGCAAAGCCCACGACCCCGAAAAGTGATTTTGACTGGAAAAAATTCTTTGATGAAGATAATTAAATAGTTAAATCCTCGGCTTAAAAAACTTCAAGCCGAGGATTTTTTTATGGTTCTATATTAAATGTTGGGGCTTTTCCCCCTGCCCTCTCCCATTTAACGGAAACTGCCTGTTTCGCTCTGAAATAAAAATGGGAGGGGTTAGCAGTAGGTATTCAATATTAATTTACCACGACAATTGATAAAGAACCTTTTTTATTTGGAAACTGTCTATTTTTTAATTACCGGTTTTAAATTTTCGGTTATATTTATGCTGCTGCCGTCACACTTTGCAAGAATAGTATTTTGACTGTCAGTTCTGTAAACCTTTACATTGGCATTTTCAAGTCTGTTTAATATTTTCTTGTTTGGATGGCCGTAATCATTGTCCACTCCGCACGAAATTACCGCCGTGGTCGGATTTACTGCTTTCAAAAATGCCGTGCTTGTCGAAGTTGAACTCCCGTGGTGTCCACATTTCAAGACATCACTTTTAACGTCACAGTTTTTGCTAATCATATCTTTTTCGCTATCGGTTTCCGCATCTCCTGTAAATAGGAACTTTTTTCCGCCGCAAGTTAGTTTTGTAACTACCGAATAGCTGTTAAGTCCATCATACTTAGTTGACACCGGAGCTAATATTTCAAACTTCTCTGTACCGTTTTGAAATATTGTCATTCCCGCTTTTGCCGCTGTAATTTTTAATCCTTTTTTATCGATTTCGGTAAGAAGTTTTTCGTAAGTTACCGTGGTTGGTACTTGCTTGTCAGGAATTTTAGGCATATATATTTTTCCTATATCGAATTGTTTAACTACCTGTGCCATACCGCCGATATGGTCCGCATGCGGATGAGTGGCTATAAGATAATCAATTTTACTGACTCCCAATTCTTTTATGTAACTTACAAGCTCTTTTTCACTTTCTTTTGTTCCTGCGTCTATTAGAATATTTTCTCCGGTTTTCAGCCGTATAAGCTCGCTGTCACCTTGTCCTACATCAAGAAAATAAATTAATGTTTCTTTTGCTGTGGATGTGCTTGCGGATTGCTGCCTTTGCGTATTTGACTGTGATACCGAGTCTGTTGCATTGACTTCTTTCGGTTTGCCGTTGTTAAAACCGAATACCGTTGCCACAATGGCAACGATTACTGTAACTACAGTAGTAAGCAGTGAATTTTTTCTTTTTCCTGCCACCTTTTTACTCCTTTCAAATGTTAAAATAAAATGATTCTGCCTTCGAGAAAAAATCTTTGCCTCTTTCGCTTTATATATTAAATGTTGGGATGCCACCCCCTGCCCACTCCTATTAAAGTACAGCTGATTGTTTAAATAAGCGTGCTAAATGGTAGGGGTTAGGGGTAGGTATTAAATATTAATTTACAAGAGCAATTGTTAAAGAACCGTTTTTCCATAATGCAGAACCGTAAAAAACCGCCCATGAGGGCGGTTTTTGAACATATATTCAAAGTTTAGGCTTTCTCTTCTCCGAAGAGGTTAAATCTGAACAACTTTGTTTCGTCTTCTTGATTTTCACAAACAAGAAATGCTTCTGCGATTTTTCCGCCTTCAATAAGGTTCGTTAAGCCGACCAGCTGACAAAGTTTGCTCTTTAAGTTAAGATGGTCGCCCTCGCGTGTAACCAAATATACATTTCCTTTACATTCATCAAGTACTTTCAATAATTCAGGTACGTTTACATTATGCAGTTGGAGCGCTGATGAATCCATAATTACCCTCCTTAATCAATTAAAATCATTATATATTCTATGTTTTAACTTTTAAATTATATCATTCTCATGGAATTTGTCAACGTTAGAATATAGTGTGAATTTACACAAATTATTTATATGAATTTCGATTATTTGCTAAACCTTGCGATAATATGTAATAATATGCTATAATGCTTTTTATTATAATACTGATAGGAGATTTTAAAAATGGATTTAGCGAATGATGCGGCTTTCGTAATGGGCAGCGTCGAAGATTTACCTATTATTTATAAGGATATGCAGCAGCAGTTCCCCGAGTGTGAAATGTATAAATACAAATCGTATGTTCAGCTTCTGCATAATGGGGAATATAAAATTTTAAAATACCAACGTTCCGAAGACAATGAACTTATCGGATATGCCCTTGTTTATATTGTTGAAAGCAGTAACATCCTTTGGCTTGATTACCTTGCTATTCG
>DHNU01000011.1:5376-21562 GCA_002407645.1 Ruminococcaceae bacterium UBA5408
GACGCCAAACTTGCAGAAAGTCAAAAAAAAAGGGTTAGATTTTACGAACGTCTGGGTGCAAAAAAACTCAGTGCTGATTTTTTACAACCCTGCGAAGACGGTGGATTCCCTATGTATCTTTTCTTTAAACCGCGCCGCGGATGCAATGTAATCAGCAGAGAATCACAAATTCAGACAATAGGTCAAATGTACGATTACTGCTTCCCCAATTCTAAACACAGCAGAGAACTTCTTCCTAAATTTAAAGATACTATTGTTAACGAAAGACTTTGTAAATAAAAATTTTTATTCTTTTACATATTTAACATATGACGGCTATTTTACAAATAAACTGCAAACGCTTATAATAAAACCAAATAATCGGGTTAAAGGGGATAAAAGAATGCTGACAAAGTATTGGAAACAGTTTAAAAGCGGTACGGATATCCGCGGTATTGCAAGCAGCGGTGTACCGGGGGAAGAAATTAATTTAACCGATGAAAATATTGAAAAAATGACGAATGCTTTTGCACTTTGGCTTTCTGAATGTGTAAAAAAGGACGCGTCTACACTTACCGTTGCGGTAGGGCATGACTCAAGAATATCCGCGGAGCGTATTAAATCTGCTGTAATCAAAGCTCTTAAAACAGCAGGTGTAAAGGTGCTTGACTGTTCACTTGCATCCACTCCGTCAATGTTTATGACAACGGTTGACCTGAAATGCGACGGTTCAGTACAGATTACCGCAAGCCACCATCCCTTTAACAGAAACGGGCTGAAATTCTTTACAAGAAACGGCGGTCTTGATTCGGCAGATATTGAAAAGATACTTTTTTATGCACAGGAAGATAAGAAGCCTGCGCAAGCATACGGTTCCGTTGAAAAAGTCGATTATATGAAACAATACAGCGCTAACCTGCGCGACACAATAAAGCATGGCGTCAACGCAAAAGACTATGAGCATCCGCTTTCCGGGTTTAAAATCGTAGTTGACGCGGGGAACGGAGCCGGCGGTTTTTATGCACTCGACGTACTAAAGCCGCTTGGTGCAGATATCACGGGAAGCCAGTTCCTTGAACCCGACGGATATTTTCCGAACCATATCCCGAACCCCGAAAATGAAACGGCAATGAAGTCCGTATGTAAAGCGGCGGTTAAAGCAAAAGCTGATTTGGGCGTTATTTTTGATACTGATGTAGACCGCGGCGGAGCAGTTGACGAAAAAGGTGACGAAATAAACCGCAACCGTCTTGTTGCAATTGCATCTGCCATTGCACTTGAAGGAAATGAGGGCGGAACAATCGTAACGGACTCAATTACTTCAAGCGGATTAAAGAAGTACATTGAAAACACCCTTGGCGGAAAGCACCACCGCTTTAAAAGAGGATATAAAAACGTGATTAACGAAGCTGTAAGGCTTAACAAAGAAGGCATTAACTGCCCGCTTGCAATCGAAACTTCCGGACACGCCGCACTTCGTGAAAACTATTTTCTTGATGACGGTGCCTATCTTGTGACTAAAATAATTATAAAAGCCGCACAGTTGAGAAAAGACGGCAAAACCCTTGAAAGTCTTTTGGAGCCTTTGGCAGAGCCTGCTGAAGCGACTGAATTGCGTATGTCGATAACAACAGAAAACTTTAAAGAATACGGCAATAAAGTAATTAATGACTTAAAAGAATATGCAAAAACACAACCGAATTGGGAAATCTCCCCCGATAATTACGAGGGTATTCGAATTTCATTCGGTAAAGAAAACGGAAACGGCTGGCTTCTTCTGCGTCTTAGTGTTCACGACCCTATAATGCCGCTTAATATCGAAAGCGACAGCATAGGCGGAAACAAGATTATTGCAGAAGAGCTGTATAAATTTTTAAGTACCTGTGATTCAATTGATATTTCTCCCGTAAAGAAATATCTTAATCTTATTTAATAAATGTTCTTTAACAATTGTAGGGGCAAATTAATATTTAATACCTACCTCTAATCTCCCTCATTTTTATTTCAAAGAGTACACAGTCAGTTTCCGTTAAATCGGAGGGACATGAAGTGAGAACCCTAACATTTAATATAGAACCTTAATAAACAGCAAAGGCGCTTTCACAATGAAAGCGCCTTTCTACTGTTCTATTTCAAAGGTTGGGATTTGGTGTTAATGCAAAAAATATCACAACATTTAATAGGACTTTTATTTTTTATCAAGCTTTTAAATATACTAAGTGTGCAACGCTTGGTATTGTTTCACCCTGCTGTGATGAAGTCGGCGACATCAGAGCGCCTGTTCCAAGGAACAAAACATTGTGCAGTTTTCCGGCCTCCATCTGCTGCATAATATAAGAACACAAAATCGCACCCGAACAGCCGCATCCCGAACCGCCGGCGTGGACATCCTGTTTATTGCGGTCATAAATCATTATGCCGCAGTCATTATGGACTGCACTTATATCAATATTATCCTTCATAAGAAGTTCTTCCATTAACTGACTTCCTATATACCCGAGGTCACCGGTTAATATCATGTCATAATCCATCGGCGTTGTACCGGTGTCGTTAAGGTAGTCTTCCAATGTCTGTGCCGCCGCAGGAGCCATCGCCGCGCCCATGTTGTTGGCATCCTTAACTCCGAAATCTGTAATTCTGCCGAAAGTCAAAGCTTCAACATGAATTTGGCTGTTTTTACTGCTTTGATTATCCGTTGGAGAACCAATAATGGCAGCACCTGAACCTGTAGCTGTCCATTGGGCTGTCGGAGTTCTCTGTCCGCCGTATTCAAGCGGAAATCTAAACTGTCTTTCGGCTGAACAGAAATGTGAGGAAGTAACCGCTACAGCGCGTTTAGCGGCACCGGCTTCTGTAAAAATTGATGCAATAGCCAAAGTTTGAGCCATAGTTGAACATGCTCCGTACTGACCCAAAAACGGAATATTTAAACTGCGCAGTCCGAAAGTGGAGGAAATGCATTGATTTAGAAGGTCACCCGCAAAAATGCAGTCAACATCAGTTTTTTCTATTCCTGCCTTATTTAGCGCAAGGCTTACCGCCTCCGTCTGCAGGCGGCTTTCAGCTTTCTCCCAGCTTGATTCTCCCAAACTTGTGTCTTTGTGGCTTTGGTCATAATATTCGCCAAGCGGCCCTTCGCTTTCCTTTTTACCGACTACGCCTGCATAGCCCAAAATGATAGGCTTATTATTTAGGGACATCGTATATTTGCCAACACGTGAAGGCATAGTAATTCCTCCTAACGTTAATACAGCTTAAAAAACCAAATTATTAGTCCGTATATTATTGATGCCGTTGCGCTGTAAACAAGCACAGGACCGGCAATTACAAACATCTTTCCGCCCATTCCTATGATATAGCCTTCGCTTTTGAATTCCATAGCAGGCGATACAATCGAATTGGCAAAACCGGTAATAGGTACAATTGTGCCTGCCCCTGCGTACTTTGCTATATTGTCATATACATTAAGAGCGGTTAAAATTGCGCTTAAACCGATTAAAGCTATTGAGGTCCATGCACGCGCATCTTTTAATTCGTTTCCATATTGAAGAAACAGATTTACAAGAAACTGTCCCAAAGTGCAGATTGCACCGCCGATTACGAAAGCAAAGAACAAATTTTTGCCGTATGTTGAACCGGGGGAAGCCTTATCGGCCATTTGTTTGTATTCTTCTTTTGTAACATTCATTTCTGTCCACTCCTTTAAAAAATATTTTGCCAATTCAGATGTTAAATATACGATTCTATACAAATATAAGTAACCATTAAATTATTAATGTGTAAAATTTCCAATAAGCAGTTGGATTTTTTTACAAAATGGGTTATCATATATAATAAGATAAAAAAACAGTTAATTATAAATATAATTGGAGGATTACCATGACGGATATGCGCATTAATCCAAATTATTCAAATCAAGCTGCACTTAATAATATAAACAGCAAAAAGCCTTCGTCTGTTTCGAAATTTTCAGGGATATTGAAAAATGCCGTACAGTCAGCCGGTAATACTCAAAAATCAAAAAGTTTAGATGATATTTTTAATGAAGCTGCTGAAAAGAACAATATTCCCGTAAATCTTTTAAAAGCTGTCGCAAAGGTTGAGTCCGGTTTCGACCCAAATGCGGTTTCATGCTGCGGAGCACAGGGCATCATGCAATTAATGCCTTCTACAGCAAAATCCATGGGAGTAAATAATCCGCTTGACCCCGAAGAAAACATAATGGCAGGAGCAAGATATTTAAGCCAAAAAATCCAAAGCTACAACGGCGATGTAAGGCTTGCGCTTGCGTCATATAACGCAGGAAGCGGAAATGTTAAAAAATACGGCGGAGTTCCTCCGTTTAAACAGACACAGGAGTATATTAAAAGAGTTATGGAAGAAGCAGGCGGAGATATCTCCGTACCAAATCAGCAGGTATCCACTTTAAACTCTTATGGAAATGGTTTGGGATTCCCCACTATCGGAAATCCTCAACAACCTGTTTCATCGGACTTTACATATAATGATTATCTGAAATTTTTACAAGTTTATGTAGAATTAATGAAAGTAAATGTTGTAAATTCCCTCTCTTCCGACATTTCCGGTATGTCACAAAATAATCAGCCGATGTCAATTTTATAATTCCACAAATTCACAAAAAAATTACCCGTTTCTCTAAATTTGAGAAACGGGTTTTTATTATTATTTTAGATATCCCTGCCGCATCCTTTGCAGTAAAGAGAATACGGCTTATTTAGCTGACCGCAGTCTGGGCAGTGCCATGAGCCGTCTTTAAGCGGAACTACTTTCACGATTTTATTTTTATTCTGTTTAATTTTTCCTGCTTGATTGCTAATTGCTTTGGCTGCAAGCGGAGCAACTGAAACTCCTTTTGCACCTGTTCCCGAAACCGAACCAAAGTCCAAACTTTTAATAAATTTATTCTTTACAATAAGTTTCTTACCGCATTTTTGGCAGTAATTTGTACCCTCAAGATTTTCAAATCCGCAGTTTTTGCAAAGTATTTTTTTGTTTGTATTCATTTTCTCACCCTATTTAAAAATCATTAAGTATAAACTCATATTAACATTTTTATTCTCCCCTGTCAATCAAACTTATTTAATATTTCACATTATTCAGATAAGCAAACAGGGTAAGATAACGCAGGTTTTAGATATAATAATATTTTACATATTCGAATAATCATCATTTTAATTTGCTTGAATTCCAGCTTTCAGCCAACTTTAAAGCCTCTGCCTTTGGGTTCTCCGCACCGGCTACCGCAGAAACCACAAAGAATCCGTCAACCCCTGTTTGGGCAAGCTGAGGTATGTCCGCTTGCTTTACTCCGCCGCCTACTACTATCGGAATAGGGCTGATTTTTGCAAGTTTTTCAATATCGTCAAAACTTCTTGTTACAATTTTTCCGTCAGCAGCCAATCCACAGTCCGGTTTGGTTGCCGTTTCATGAAGAGGGCCGACACCGAAATAGTCAACTAAACTTACATCCGCTGTTTTAATGTACTCGAACAGCTCATGCGTTCTCGCCGACAATCCTACAATTGAATCTTCGCCCAAATATTCACGGCAAACATCAACGGGAATATCCGACTGGCCAACGTGAATTCCATCAACCTTTATTCCCTGTTTTCTTGCGGCAAGAACAACGTCAAGACGGTCGTCTACAAGAAGTGTGATTTCATTTGATTTACCTGCCTTGGCGATTATTTCAGCCGCCTCGCGTGTATATTCAATCATTTCAGAGGCAGATGCTGTTTTAGAACGAATTTGAAAACAGGTAAACCCTGCTTCTACTGCATCTTCAATAATTTGTGCAACAGGGCGGCCATTTGTATTTTCGGGGCCTACCACTAAATATGCCGAAATATCTAAATTCTTTCTGTTATACATTTTGACCTCCTAAAATCTTATCGACTTTATCAACTTTAGTTTTAATTGTATTTGTAAAACCCGGGCGTATATCTGCTTTTAAAACCACTTCCGTACGTATGCCTTTATTTGCAAGTACAAATGCAGCATCTTTTACAACTTTCATCACTTCGTCCCATTCGCCCTCAATTTCCGTGAACATTGAGGTTGTGCGGTTTGGTAAACCGGATTCGCGAATTACTTTTACAACTTCGGCTACTTCAGGCGCCATTTCGTCACCTATTCCGCAGGGTGCAATGGCAACTGCAATAAGCGTGTTCATAATTGTACCTCCTCAATTTTAAATGGATTTTCGGCAATCTCATTCGGGGAAGCTTTATAGAGTTCATCAAGAAATCGAACTTGGAAACTGCCCGGACCGTCAACTTTGCTTTCTGCACGGCTTCCCGCTAAATTATATACCGCAGAAGCGGTAAGTGCGGCAATAAACGGTGTTGCGGCTGTTAAATATACCGCGGCAACTCCGCCGAGTGAACATCCGGCTCCTGTAATTTTCTCCATAAAATGAGAACCGCCGTACGAAAGAACCATAATTGAGCCATCAGTAATTAAATCAGTTTCACCCGATACAGCAACTGCTCCGCCCGTCCATTTTGCCAATGCAACAGCGGCATTTTTTGATGATAATACCGAATCCGTTGAATCAACTCCACGAACGTTGGATTTATCTGTACCTCCGTCTAATTCCCATAAACCTGCCAGTGCAATAATTTCGGATGCATTTCCCCTTATAACACTTGGTTTGTACTCTTTAAACTGCTTTAACAGCTTGGTTCTGAGTTCGCCTATTCCTATTGCGACAGGGTCAAGTACCCACGGTTTGCCTAAATCATGCAAAGTTTTGGCTGTATGCGGTAAAGTTTCCTCGTAAATAGGGAAAATGGTGCCAACATTTATGTATGTTGCTCCTCCCGCTTTAGCCAAAAACTCACCCTCATCGGGTAAATAAACCATAGCGGCAGCCCCGCCGACGGCAAGTTGAGCATTTGCTACTAAATTAATAGTTACAGTGTTTGTGATTGAGCCTGCCATAGGGTTTGTCCTCTTTACTGTTTCAACAGCTTGGACGATTTGTTTTTGAATTTCAGTTTTACTAATCATTTTTTCCTTCCTTTCGCTAGTATTACCTAGAATCAAGTTTAACGGTATAATCTCAGCCCTGCGGTTCAACCGCAATTCAGTCTGTTACCCACAAACAGGCACCCGCTTGTATAATTATAACATACAAACTCAAATAATTTAACATTTTAGGTTTACAATTTACTTAATTTGGCATTTTTCAGCTTTTAAATTAATAATCCCCACGGTGCAAATTTGAAACAAGTCCAGTCTGCACTGCGGGGGAAATTTTATTTAAGTTCTTCATAAAATTCAGAAACAATATCTTTAATTCTGTTTTCATTTTCTGCTTTGCAATATCCTGTGGGCATCGTTTGTACAAAATCTTCACTTTTTGAAAATCCATATCCCAAAGTATAAGTATAAAAACCCGTTTTATCTTTATAATAAAAATTAACAGAATAGACAAATCCGCCCCTTGGCTGTGAATTATCGTTACGATATAATTTTTCATTTTCTATCTTATTAATAAAGGAGTTAATTTTTTATTTATCAATTGTTTCGCGGGCTTCTCCGTTATTACCGTTTTTAATGCTGATTTTAACAATATTTTCTGAACTTAAAATTTGTTTGAATGTAGTGCTTTGTGGAAACGTTGCATTATCTTTTTTATCACTGCACGAAATTAATATACCCGCAGTTATCACAACGCATACTGATAAAAAAATACATTTTTACCACCACATTGTAATTTAATTTTTGATATAAGGGGATTAATTATTCTCGTTTAGCTTAACTGTTTTTAATATTCCTGCATCCATTTCGTGAACTGTATCGCATAACAGTTCAATGTCTTCAGAACTATGGCTCGCTAAAATAATTGTTTTACCCTCATCTTTTAAATTAAGTAATAGCTTTCTAATATCCTCCACACCTTTATTGTCAAGTCCATTCATAGGCTCGTCCAAAATTAAAATATCGGGGTTTTCCATAATCGCTTGCGCTATTCCCAAGCGTTGGCGCATTCCGAGTGAGTATTTAGAAACTCTTTTTTTGCTTTCGGGGTCAAGCCCTACAATTTTCATAGTTTCTTTGATTTTTTCGTCATTTATCTTTTTATTTATAACTGCCAATAGCTTTAAATTTCTGAATCCGCTGTAATTCGGTAAAAAACCCGGCGCTTCAATAATTGCTCCCACATTTTTAGGGACATCGGTATCTTTACCGATTATTTTGCCATCAACTGCAATTTGTCCACTCGTAAGCTGCATAAAGCCGCAAATGCACTTAAAAAGAACCGTTTTTCCTGAACCGTTTCTTCCTATAATTCCGTGTATTTTGCCTTTTTCAAAATTTATCGTAACATCATTAAGTGCGGTTGTTTCTTTGAATTTTTTGACCGCATTTTCCACTGTAATTATATTTTCAGCCATTTTTTCCTCCTATATCTGTGGGATTACTTCGATTGTTTCCTTCCTAAATGAAAGTAGTATTATAAACACCAAAATAGCGATTACCATGAGCAGTACCGTACACTGATAAGTAAAAGTTGGAAGCATTTCGGCGGGATTACATTTTTGTATTGTTAAATTAGCCCATGATATAGGTGAAAAGGAGTATATTCTATTAGAGAAAAAGCCATGGGAGATTCTGAAAAAATCGGCAAACATATCTAAGAATATAAATAAAGACGCCGCGCCTATACCTACAAACCGTGGGAAATGCATATTTAATGCGAAAATTAAAAAGCCTAAAAAACATCCTATAAGCCAAAGTAACAGTAATTGTTTAACCATAGCTTCAATTGGTGTAAAATTAAGCGTAATTTTTTCAGTCACAGGTAAAGCTACGTTAAATTGTGAGCCTTCACTTGTGATTGCTAAAGTTTTAAAAACTTTCCCCCATTTAGGCGAAAACTCAACTCTTGGCAAAGAACATACTATGGTAGCAACTGCTAAAAATATTGCGTAAATTAAACTTGATACAAAAATATATAGTATTTGGGCTGCAGAAAATATTTTTCTGCCTGAACGCAATATAACGTATGGCTTCTGTTCATCTATAAACGGCGCATTACAATATAAAAATACATAACCAAACATTATAATAATCAAATTATTAAAATTACTCAGTAAAAAAGGTAAACCCCATGGAGTAACATTTACATTGGCGGCGGCCGCAAATAAACGCACTCCGCTGAAATTATTATATATCAATAAAACAACAAGAAGTAAAATGATTTTTATTCTTGTGCTTGAAAACCATTTGCGAAAATTTAAATTACACAGCGTCACTACTTCTTTAACTTTATCCATTTTCAAGCCTCCGCTTTACATTTTTAACAAAAAGATACATAAAAACAATACTCGGTATAACTGCAAAAAGGATTGCGTAAAGTGTGCTGTGCGTTAAGTTATTATGAAATACCCCATCATTTTCAAAAATAGCGGAAAGCCATAAAAAATTAGGGAAATTAAAAATATTAGCTATATTAAGATAAATATAGTACGCAACTATCGGCATTGTTAATGTAACAAATATGTCTGTAATTTTAGTCGATAAATATAGCGAGAAAACCGCAAAAATACTTCCTTGAAGGCTTCTTTCGAATGACTCTATAATAATCCATGTAAAATAATGATTATTGTTAAAGAACCATTCTGCGCCCGGGAAACTCTGTATTGTGGATTTTATATATACTCCCGTAATCGGCGCCGCAAACGGCGCAAGACAAACTACAAGCAGCAGTCTGCCAATTATCCCCACAAGGATTGCCCCTAAAAAACAGGTTACTGCTTTAGAAACAGCATATTTTACAGACGACGTACGCATTATTACTGCACGTATGTATCTATTTTCCCAATCACAGCAAAATTCTGTACCGTATGGCAGTGTTTCCAATATTAAAATCGCAATTGCAAAAAACGGTGCATCTCCGGCGGTGAAAATCTCAATCATATTTTGTTTGAATATGCTTCCAAAATTTAATGAGTTTAATAAACACACTACAGCTATTCCTATTATTGATACATAGAACTTCCAAGAAGTGACCATACGGTAAAAATCGGTTCTAAACATTTTAAACATTAAAAATCCATTCCTTTATTCCATTTGTTCCCCTGTTAAAGCGTTTATTATTAATCTTTTATCAATACTGTCTTTAATATCATCGGAATACTCGGCTAAATTAAATAACCATGCGGGTGTTAAAATATAATTTTCCTCATTTGCCGATTTAAGCTGTGGAACATAAGAAAATTCTATATCCGTTACCGTAATAGGGCGCTTCATTATAACTTCGTCATATTTGTTTTTTATAATATCCAATGCTTTATTAAGACTTAAAGGTGTTTTCGACTGAATTGGCTCATCCATTATATCGAATATATTATTTATAATAACATTTACAAATCCACTTTTTGTAATATACACATGAATAATTGGGCCTGATATTTGATTTACTGATTTTCCAAATTCCTGTGACGAAACTTGAACTCCATTTAAATCTTGATTGAATTTTAACGCATAACAGTCATCATCCTTAGACCAATGTCTAACAGGTCTTATCTTACTGGGTGGCAAATTATCCTCTTTACATTGCTTGTTCGTTATCGTCTGCTGTTCTTTCAGCGTTGCGCTATCTAAAGCAAATATATTTACATTACAAGCAGTTATTCCCATTAAAGATAAAAACTCCCGTGCTTTTTTTTCTGCTTCTTTTGGAGTCATAAATTCAAGTTGTTTTTCCTTATAAATATTTTTCATTTCATTATCATAAGATTTAAATCCAGACCATGTTAAAGAAAATGCATCCTGTATATCAAAATAAACGTCCTTGGTATAGCTTAGTTGTGTACCACTCCATGACAAATAACAATTATCGTTTGAACAGTAAGTTTCTTGAACTCTCTTAACCCCTCCGTTATCAGTAAATTCCTCATTAGGCTGTTTTTTAAAAGATTCATTATTAGATAACAATTTTAATACCTGTTCTTTATTCTCTAACTCTTTAATTTTTGCATTATATATACCCATTTGTTTAGGTAATTTTTCAGGGGCATCTATTTCCGCATCTACAACCACATTTTCAGAGAGTTTTTTCTTTAACGATTTGGGAATTTTAGTAACCGTACCATTATTTTCTGCATTTGATATGTTAACAGTATCTATACTATTTGTATCTTTTCCACACGCAGACAATACCGCTATTATTAAAAAGACATTAATTACTAACAATATATTTTTTATTTTCATTATTGTATTTCACCCTTTTTATAATAAATGCAGGGGACAAGCCCCTGCATTTTATTATCAAGGAGCCCAATTTCCTCCTACACTGAATTCTTTATCACTATTATAGTTTTTATGCCAACCTAATAAGTAACACTCAGAGTGTTTGCCAGCATATTTTAAATATGGAAGCTTCTCATTTGTTACATAATCTGTAAAATATTTATTTGTGCTTGTTGCTGTACTTCCATTTGCGTTAACCCACATATATACTCTATCAATCCCTTTTGACCAATTATCTGAACTTTTAATAGACACATATGCGTTTTGTTCAGTGTCTTCCTTATCATATTTATATTCAGTACTATCATAACATTCCCCCTTGCCAAAGAAATCAAACTTATATTTATATCCAGTAGCAAACGCAGGGAAAGAACAAGTACCAACTAAAGCAAGTGCACAACAAAGTGCAGTTATTTTCTTCTTTTTCATTTTCAGCATAATTAGACCTCCATTAATTTTTTATTTGAATTTGTGTCTAATTTGGGGCTTTCACCCCATTGGAAAATCATTGCTATCGCCTCTGATATTATGATTTTATTTCAATGCGCATTTGAAATCTAACTTATATTTCTTGGTATAATACAAAATTGTTTATTTCGTATTTCCTAATTACATTCTACTATTCCTACAATCAATAATCAACTTTTCTGCACGAAAGGTCGATTTTCGAGCACGAAATGATTTTTTTCTAATAGAATTTTACATAATTTACATTAATTTACAGCTAAAATAGAGCTTTAAATTGCTATTTATGTAAACCTATACACTAAAAAAAACGCAGTGCAAATTCGGAACAAGTCCAATCTGCACTGCGGAAAAAAACTTTATTATTAGAAATTTATAACGATTTTATTTCGTCAAGCCACAATTTTGAAGAGGCATCGCTCGGCATACGCCAGTCACCGCGCGGCGAAAGAGTAACACTGCCGACTTTTGGGCCGTCAGGCAGGCATGAACGCTTAAACTGCTGTGAGAAAAAGCGTCGGTAGAAAGTATAGAGCCACTTTTTTATGGTTACATCATCATATATTCCTTTAAATGCGTTCTGTGCCATATGAAATATTTTTGTCGGTGTAAACCCGAAACGAAGCATATAATAAAGGAAAAAGTCATGCAGTTCGTATGGACCGACGATATTTTCCGTTTTCTGCGCTATTTCTCCGTTAACGGGAGGAAGAAGTTCGGGACTTACCGGAGTATCAAGTATGTCTTCCAAAATATTGCAGAGTTCGCCTCCCGCGGTTACAGCGGCATGGTTTACCAAATGGCGGACAAGCGTTTTCGGAATTGAACCGTTTACGCCGTACATAGACATCATATCACCGTTAAAGGTTGCCCAGCCGAGAGCAATTTCAGAAAGGTCGCCCGTACCGATTACAAGTCCTCCGCACTGGTTAGCTAAGTCCATCAAAACTTGAGTGCGTTCTCTTGCCTGCGAATTTTCGTAAGTAACATCTTTATCTTCGGGATTATGACCAATATCTTCAAAATGCTGTTCAACGGATTTTCCGATTGGTATCTCTTTGAGAGTTACTCCCAATAGTTCGGATAGACGCTGAGCATTGCTCTTTGTGCGTTTCGTTGTACCGAATCCCGGCATAGTAACAGCTAAAATACCTTTTCTGTCGAGTTCCAAAAGGTCAAATGCACGAACAATAACAAGAAGCGCAAGGGTGGAGTCAAGTCCGCCCGAAACGCCGATTACCGCATTTTTAAGTCCTGTGTGTTTAAGTCTTGTTTTAAGGCCCTGCGCCTGCATATTTAAAATAATTTCACAGCGCTCGTTCAAGTCCTTTTTATCGGAAGGCACAAATGGAAGCGGTGAAAATTTACGTTCTATATCAAGTTTGGGGATATCCATATCAAATTTGACCTCATATGCATCTCCGCCGTTTGACCAAGTTGTAGTGTGAAGTCTTTCCTGCATCATGCGCTGTAAATCGACATCCGCACATATAAGTCCTGTTGAAAAAAGCTTTGATTCTTTAAGCACCGTACCGTTTTCGGCAATTACATTATGTCCCGAAAACACCAAGTCGGTGGAAGATTCCCCTTCGCCTGCATCGGCATAAGCATAAGCGGCAATGAGCCTTGCCGACTGTCCTTGAACCAAACCGCGCCTGTAATCAGCTTTTCCGATTACTTCGTCGCTTGCCGACGGATTAAGTATCAAGGTAGCTCCGCACTGCGCCAGATTGGCTGACGGCGGACAAGTTACCCATAAATCTTCACAAATTTCAACACCGACACAAAGTTCTGGCATACTTTCACAACGGAAAATTAAGCGATTTGAAAGCGGTACTTCCCTTTTGCAATACTTAACCTCAATATATTCCGGTGCAGGTGTAAAATGCCTTGCTTCGTAAAACTCACTGTAATTGGGAATACTGCTTTTAGCGGCAAAACCTAAAAGTTCACCGCGGCAGATTACGGCGGCGGCATTGTATAAATCAGCACCTGCCGAAACGGGAATACCTATTACCGCAATCAAATTCATATTTTTGGTTTCTTCCAAAATTTCCGAAAGAGCCTTTTCTGCGGCAGTAATTAAAGTGCGGTCGCGGTATAAATCCCCGCAAGTGTATCCCGTAAGACACAGTTCCGGAAAAACCACAGCACCGACGCTGTTCTTTTCCGCTTGCCGCATAAGGTGTAAAATACTTTCTTTGTTATATTCACAGTCGGCAACCTTAATTGACGGCGTTGCCGCCGCTGTCCTGAAAAAGCCGTCATTCATTAAAATCCCTCAAATCTTTGCAAGTTTATGTTTCTGATTTTATTATCTCACTTTTATCTTCTGAATTAATATTATTATCCTCATTAATATAAGTAGGTTTCATTTTTTTGTTTTTACTTCCAAGACCGGCAAAAAATGAACCTACGATAATGCAGGAGTAATAGGCAACAAAACGCCAAAGGAGCATTGCCTGGCGGATAATATCCTGCTTAAAAAATATTTGGAACAGAACAAGGAAACTTCCTTCCGCCGCACCCGCCGCGCCCGGAAGTGGAGTATAGGTTGATATCATTGTGACAAAACTCTGCGCCGCAATCATATCAATAATTGGTGCTCCGGGGTTTTTAAATGCTTTGTAAATAAAAAACGGCACAGCGAATAAGGCTGTAAGCTGAATTACGGTATAAATATAAATTTTTACCATCGTCAGTTTATTCCCCTGCAGCGCACGATTGTTTTTAATATAAAATTTAAGCTGGCTGTGTACTTTTTCACTTACTTCTTTTGGATTTTTTACTATGCGAACTTTTGTCAGAATCCATATGACTCCGTTTATCAATTTTGTTGTAAATTTTGGACTTTTTACAAAAAGGAGTAATAATACTACAATTGCAGACTGGCACAAAAAGCCGATAAAAGCAAGCGCCATAAATCCCTGAATTTTACTGCGAAAAAACGAGTATTTAATAATTATTACCATTAATGAATAGAGCGTAATAGAAGTCTGATAAACCAAAAATTTGCGTGCCAAAACAGACAGAGCTATTCCCGAAGTTACGCCCTGCCTTGTAAGTGCCAAAAGCTGCATCGGCTGACCTGCAACCGCAAAAGGCGTTACAGAATTAAAATACTGTCCTACCATTGTAACCTTAAATGCACTGGAAAATTTATATCTCATATTATATGCCGCCGACACAAGCTCTTTTGTGACAAGGCTGTCCATAAACCAGCTTGTAAGAACACATCCGATTGAACCTATTAGCCAATACGGATTAAGTGTTGGCAGACTGTGGCATAAAGTTACGAAATTATTTTCGTAACTACAAAAATAGGCGAGCAACCCCAGTGAAAGTGCAAAAAGCGCAATCTGAAATACTTTAGCCGCCTTACTTTTGTTTTGATTCATATTGTAAGCTTACTCCCTATACGCGTATTAGCGGGTAGAGTAATCCTTTTCAAGCTTTTCCGGTGAACAAACAACATCCGGTAATTTTGTGTACATCGGACTGAATTCATCTGCGGAATAATGCTTTAAAGCACGGGATACACGCCTCATATTGGTTAAACACCCACGCATACATTTTTTCTCATTATGGAGTTTTAATACATACAAATAACAACATACACTTGTTTTTCTTGTAAGTGCAAGATAACTCCTCCTGTATTTTCCATAAACCCCATTTCTTTCAAGGGATATTCTTACCATTGCAATAGCACGGATAAAATCGTTTATTTTGTCCGCATTCATTGTTGCGAGTGTACTTGTGGGATGTTGGTTATAATAGTAAAGCGGGCGGTCAATAATTGCCACTTGGTTCGCTCTGCCAAATAACTTATTTGCTATTGCCATATCTTCAAAACACATGGATGGGAATTTAACACCTTCAAACAGACTTCTTTTATAAATTTTATTCCACATCAAACTTTGAATTTGGACATCGTGCAAAAGCTTATTCATTGCCTGCTCTCGAGTAAAAACTCCGCGGCATCTAAACGGATATTCATAGAGAAAATCGTTTTCAACAAAACGGTAATAATAGTAACAACAAGCTATATCACTTCCTGTATCTACAGATGCATTATAAAGTTCCTCAAGATATGTGGGTGAAACATAGTCGTCGCTGTCAATAAAGCATAAGTATTCGCCGCGGGCAATTTCAAGACCTGCATTTCGGGCAGCTGAAATCCCACCGTTTTTCTGGTCGATAACGGTAATGCAGTCGTATTTTTCTTCAAAATGTTTAAGTATTTTTAAAGTATCATCTTTAGAACCGTCGTTAACGGCAATTATTTCAAAATCTTTAAAAGTTTGCTCTATCAGAGATAAAAGGCATTTTCCAATATACTTCTCTACATTATATACGGGAATGATTATGCTAATCTTTGGGATAATATTATTTTCTGCCAAATTAGCTCATCCTTTCTTCGTGCACGGCACTATGCCGCATTATCATATAACAATTAATT
>DHNU01000077.1 GCA_002407645.1 Ruminococcaceae bacterium UBA5408
TCTGCAATTTGTTCATCTGTTGCAAGGTCACATTTATTACCCGCAACAAGCATTGGCCGTGTGGCTAAATCCGGATTAAACTTTTTAAGTTCTTCGTTTATAATTTCAAAATCCTGTTTTGGGTCACGGCCTTCGCTGCCCGAAACATCAACTATATGAACGAGCATTCTGCAGCGTTCGACGTGGCGTAAAAATTGATGGCCTAATCCAGCGCCCTCACCCGCACCTTCAATAAGTCCTGGGATATCTGCCATTACGAAGGATTTTCCGCCACCAACATTTACAACACCGAGCACAGGTGTGATAGTTGTAAAATGATAATTTGCAATATTCGGTTTAGCTTCACTCACAACAGATACCAAAGTTGACTTACCTACATTTGGGTAACCGACCAACCCGACATCAGCTAAAAGCTTAAGTTCAAGCTGAACTTCCATTTCTTCTCCCGGAGTTCCCGGCTTTGCAAAACGCGGAGTTTGGCGAGTAGAAGTTGCAAAATGAGTATTACCCCAACCGCCATTACCGCCTTTAGCGATAATTTGAGGTTCATCAGTAGACATATCGGCAACTAATCTACCTGTAGCCGCATCTTTTATTAAAGTACCCCTTGGTACTCTGATGATAAGGTCTTCGCCCTTTTTTCCGTAACAGCGTTTACCCTTACCGTCTTCACCGTTTTGTGCTTTGTATTTTCTTTTATAGCGAAAATCAGCCAAAGTAGAAAGATTATCGTCAATCTGAAAGATAACATTCCCTCCATGACCACCGTCACCACCGTCTGGTCCGCCTGCCGCAACATACTTTTCACGGTGAAAAGCAACTGCCCCTGCACCGCCGTCACCGGCTTTTATATAAATTTTAGCAATATCAATAAACATTTATGTTTACCGCCGTTTCTGTAAAATTAGAATAGAAATAGTATACCATATTTTGCCCTTAAAAGCCAAAAAAATCCCGGGCGAAATCGTCCGGGATTTTGTCTCTGAAATAAAAATTATTGCTCTACTGCGTAAACGCTGACTTTTTTGCGGTCACGACCAAGACGTTCAAATTTAACATGTCCGTCAATTTTAGCAAATAAAGAATCATCAGAACCTTTACCAACATTCTCACCTGGATGAATGTGTGTTCCGCGCTGTTTTACAAGAATGTTTCCTGCGAGTACAAACTGACCGTCTGCACGCTTTACACCAAGACGCTTAGACTCTGAGTCACGACCGTTCTTAGTGGAACCCATTCCTTTTTTATGAGCAAATAATTGAATATTTATCTTTAGCATTACTTACACCTCCGTATAGTTAACGTTAATATTTTCAGGATATTGTTCTTCGAGTTGAAGCATATGAAGCTTAAATCCCGAAAGAATGCTGAGACAGCTTTTAGCTTCATTAGGTGAAATCCTAAGCAGCATTAAACCGTCTTCAACTGTCACTTCAGCTTCCGCTTTTATTACTTCTATTATTGTATTTGCAGCCATATATGCTGCGGAAGAAACCGCCGCACAAATTATATCTTCTCCGGCAAGTCCATTGTGACCTTTAACGGAAAAACCAAGCATTTCACCGTTTGGCCGGGTAAAAAATTCTGCACAAATCATAACAATTAAGCATTAATAGCGGTAATCTGCACCTTTGTATAAGGTTGTCTGTGACCCATTTTACGTTTTTCGCTTTTCTTAGGTTTGTAAGTAAATACAGTAATCTTTTTTGACTTACCGTTTTTAAGGACTTTACCTGTAACAGTTGCACCTTCAACATAAGGAGCACCGACCTTAATTCCGTCATCACCGTCAACTGCAATTACTTTAAATTCTACATCTGAGTTTTCTTCTGCTGCAAGCTTTTCAACAAAAATGACATCGTCATTTTGTACCTTATACTGCTTGCCGCCTGTTTCAATAATCGCAAACATTTTAAAAGGTCCTGCCTTTTCTATAATCTCGCTACTATCGGGCGGGTTTCCCACTTAAAAGCCCGTAATACGCGGCTTACTCATATTATCACACAAAAATTAATTTGTCAATATTTTTGAATGCAAAATCAATTGTAACAGTTAAGGCATCTTATCCCATTGAAATACTATATATAAATAGGAAAGAGAACATGGTATAACGAGCATTCAAACGTTTAATAAAGCAACTATAAAATAAGATAAAAAAAGGATTGTCCGAAAACAATCCCTTTAAAAAACTATGACTATTTATTAATCATCGTCACAATTGCAGTCTTCACAGCCGCACCCACAGCTGTCATCCTCTTCATCTAAATCGAATTCAAGTGTTTCACCGCAATTTGGGCATTCCATTTGTCCATCTTCAACAATATCTTCTGACAAGCAAATAGTTTCATTACAATTCGGGCACGTTACTTCATAGTAACATTCGCCTTCGTCTATGTCGTTGTCAGCATCGGACTCATAAAATTCTTCTTCAAGAGAACCCAAATCCTCGTCGACCGCGTCAATCTGGTCAGCCATATCATCCACATTATCTTCCATATCGGACAATGAAAGTGCCATATCGTCCAACAAATCAATAATCGCGTTTAAGACTTTAACTTCTTTCTTGTTTTCATCCATTTCAAGTCCTTGAGCCAAACCGCGAATGTAAGCAACTTTTTCTTTGTTAGTCATGTTGTTGCCTCCTTTTATTTTACTGAATATGCATAGTGTTGGTTATGCACGCTCCATATATTCACCGGTACGTGTATCAATTCTAATCATTTCCCCTTCGTCGATAAACAAAGGAACTTTAATTTCTGCACCGGTTTCTACTGTAGCAGGTTTTGTAGCATTTGTAGCTGTGTCTCCCTTAAAGCCCGGATCGGTTTTTGTAATCTGAAGTTCTACAAAGTTCGGCGGCTCTACACCAAAAACATTTCCTTTATAAGAAAGAACCTTGCAATCCATATTTTCTTTGACAAATTTGAAGCTGTCGCTCAAAATAGTTTTATTAATCGGAATTTGTTCAAAGCTTTCAGGATCCATGAAATAATAAAGGTCACCGTCATTGTATAAATACTGCATTTCCTTACGCTCAATGTAAGCTGTCGGATATTTATCGTTTGGGTTAAATGTTTTTTCGATAACTGAGCCTGTCATTACATTTCTGATTTTTGTTCGAACGAAAGCCGCACCTTTACCGGGCTTTACATGTTGGAATTCAAGGATTGAAACAACGTTTCCGTCCATTTCAAATGTAACGCCATTTCTAAAATCGCCAGCAGATATCATCTTATAATCCTCCAATAATTTTCTCCAATATTATCTTATAATATTTCCCGAGTTTTTTCAAGATATTTTTAAATTATTACATTAAATCCTTTAATGCAGCAAGAGCAAGGAAATAACTGTTCTTTCCGAATCCGGAAATTTGACCTGCACATACGTCTGCGATTACACTTTTGTGACGAAATTCTTCCCTTGTGTGAATATTGCTCATGTGGGTTTCTACGAATGGAATTCTAACACATGCAATTGCATCCCTAAGCGCATAGCTGTAATGGGTTAAAGCGCCGGCATTTATAACCACGCCGTGGTATACTCCCTTCAAGCTGTGAATTTTATCAATAATATCACCTTCATGATTAGATTGATAAACATCACAGTCGTAACCGAGTTTTTTAGCATTTTCAATTATTTGAACATTAATGCTTTCCGCAGTTTCATCACCATAAACACCTTTTTCTCGAATACCGACCATATTGAGGTTCGGCCCCAGTATTACCAAAACTTTTTTCCTTGCCATGCTGAATACCTCTTTATTTAAAGTATTTTTTCCCACGATTTGTTGCTTTAATTATATAACGTATTGGTTTTTCTAAACTGCGTCTGATTAAAAAGGACATGGATTTTTCTTTACCGGTTGGAACCAACAGTATAGACTTCATAAACGCTAAATTAGAACCAATAACATCGGTAAAAATTTGATCTCCGACAACTACAACATCTTTACGTTTAACTCCCATTTTATATATCGCACGAAAATATCCAAGCGGAAGAGGTTTAAGGGAAAGATACATAAAAGGAAGACCATATTGGGCTGCAAACGGTTCTACCCTTTTTTTAAAATTGTTAGACATAATTAAAATGTTAATATCATTTTTGCGCATACTTCTTGTCCACTCTATAGTTCCTTTAAATGGAATTTGTGAACCATGAACCGCAAGTGTATTATCTACATCTAAAATAATTGCACTTGCTTTCATATTTTTTATAAGTTCCGGGGTTATATCCGTAACTTTATCTACAGCAACAGTAGGCAGAAACAATGCCAATACACTACCTCCATTCGGAGAGGATTAAAATTAAGCCAAAAAAGCGGGCAAAAAGCCCGCTTTTCAAAATTGATTGTTTATAGTATTATTTACTTATACTTGCGCTTGCGGGCTGCTTCGGACTTCTTTTTACGTTTTACGGAAGGCTTTTCATAAGCTTCTCTCTTACGAACCTCAGCAATAACACCAGCTCTTGCGCACTGTTTTTTAAACCTTCTAAGAGCGCTGTCCAAGGACTCGTTGTCTTTAATTCTAATTTCAGCCATTTATCTTTTCCCTCCCATCCGCCATACGGCAGGGGTATTAGTAAGTCATATTACATAAAAATAATTATACATATAATGCTCTGATATGTCAAGCCCCATAGGCAAAGTTTGCTAAATTTATAAACTTTTGTATTGACATAGCCGGAAGATAATGATATTATAAAACACGCAGTTAAATAAAGGGGTATAGCTCAGTTGGTAGAGCAGTGGTCTCCAAAACCACGTGCCGAGGGTTCAAGTCCTTCTGCCCCTGCCAAAAGTCCATTTATAATATCTCTCATTTGATATTATTTATAGGGCTTTATTTTTGATTATTTCACCTTTTACATATTAAATATAATAGCTTTTGGTTTAATATATGTTAATTATATTTTAAATCGATGTTATTTCAGCAAAAATCATTTGATATAGCTATTTTTCGCACTTAATATACAGAAAAAAAATATTTTTAACTTTTTCACTACTATATATTGACAAATTACCTCATATTAAGTATAATATCAAATGTTGCTCAAAATATACGGCTCGGTAGTTCAGCTGGTTAGAACGCTAGCCTGTCACGCTAGAGGTCGTCGGTTCGATCCCGATCCGAGTCGCCATTTTTATCCCGCTGCTATGGCTCAGTTGGCAGAGCACGTCCTTGGTAAGGACGAGGTCACGCGTTCGAATCGCGTTAGCAGCTCCATAAAAAAATCCCGCTTTCAATGGGTAATGGCGGGTAGATAAAAAACAGGGCACACCGGCCGTTAAGACCGGTGTGCCCATTTTTCATGCCTGTTTTGATGTCTTGCCTGCTTCTGCCGCGGCTTTAGCGCCGGTACCGCCAGTAGCTGTACGCGTATCCGCCCCTGCGCCGCCGTTTACGGTTACGCTTGCGCTGTCTACAAGTCCTTCGCCGACTATGTAAGCTATAACCGTTGCGCCGGCCATAACGATGGCCGTTATCTGCGATGCCTGATTCTCGGTGCCGCCCATGGCGGCTATGAGCAAAGCGATAAACGACGCTGCGGCCGTCCAGAATTTACGTGATGTGAGTTTACGTTTCCAGTCGATTTTATCCATAAAAGTACCTCTTTCCGCCGGCTGTGCCGGCTATTATTTTTTGTCGCCGACGATTTCGTCGATACGGTGGTGTGCCTGCTTTGCGGAACTTTCAACTGCCGTAAGGCGCTCGCCGTGCTCTGTAAGCGCGGTATTTATTTTCGCAAGTTCCGTATTTGTTCCCGAAACGCTTGATTTTATATCGTCCAATTTAGTGTTTACCGTCCCTTTCCACTCACCGTCGTTAAGGATTTTTTTATCCCTCCCGCTTAGCCAGCCTGCAAGGCCGACAAAGCACCCTACTAACGCGATAATAATGCCTATATCCACTGCGCCCATTTTACCCGCGTCACCTCACTTTACCTTTGCTTTAAACCTGATAAGCATGTCTTCGCCGGGCGCAGCGGTATAAATGCCTGTTTCCGTACCTGATCCGCCGCAGAAAAACAGATGGTAAAAATAGTCGTTCCCGTCGCGCCTGCAGAAAAACAGGGCCGCGACTTTTGGGTTGCCCGTGGAAACATCAGGTGTTTTATCACATGTAACTTTGAAAGTGTAGACATCGCCGGAAGGCTTAACCACATCTATTGTCGTGTCGATTTTAACTGCTGTCCGCGGCGGCTTAGTATACCCGTTATACCCCCCGGCCTGTATCATTGCCGGATAGTCACGGAACGACACATCCAAATCAACGCTTCCGCTTATGCCCGCTACCTGCCCCTTGCTGCCCGTCTGCTGTATGCCGCATGGATAATCCGGGTCGCCGGAGTAGTCCGCAAGCCATACATCATACTTTTTGAC
>DHNU01000012.1:0-16562 GCA_002407645.1 Ruminococcaceae bacterium UBA5408
GCATTATCATATAACAATTAATTTTATTTTTACAAATTTAGTATTTTATTATATATACCATTTTTACAGAAATATCAACAAAAGTCAAGTGAATTCAAATAACGGTTTACTTTTGTTAAAACGCAGAATTATACAAATTTAGATTTTAAGAAAATAACAGCAATTGTTTTAATCTGGCTTTAAAGTGCATTATTTATTCTGCTTATGGAATTTGCCCCATGTTTTCACAAAACCAATCTGAAGTTTATACTTTAAAGTATTTTAACTGATGTTTTATATTGAACTGCTGTTTGTTTCAGCTGAGGGTCCTACCGAATAAAAAGCCGGAAGCGGAGGATAGTACGATGACGGAAGATTTTCAGTTTTTACAACAGCACCGTTTTTATAAAAAGTCCTCTGCGCTACAGCCTTTGAGCCTGCTCTTGCTTTGCTGTCAAGTCGCTTTGACCCCGCTTTAAGCGAATTGTCCACCGTATATTTTGCAGTCGACGGTGCAGGAATCGTTTGAGTTTTTTTTGAAGTTACCACAATTTTATCATAATCTGAAGGCTGGTATCCGTAAAAAGTTACAGTTAGAGTTCTTCCATTCATTCCCGATACTATATATACAGGATATTTTGAAGTATTTTGAAATTTAAAATCGAGGTTAGGGTAACTTACCGCCGCGTCTTGCCCTATAGGGCAGTATGTAGACGGAATAGAGTGATTTTTTCGAGAAATTATTTTCATATTTGAGCGTATAGCCGCACCATAAACAGTAGTGGATGCCTGACATATCCCCCCGCCGTAAGATTGTATCGGTCTTCCGTTCTCAAGTGCTCCCGCAGGAAGATATCCGTTTGCCTTATTAGAATTTCCTACAGTGCCGTGAAAAGAGAAAACACCGCCGGCAGGAACACAAGTTCCGTTTATTCTTTTTAATGCCTTTGCCATATTGTAGTTTCCATTTGCATTGTTTGTTGAAGTAGTGCTGTATGTACCGAGTTTCTGCAGGTGACTTTTTACTTGTGCAACAGATGTTTCAAAAGGAATTACTTTAGTAGGAACGTTTACAGTTCCTTTTTTTTCTCCTTTAATAATTTCGACAACTTGATTAAACAGCTTATCTTCTTCAACAGCTAAGCCGTTTTTACCGTCGGCATATTTAAAAGAGACAGTCTTTGTATCAAAAGACGCAACAGTAGCGTCAACTGCGGGATAAGCTATTCCCTTAACTTTTTCCTTTAATTTTGGTTTAATGCTGTCACAGTTAACCGTTGATGTAATACTGAATTTTTGGGGACTTGTTTTAAGTTCTTCAATCTTTTTTAATCGTTCTTCTTCGCTGCCCTCACGAGCATAAGAAAAAGCTTTTTTAAGAACCTCATCGGTATTAAACTTAAACTCAAGATCGTTTTCCGTGAGTTTCCACGACTTGTCGTTATATACAATATTAATATCGTATTTATCCCTAAATTCCGGTTCTGCGGCTTTAAGTTCGGTTTTTGCCTGCTCTAAAGTTTTACCTGCTAAATTTATGTCTTCCACATAAATACCATTGTAAAATTTATCGGAGTTTAGGATTTTTCTTATCTGTTCGTCGTCATATAGCTTCTTGGCTAAAAATCCGCCTGCGGCTAAAAGTAAAACAACTACAGCGGAAATTATAACCACACCGGTGTGGTTTTTCTTATTCGGACAAACATCTTTTGTTTTTGTCATTTAACGAAATACCTCCTAATTGTAAAAAATTCTACAATATTCAACGGTAATTGTATATCTGCCGATACGAAAAGTAAAGTTACATCTTTTTAACCTCTCTGCAAACTGCTTATTTTTATGATGAGTATCCTCTTTATTATGTATAGTAACTTTTAAAGTTTTATGCTATACTACGGTTATAAATAAGTTAAAATAATATTCCTATTAGGAGGATGAACGTGAAAATTTTAATTCTATCAGCCGCAACAGGAGGCGGACACCTTCGTGCTTCGCACGCTATAGAAGATTATATATTGAGAAATTCAGCCGGTAACAATGTGACCGTTGTAGATGCATTAAAAAGCATTAATACTGTTTTAGATAAAACAGTATGTGACGGATATCATTTTCTTGCAACAAAAACTCCGAAAATTTTCGGCCAGCTTTACAAAAAGACCAACGAAGAAAGTGTGCTTTCTTCCCTTGTGACAAGATTCTCAAATGTTTTCAGTTTGAAATTAATGCCTGTTTTGGAAGAACAAAAAGCTGATGTAATTATTTCAACCCACCCTTTCGCTACAGAAATGATTTCCTATTTAAAAGGGAAAGGACTTGTCAAAGCACCGCTTATCTGCCTTATGACAGATTATGGCCCGCACAGGGCATGGATTGCTCCTAATGTGGATGCATATATTGTGTCAACAGAAGACATGATTCCCGAAATGAAAGAAATGGGCGTTGATGAAAATAAAATATATCCTTTCGGTATTCCCGTCGGAGATGTATTTTTCAATTCAGGGGATAAACCCTCACTTTTAAAAAAATTCGGCATGGACACCGACAAGCCTACAATTTTGATTATGGCGGGCAGTTTCGGTGTTACAAATATAATGAAGATTTATAAAAGGCTGGTACAAGTTCCAACTGCTTTTCAAATTATAGTTATAACGGGTAAAAATAAAAAATTGTTTGAAGCATTTACTCCCGTAATAGAAGACAGTCCAAAGAAGACTAAGCTCGTATTTTTTACGAACGAAGTAGAAAATTATATGCATGCGTCGGACTTAATTATTACTAAGCCGGGCGGACTTACTGTTTCGGAAGCTCTTGCCTGTAACATACCCCTTGCTGTGTTTGATGCAATTCCCGGGCAGGAAGAAGACAACGCAAACTTCCTGCTTTCCCACAAAATGGCGGTAAGGCTTGAAAAAGGAGCCGATGCCGGCGAAATTATAAATTCTCTTATTGAAAACAACAAAAAGCTTGAAGAAATGCGTTCTTCATGTAAAAGTTTCGATAAATCACAGTCAAGTAAAAATATATTTTCGCTTATAAATGAACTGTGTGATAAAAACCAAAGCGTTTAAATCAGCGTCATTCACAATAATTCCACAATAACATATATAGTAAAGCGAGTGCCTCATTAACGATGCACTCGCTTTTTTTATATTATGATAAAGAATAAACTGAAAACAAACCCTAAAACAGAAAAAAGCCGCAGAAGTAAAATCCTGCGGCTTAATTGTTTTCTTTTTTTATACATTTGGGGCATTTGCCGTAAATAGTCAGCGTATGACCCTCAATTTCAAAACCGGTGTCTTTTTCTATTCCCTGTTCAATTCGGGAAATGGGACATTCGTCTATTTTAATTTTTGCACTGCACTGTGTGCAAATTAAGTAATGCCCGTGGTGTTTATCTGCAAGAGAATAACGTACTATCCCGTCGCTCCATACATCCTTCTTTACCATACTTTCATCCGCAAATCTTTCTAAATTACGGTAAACGGTCGAAAGTGCTAAACTTGGATACTCGTCTTTTAAGGCGGCAAAAACATCATCGGCACTTACAGGGTCGCTGCTCTGCTTTAATATGCGCATTACTGCGGTTCTCTGTTTTGTGTTTTTCACAACAGCTGCCTCCTCACTCAGTATAAATTTATTATAGTACAAATATATAAAATTGCAATGCCACAGAAAGTCGTTTTCGTTGCCCAAAATATGCTTGTAGTGTATAATATAGTAATATAATATACTTAGATTTGGAGGTCTCCCTATTGGGTGAAATATACTTTGACAATTCGTCAACAACCATGGTTTGCCGCGAAGCCGCAAGCCGAATCATGGATATGCTGACCAATAATTACGGCAACCCTTCAAGCCTTCACACTAAAGGCTTTAAGGCAGAGCAGGAGCAAAACTCCGCAAGAAATGAAATAGCATCATTTTTAAATGTTTATCCGGAAGAAATTTATTTTACTTCCGGCGGTACGGAAAGCAACAACCTTGCTATTTTCGGTGCGGCGCATGCAATGAGGAAACGTGGAAATCATATAGTTACAACGGCAATAGAACACCCGTCGGTTTTAAATGTTATGAAACAGCTTGAAAAAGAGGGTTTCATAGTAACATATTTAAAGCCCGACAGCAGCGGCAAAATTTACCCCGAGCAGATTTTTAAAGCCGTTAACCCAAGGACAATTCTTGTAAGCATGATGTACGTAAATAACGAAGTGGGAAGTATTCTTCCGATTGAAGCGGTTTCTTCCGCAATTTCCGCCGCAAGGTCGCCGGCGCTTTTTCACGTTGACGCTGTGCAGGCTTTCGGTAAACTCCCCATAAATCCGAAAAAACTTAAAATTGATTTAATGAGTATAAGTTCTCATAAAATTCACGGTCCTAAAGGTGTGGGAGCGCTTTATATAAGAAAAGGCGTACACATCGTTCCGAGAACTTATGGCGGAGGCCAGGAAAAGGATATCCGCCCGGGAACGGAAGCAGTCCCTATGATAGTCGGCTTTGGAGCCGCTGTAAAGGCACTTCCGAGTTTCGACATTGAGCTTAAAGAAATGAAAAAATTAAATGCATACTGCCGACAAAAATTGGGGGAAATTGAAGATATTAAAATAAACTCCCCCGAGGATGCACTTCCCTATATAATTAACTTTTCCGCGGGAGATGTGCGTGCTGAAACAATGCTGCATTTCCTGTCTTCAAAAGAAATTTACGTATCTTCGGGTTCGGCATGTTCAAAAGGAAAAGCAAGTTACGTTCTAACATCTATGGGTCTTACAAAACAGAGAATCGCGTCTTCCCTCAGAATAAGTTTTTCTCGTTTCAACAACTTGGAAGATGTAGATGTATTTATAGATACTCTTAAAGACGGACTTATTGAAATTACAAAAAGGCCAATATAAAGTATAGGAGATTTTATATGGAAGAAATAATATTGATAAAATTAGGCGAAATGGTATTAAAGGGATTAAACAGAAATACTTTTGAAACGGCGCTTATAAAAAACATACGCCGCCGCCTGAACGGTTTGGGCGAGTTTGATATAAGAACCGCCCAATCAACCGTTTATGTTACACCGAAAGAGGGCGCAGATTTAGACACTGCGGTCGAAAAGATTTCAAAAATATTTGGAATAGCAACATTATCGAGGGCATGTGTAGTAAAAAAAGATATGCCCGAAATTTTAAAGGCCGCAGAGGAGTACTTAAAAATTGATTTGCTTTCCGCTAAAAGCTTTAAAGTTGAATCAAAGCGGTCGGATAAGCGCTTTCCTTTAAAATCTCCGCAAATCTCAGCCCAGCTCGGCGAATATTTGCTCGATAAATTTCCAAACCTACATGTTGACGTACACAACCCCGAAATTATTGTAAGAGTTGAAATACGCGATTTCGCAGCTTATGTACACGGTCAGCCGATACGCGGTGCGGGCGGTATTCCCGTCGGTACAGGCGGCAAAGCCGCAATTTTAATAAGCGGCGGAATAGACAGTCCTGTTGCGGCTTGGACAATGGCAAAACGCGGACTCGAACTTACCGCAGTTCACTTTGCAAGCCCGCCATACACCAGTGAACGCGCAGAGCAGAAAGTTGTCAGCCTTCTCCAAAGGGTAAGTAAGTACGCAGGACATATAAACATGTTTACTGTACCTTTCGCTAAAATACAGGAAGAAATTCTAAAAAAATGCCCCGAAGAACTCTTCACCTTAATAATGCGCAGATTTATGATGAGGGTAAGCGAAAAAATTGCTCGCAGGGAACACTGCCAAGCTTTGATTACGGGTGAAAGCCTCGGTCAGGTCGCAAGCCAAACTTTACAGGCAATAGTCTGTACGGACGCCGCTGCAGATATGCCGGTATTCCGTCCGCTTATCGGAATGGATAAGTTGGAAATCATAGATATTTCACGTAAAATCGATACCTTTGATATCTCCATTCAGCCGTATGAGGATTGCTGTACCGTATTTACCCCGAAACATCCGAGAACCCGTCCTGAACTGCAGTATATACTCGAAGCGGAGCAGGCGCTTGACTGTGACGGTTTAATAGAAGAATGTTTAAATAACGTTAAACTTACAAAAATCAGAGCATAACGGAGGATTTTATGAACGCTGAAATTATTTCTGTCGGAACAGAGCTTCTGCTCGGACATACTGTAAACACCGACGCTTCCTTTGTTGCGAGGGAGCTTTCCACAATAGGAATAAATCTTTTATTCTGCGGTACCGTCGGCGATAATGTAGAGCGTTTAAAAGATACGCTCGAAAGTGCATTAAATCGCAGTGATTTAGTAATTACAACTGGAGGCCTCGGGCCGACCGAAGACGATTTAACAAAAGAAACCATTGCAAAGGCCGCGGGCAAAAAATTAGTTTTGGACAAAGACAGCCTAAACAGAATTGAAAATTATTTTAAGGGCAGACTCATGACATCATCACAGAAAAAACAGGCAATGCTTCCCGAGGGCTGTACTGTTTTTCCAAATGACTTAGGAACTGCGCCCGGATGCGGATTTAAAACCGAAAACGGTAAAATCCTTATAATGCTGCCCGGTCCGCCGTCTGAACTTCTACCCATGCTTAAAAATTATGCTATCCCTTATTTAATGGAAAATGAAAAAGCTGTTATTGTCTCAAAAATGGTAAAGGTCTTCGGACTTGGTGAAGCATACGTTGCCGAAAAAATAGCCGACCTTACAAGCGGAACAAATCCCACAGCCGCAACTTACGCAAAAGACAGCGAAATGTTCGTCCGTGTTACGGCAAGAGCGGAAAGTGAAGCTCAAGCCGAAAAGATGTGCGCCCCCGTTGTAGACGAACTGAAACAGCGTTTGGGCGACTATGTCTACGGAATAAATGTTGAAAGCTTGGAAGAAAGAGTCGTTAATCTTCTCGGGGAACAAAATATGACTCTTGCTACGGCAGAATCCTGCACCGGCGGACTTTTAGCAAAACGTATTACCGATATTTCGGGTTCAAGCGAAGTTTTCCATATGGGTGCTGTGACATATGCAAACGAAATTAAAACTCTTCTTTTAGGTGTTCCCGAAGATATATTAAATAAATACGGTGCTGTAAGCGAACAGACCGCGCGCCTAATGGCAGAGGGTATTCAAAGAGTATCCAAAAGTAATTTAGGTATCGGTATTACCGGTATTGCAGGTCCCGGCGGAGGAACAAAAGAAAAGCCTATAGGTCTTGTATATATTGCACTTTGCGACGGCAAAAAAACGTGGGTTCGCAAAATGCCCGGAAGCAGCACCGAAAAAGGCCGCTCACATATTCGTACACTTGCTTCTTCCAATGCGCTCGACATGGTTAGGCGTTACCTTTGCGGTATTGGCGGCTTGGAAAAAGCCGCATACTCAAAAAATTCATAAAGAGTAATTCTGAATACACAGTACGACAGATATTTCAGTAAATTTGTGATATCTTTATTCCGTTCGGTACTGATATAAACTGAAACGGAAAAAGTTAATCAAATAATTCTGCCGTCTGTGTATTTTATTTACTGTACATATCTGCAAATACCAAACAAACGCTCTAAAACGCCTTAAAAATAATTCCCCGCACTTTTCAGTACAATACAATACAGCCTTCAGAAATAGGTGTTTTAAAGATACAGTGAGTCCAAACCAATTTACTTTAATTGGCTTTTCTTATAAAGCAGTCGGAAAAAAGGAAAGTAAACAAGCGGGGTGAAAATATGGATGCAGGTCTGCTTTTTTATTTTGCGCACAGAACCATGTTCTGTCAAAAACAAATCTCCGATTTTATATCCGATTTCGGAGTGGAGATATCGGAAGTTTTGGTATGCACAAAAGAAGAAAAGTTAAATGCATTTATGTCCAACCTGCTTTATTCTCACACCGTCGTATTTGTAGTATGCGATACCGAAAATTCACGTCCGCTTTGTTCAAAACACATTTTTAATACTCTTGGTATTCCGATAAAACAAAGCGGTGAACCTAAAGGCATTTTAGGACTTTTGGGCAAAACTTTAACCGGTTATCTTATTGAAAGCCACAGTCAAGCTATCGTTTTACTTCCTGATAAGCCAAACGAGATACAGCTTATGCTTACACCCGCTTTTAAAAGGCTCGGCGGTAAATTCAAACTGAAATACGTAAATTGCGTTTAATTTGCTTCTATATGAAATGTTGAGGTTCTCACCCTCTTCCCCCTCCCATTTAATAAAAACTGCCTATTTTCGCTTTCAAATAAAAATGGGAGAGATTAGGTGCAGGTATTAAATATTAATTTATCCCGACAAGTTAAAGAACCTTTAATTTTTAAATGCCGGGTTATAACAATGCAAAATAAATAAAAAAGCAGCCAAACCATTTTAAAGGTTGGCTGCTTATTTAACCCATTAACCTGTTATTTGCCTGTTGACTGCGAAAGTTTTACTTTAACGGTGAACGTTTCATTTGTAATTCCGCGTATAACATTTAGGGTAACCGTTTCGCCGGGTTTCTTTGACGAAACTATTCCCGTAACCGTATTTGGACTTATAACATCTTTGCCGTCTATTTTTGTTATAACGTCGCCGCGTTTTATGCCGGCGTCCTTAACTGCCTGACTTGTAACTGAATCGACATACATTCCGGCAGGAAGCCCGTAAAAGCTTGCCGTCATTTTGTCGATAAATTGTCCCATTATTCCAAGTACCGCTCTGTCCTTGACATATCCGAATTGCTTCAAATCGCTGATAATCGGCTGTGCCTCATCAATCGGGATAGAAAATCCCAGTCCCTCATATTCCTCTGCAACGATTTTAGAAGAGTTTATACCGATAACCTGGCCGTACATATTAACAAGCGCACCACCTGAGTTTCCGGGGTTAATCGCCGCGTCGGTCTGTATGCATTTCATTGCACATCCTGTTTCATTACTCGGAACCATGCGGTTTAAAGCTGAAATGTAACCGATTGTGACACTTGAATTAAACTCCATACCTCCGGGATTTCCTACGGCCATAACCGTATCTGCAACTTTCAAATCTTTAGACGAGCCAAATTCAGCCGCTTTAAGCCCGGGTGCATTAATTTTAATTACCGCCAAATCGGTTATTTTGTCACTGCCGATAAGTTTTGCTTCATAGCTTTTGCCATCGGATAAAATAACCTTGAGTGATGACGCCCCGTCAACGACATGGGCATTAGTGATAATATAGCCGTCACTGCTCGCTATAATCCCCGAACCTTCGCTTGCGGGGGTAACAGCGCTTTCATCAGAACCCTTTTGTCCGTTCGAACCAAAAGAGCCGAATGTGTAAAGTGCATTTTTATTTATCTGATAATTCTGTATGCACACAACGGATGGAATGACTTTTTCTGCAATCTGCTGTTTTGTAAGTTCACCCACAGATGTGCTTACGTTATTTGTGTTTGAACCGTTGGCTATTTTTGTAATTGTAAATGCAGGGTTCGACAAATTCTGTCCGTTATTAAATTTTACAACTCCGTTATTTACAAGCGCTACAAAAGTGCCTATAGAGCCTGCCGAAATAACAGTACATACCAAAACAGCCGCAATTACTTTTCCGACAATTTTGCCGCTGTGCTTTTTTTTCGGCGTTTTCACAAATTCTGCACTGCAATGTGGGACATTGGGTTCACTATGTGTTTGGGTAAAATTCTCTTTTGGTTTGGAGTAATGGTAGCAGTCCCCATTCCACTGAGTGTTGTCCGTCTTCTTGAAGTCCGTTTCAAAAGGATTGGTACGATTTCCTTCATTTTTATTAAAGGGATTATGCATAAAATCATTCCTTTCGACTTTGTTTTCTATAGATTATTATAATTAAGTAATATGAAAACGATATGAGTATTAATTTATAATTTTATGATAATTCTAATAAATATATGTTAACGCATTATAAATCAAATGTTAATTAGCTGTTAGAATAAATAAATTTATAGTTTGGAGTGTATTAAATGAAAGGTCTTGTACATATTTTTTGCGGTGACGGAAAAGGAAAAACCACATCCGCCATTGGTCTTGGAATCCGCGCATGCGGACTTGGAAATCACGTTATGATGATGCAGTTTCTTAAGGGTAATTACTCTTATGAATTAAAAATATTAAACAAGCTTAAAAACTTTTATATTCTGCCCTGTCCCAAAGTAATCAATTCCACTTACAGTATGACCGAAAATCAAATGCAGGAAGCGTCCGTTCTATGTACCAATATGTTTCTCCGCGCTGTAAGTGCTGTTAATAATCAGGAGTGCAATGTACTTATTTTAGACGAAATATTTTGTGCGGTAAACTTCCAATTTCTTGACAATAAACTTATTATTGACTTAATAAAAAACAAGCCCCATGACTTGGAGCTTGTTTTGACAGGACAAAATCCAAAACCCGAAGTTTTGGAACTTGCCGATTACGTTTCAGAAATTAAAAAAGTTGAACATCCTTTTGAAACGAATGTCCCTGCACGCCGCGGCTTTGAATTTTAACCACATTTGCTGAATCCGCATTGGCGGCACATTACGCATCCACCCTCGTGTTCAAGCTTCGCCCCGCATTCAGGGCAGAAGTGCATTCTTCCGGGGGCGGAATTGGTGATTTTGGGCGAAATTTGCTCCTCAAGCGCCTGCCATTTTCCAAGTTTAACCTGATTATTGTAAACACGTTCAATCGTTTTTGCAATGGCATCCGGGCACGAGGTGCATTTAAGTCCCTGCTGTCTTATTGTTGAAGGACAGCGTATTCCCTTAAGCTGTTCTATAATACTCTTTACGCTTATTCCGCTTCTTAATGATATAGACGCAAGACGGGCGGTAGCTTCGGACTGTGAAGGACATCCCCCTGCCTTGCCTGTATTTGTGAAAATTTCACAAATTCCTTTGTCGTCATAATTTACAGTGACATATAAGTTACCGCATCCGATTTTTATCTTTTCGGTTATACCGGTCACGGTATCGGGACGTTCGCGCGGTATTATTTTGTCGTGATTTGCAGAATTTTCTTCGGAATGTCCGTCTTTGTTAACTTTACCGATATTCAGCACCTGCTCATTTCTGCTGCCGTCGCGGTAAATAGTAACGCCTTTACACCCCAATTTAAAGGCGAGAGAATAAGCTTCTGCTACATCCTTACATTCTGCGGAATTTGAAAAGTTAACTGTCTTTGAAACGGCATTATCCGTTCCTTTTTGGAATGCCGCCTGCATTCTTATGTGATACTCGGGACTGATGTCGTGTGCCGAAACGAACACCCTGCGCAAATCTTCGGGCATCCAGTCCATATGCGCTATAGTACCCTCTTTTGCAATTTGTTTCATGCGTTCCTCAGAGTAAAGTCCACGTTTTTCAAGTTCGGTTTTTAATATTGGGCTGACTTCAACCATTTCGGTTGAGTCCATAATATTTCTTATATATACATAAGCGAACACCGGTTCAACTCCGCTTGAACAGTTTGCAATAATCGAGAGTGTGCCCGTCGGTGCAATGGTCGTGATAGTGGCGTTTCTCTGCGGCTTGTCCTTTGGAAGCGTGCTTTCCTTAAAAAGCGGAAAAGCTCCGCGGACTTTTGCAAGCTCCTGACTTTCAAGCCTGCCACAGCTTGTAATGTACTTCATAAGTTTTTCGCCCAAGGCTATGGCTTCATTCGAGTTATAGGGAATACCCATCATCAAAAGGGTGTCCGCCCAGCCCATAACCCCAAGGCCAATTTTTCGGGTTTGTTTTGTTACAAAATCAATTTTCTCCAAAGGATATTTATTTGCATCTATAACGTTATCCAAAAAATGAACGGCGTTTTTTACAGTTGTGTTTAATTTATTCCAATCGAAAACAACTTTGTCGTCTTCTGTTGTAAGCATTTTTGTAAGGTTTATAGAACCGAGGTTGCAAGATTCATAAGGAAGAAGCGGCTGTTCACCACATGGGTTTGTCGACTCAATTTCTCCCTGTGAAGGAACTACATTGTCTTTGTTAAGTCTGTCAAGGAAAACTATCCCCGGTTCGCCGTTTCTCCAAGCCGCCTCGACAATATGGTCGAATACAGTGCGGGCATGAAGTTTTGAAACCGTTTTATTCGTATGTGGGTCAACCAAATCATAATCGGTGTCATCTTCGACGGCTTTCATAAATTTTTCAGTTAAACCTACAGAAATATTGAAATTATTTATTTCATTGTTCTTCGCCTTACAGTCGATAAATTCCATAATATCCGGGTGGTCGATACGAAGTATTCCCATATTTGCACCGCGGCGTGTTCCGCCCTGTTTAACAGCTTCCGTTGCCATATTAAAAACTTTCATAAAGCTGATAGGTCCGGACGCAACTCCTCCCGTGGAATTTACCGTACTTCCCTTTGAGCGAAGACGTGAAAAGGAAAAGCCTGTTCCTCCGCCCGATTTGTGTATAAGTGCTGCCTGCTTAATAGCTTCAAAAATTGCTTCCATGCTGTCCTCTACGGGAAGAACAAAACACGCAGAAAGCTGCCCGAGCGGACGCCCTGCGTTCATTAAGGTGGGTGAATTGGGCAGGAATTCCAAATTGGTCATCATTGTATAAAAAGTCTCTGCTGTAATTTTTAGGTCAGCTTTTTTATCGTACAGACTGTCCGGCTTTGCAATAGCATCTGCTACGCGTCTAAACAAGGCTTCGACGGTTTCCACCGTTTCACCTTTTTCATTTTTAATCAAGTATCTTCTTTTTAAGACTTCCAATGCATTTTTTGAAATATCCATAGTGACCCCCCAAAAATTTAGTGTGCACAATATATTGTATCACAGCAAAAGCGCTTGTCAATAACTTGAAAATAATTTTATATTGTAAAAATATATATTTCTGTATATAAAATATAAAAGACGGGTTTATACCCGCCTTTTTTGTTTCAAATCGAATATTTATGTGTTTGGGTATTACTAACACATACCTTATTTTCCCGCCAGTTTGTCATTTAATTCTTTAACTTTTTTCTTCCAGTATTTGTACTGTATTACCCAAATTAAAAAATAAATTACTGCAAAAATCACAAATGATACTACGAACTGAGAAAAGCTAAACCAATGGCATATATATGAAATCGGAAAGAACACGCCCGCTGTAAATAAAAAGTGTACTACCGTCTGCTTTGTTATACTCCATGAATCTATTTCATAAATTAACGACGCTACGGCAAATGAAAATCCTAAAACACCGCTTAAAAAATATTGAAGTATAACCGCATTAAGTTCGCTCCCCGCCGCTTGTATGAAATCCGGAGCAGCAGCACTGAAATTGTCACCTGTGTAACCTCTTATTAATATTGAAGTAATAACCGAAATAGTCGTACTGATAAATATTCCTATAGGGAAACCTATTAATCCGCGCTTTAATGCTTCTTTAAATGTCATATAATCACCTCATAATCCCAAATATTCTTTAATTTTATTTACATATCTCCTTGAAACAAATGAGTTTCCGCCTGTTTTAAGTTTGATACTTATTGTACCGCTCATGCTCATGTCAAGACTTTCCACATATTTAAAATTGACGATTTCAGAATTTGAAATTCTGATAAAATGAGTTCCTTCGAACATTTCTTCAAGTTCATACAGTCTTGTTTTAAGCTTATAAATACCCAATTTTGTTCTAACAAAAATCCTGTGGTTTTCGGAATAAATATTTATAATCTCTTCGGGATTAATTAAGTAAACCTCGTCATCTTTAAAACCCGTAAGCATTTTTGAAGTTTCTCCCGATAGCTTATTAACCAAGTCATTTATCGGGCGAGTTATTTTGTCGGTATAAATTACAATTTTCGGGGATTTACACTTGTTGTCAATTTTTATTTCAACATCCATTAAAACACCTCTCAAGGCTTATTCTCGTTAACGATGAACTTATTATAACAGTAATATTTTTGTAGCTCCACTTATTTTACTTAAACGGTTGATTTTAAAGTACAGTCGGCAGCTTATACAAAAAACACCCCCAAAGTTATTTCAGCATAACATGCTGTCTAACTTTGGGGGTGCGATTTACTTTTGCCTGGGGGGTGTTCAAAATATATTTTATATAAGCTTATATATTTTTATTTGCGTAAATTATTTCATATCTGAAAGCTTAGAGAGATGCTCATAATTGTCCTTAGCAACTTCTTCAGCTTTTCTGAACAGAACTTCTGCACGCTCTGGGAATGCGCGTGTCAGTGAGTTGTAACGAACTTCACCCATGATAAAGTCACGATAGCTTGTTGTAGGAGCCTTGCTGTCGAGATGGAATGGGTTCTTGCCTTCTTCAGCAAGACGTGGGTCGTAACGGAAGTTGCTCCAATAACCAGCTTGAACAGCCTTCTTCTCTTCTGTCTGACAAATGCTCATGCCGCCCTTGATACCGTGGTTGATACATGGAGCGTAAGCAATTATGATTGAAGGACCGTTATAGCTTTCAGCTTCTGTAAATGCTTTAATGCACTGGTTGTAATCTGCGCCCATTGCAACATGTGCAACATATACATAGCCATAGCTCATTGCGATAGCAGGTAGGTCTTTCTTCTTAGTCGCCTTACCGGTTGCGGCAAACTGTGCAACGGAACCGATTGGTGTTGACTTAGAAGCCTGGCCGCCTGTGTTGGAGTAAACCTCAGTATCGAATACGAGGATATTGACATTCTCGCCGGAAGCAAGAACATGGTCAACGCCGCCGAAGCCGATATCGTATGCCCAACCGTCGCCGCCGAATATCCACATGGATTTCTTAGCGAGATAGTCTTTGTCTGCAAGAGTCTTCTTAGCAAGTTCAGCAACATCGCCGCTGCCCTTTGCCGCTTTTTCCAATTCAGGAATTAAAGTATCGGTTGCTTCACGGTTTGTTTTGCTGTCTTCCTTAGTTGTCAGGTAATTTCTGCAAGCTGCCTTGAGTTCTTCGGAAGCACTGTCGGAAGCCTCGATATTTGTGACGTATTCTTCAAGTCTGCCGCGGATTGCCTTTTGAGCAAGAGTCATACCGTAGCCAAACTCTGCGTTATCTTCAAACAGGGAGTTATTCCATGCAGGACCAAAGCCCTTCTTGTTTACTGTGTAAGGTGTAGCCGGTGCGGAACCGCCCCAAATTGAGGAGCATCCTGTTGCGTTTGCAATGTACATTCTGTCACCGAACAACTGAGTAACAAGTTTTGCATAAGGAGTTTCGCCGCAGCCTGCGCATGCGCCGGAGAACTCGAGAAGCGGCTGTTTAAACTGGCTGCCCTTAACGGTAGTAGTTTTAAACTTGCTTAAAACTTCCGGTTTTTCGTCAATTGTAAGACCGTAATCGAAGCCTTTCTGGCTTTCAATCTGAGTATCCATTGGCTTCATTGTAAGAGCCTTTTCACCATTCTTGCCCGGGCAGACAGTTGCGCAAGAACCACAGCCTGTGCAGTCATAGGTTGAAATTGTCATAGCGAACTTCATGCCCGGAAGTCCGGTCATGTCTTTCATCTTCTGGCTCTTCGGAGCTGCTGCTGCTTCAGCCTCTGTAAGTGCTACAGGACGGATAACTGCGTGCGGGCAGACATATGAGCAGAAGTTACATTGGATACATTTTGTAGGATCCCATTCGGGAACATCAATAGCGATACCGCGTTTCTCGTAAGCAGATGAACCAACCGGAACAGAACCGTCAGCCATCTTGAGGAATTTGGATACAGGCAGCTCGTTGCCCTTGTATTTATTTGCAGGATTCAAGATGTTGTTAACATAATCCAGAGTATCTTTTCTGCCTTCTGTTGCCATATTCTTCACTGAATCATCTGTGCAGTGTTTCCAAGATTCAGGAACATCAACTTTTACAAAGTCAGTTGCGCCGCGCTCGATTGCCTGGTAGTTCATGTCGACAATCTTCTGGCCCTTCTTAGAATATGACTTGTAAGCGGCATCTTTCATATACTGAATTGCCTTATCGGAAGGAATGATGTTTGCAATCTTAAAGAATGCAGATTGTAAAACGGTGTTAATACGGCCGCCAAGACCGATTTCTTTACCGAGTTTAATCCCATCTATAGTATAGAAGTTGATATCGTTATCTGCGATATATTTCTTCATCTTTGCAGGAAGTTGTTTGTCGAGTTCTTCATGACTCCACTGGCAGTTGAGCAGGAAGCTTCCGCCCTTTTTGAGGTCTTGAACCATATCATACTCATAAACATAAGAAGGTTTATGGCATGCGACAAAATCAGCCTGGCTGATGTAATATGTGGATTTAATCGGTTTGTCGCCGAAACGCAAGTGGGAAACAGTTAAGCCGCCGGACTTTTTGGAGTCGTAAGCAAAGTAACCCTGTGCATACATGTCGGTGTGGTCGCCGATAATCTTAATGGAGTTCTTGTTAGCACCGACAGTACCGTCTGCGCCAAGACCCCAGAATTTACAAGAATGTGTGCCCTTAGGTGTTGTATCGGGAGTTTCCTTAACATCAAGGGAAAGATTTGTAACATCATCGACAATACCGATGGTGAAACGTTTCTTAGGAGTATCGGATTCCATGTTGCGGTAAACGGCAACAATTTGACCCGGTGTTGTATCCTTTGAACCAAGGCCGTAACGACCTGTATAAACAGTTGCAGAAGCGAATTCTGTGCCGTTTATAGCAGCAAGAATATCAAGATAAAGCGGTTCGCC
>DHNU01000012.1:16851-18580 GCA_002407645.1 Ruminococcaceae bacterium UBA5408
AACTTCTTCTGCTGCTTCGCAAACAGAACCCATTGCAATGATTACTTTGTCAGCATCAGGTGCACCGTAGTAGTTAAACGGTTTGTAGTCTGTACCGATTTTTTCGTTGACTTTGTTCATATAATCAATAACTACATCAGGAAGTTCGTCGTAATATTTATTGCCTGCTTCGCTTGCCTGGAAGAACATATCATCGTTCTGAGCAGTACCGCGCATTACCGGATGTTCCGGGTTCATGGCATTGCGGCGGAAGCTTTCAACTGAATTCCAGTCGAGCATATCATCAAGGTCTTTATAATCCCACATATGAATCTTTTGAATTTCATGTGAAGTACGGAAACCGTCAAAGAAATGGAGGAAAGGTACATGGCCTTTAATTGCGGAAAGATGAGCAACCGCGCCTAAGTCCATAACTTCTTGCGGGCTGTTGGAGCAAAGCATCGCATATCCTGTTTGACGACATGCATAAATATCGGAATGATCGCCAAAAATGCAAAGTGCATGAGTAGACAAAGAACGAGCCGAACAGTGAATTACGCTTGGGAGGAATTCTCCGGCAATTTTATACATGTTCGGAATCATCAAAAGCAATCCCTGTGAAGCTGTGTAAGTGGTTGTAAGTGCACCGGCTGCCAGTGAGCCGTGTACAGCACCTGCCGCTCCTGCTTCTGACTGCATTTCAGTAACTTGTACTTCTCTGCCGAAAAGGTTTTTTCTGCCGGCTGCCGCATATTTGTCCGTTTCATCAGCCATAACGGATGAAGGTGTAATTGGATAGATGGCAGCAACATCTGTGAACGCATAAGAAACGTGAGCAGCAGCGTTATTACCATCCATGGTTTTCATTTTTCTTGAATCCATAATAATAATTTTCCTCCTTTAAGGATATTTTTTTCCATAGGGTACATTGTCAAACTTGTACCAATCTAAATTCTAACATCTTTTATATAATAAGTAAAGCATAATTACCAAAAACTAAAGATAACCAAAGATAATTTATATCTTGTTTATAACTTATTTAATATGGTAGAATATTTTATAGATTTTCTCATTTTAGCGTTAATAATACTGTGTAAAGCTATGTAAAGCAAAATGCACCCCGCCAAGTCATTCAGTCTTCTGCTTACTCGTCCGCATTAAAGCGCAGATACAGCAAATTATGTTTGACAGCTATATTAATAGTATTATATAATAATAGTAAAACATTTTCATTTCGAAAGGGGAACACAAAATGCCTCCCGAACCTGACGGGTCATTTCATTTACTTTTTAATTTATTGCCTTTAAGTCCACAGCAAAGTTCAAATCCTTTTACTGCAATTTTACTTTTACTGTTTCTGATTTTAATAAATGCTTTTTTTGCGGCATGCGAAATTGCAGTTATCTCTCTGAACGATACCAAAATTAAAAAAATGGCCGAGGACGGCGATAAAAAGGCAGCAAAAGTCCTTAAACTTACTGAAAACTCAAGTCGCTTTCTTGCTACTATACAGGTAGGCGTAACACTCAGCGGATTTTTAACTTCTGCATCCGCTTCACAGAGTTTTGCCGACGATTTGGCGCAGCTTCTTGAATTTCTGCCTTTTTCGACAAATATTATTCATGGTATTTCCACCGTCCTTATCACCGTACTGCTGTCGTACTTTTCACTGGTTTTCGGTGAACTTGTTCCTAAAAAGATAGCTATGCAGCGGGCGGAGGAGCTCTCCTTTAAGTTTGTCGGAATTTTA
>DHNU01000012.1:18777-28881 GCA_002407645.1 Ruminococcaceae bacterium UBA5408
ACGGAACGTCCGTTGTATTCCGACCTTTTATCTCTTTTCTGTCTTTTTCCACTAACACGGTTTTAAAGATGTTCGGACTTGACCCAAACTTACCCGAGCAGCCCGTAACAGAAGAAGAAATTTTAATGATGGTGGATGCCGGCGAAGAAAAGGGCGTTATTGGCGAAAGTGCCAAAGATATGATTTCAAATATATTTGATTTTAATGATATTACGGCAAGCGAAGTAATGACACACCGAACGGAAGTTGAAGCTATTGAAGATACTTCAAGTATACAGGACGTCGTAAATTTATCAATTCAAATGGGTTTTTCAAGGATTCCCGTCTTTCATGAAGATTTAGATAATATTTTGGGTATAATTTATGTTAAAGACCTTTTAAAATATGTAGGTAGTTCTTTAGGTGAAGAAACCAAAATAACGGATCTTATGCGTCCTGCGTATTTTGTGCCGGAAACCATACGCTGCAGTCAGCTATTTAAAGAAATGACTGAATACAGAACTCAAATAGCTATTATTGTGGACGAGTACGGTGGTACAGAGGGTATTATCACTTTGGAAGACTTATTGGAATCAATAGTAGGAAATATACAGGATGAATACGACCACGAGGAAGAGGAAATACATAAAGTTTCCGATAACAAATTCACTGTGGACGGCGTCACTTCAATAGATGAAGTTTCGGAACTGGTTGGATTTGACCTTCCTGAAGGCGACTACGATACTATCGCGGGGCTTGTTGTTGAAACACTCGGCAGAATTCCAAAACCTAACGAGCACCCGAGTATTCAAATCAGGAATCTTACTTTAACTGTACAGGAAGTTGAAGAACGCCGAATTTCAAAAATACTTGTTGAAAAAACTTTTGAACCGAGTCCTGCACTTACTTCTTCAGAAGATACAAATTAATTTAAAGTCTGCCGAAAAAGGCAGACTTTATTTATTGCGGCTGACCGGTATTAAAATATGTAAATTTATATTGATTTAATGAATACTTTGTAGTATCGTAAAATAATTACCTGTAAGGTAAAGTCAGTCGCAAAATCCTGACTTTAAATAAAACTACGGAGGAATAAACAATGGAAAAACAAAATAAACGAACACAGTATCTGGCTCAGGCGGCGATGATTGCCGCAATTTACACAGTTCTTACACTTTTAGCTGCATTTGCCAATCTCGCCTATGGGCCGATTCAGTTTCGTTTTTCGGAAGCCCTTACTATTTTACCCGTCTTTACACCCGCGGCTGTACCGGGACTTGCTATTGGATGCCTTGTCTCCAATATATGGAGCGGTTACGGCGCCGCAGATATGATTTTTGGAACTTTGGCTACACTTTTGGCGGCAATAGGTACACGCAGGCTCAGAAATATCCGTGTAAAGAATATTCCAATTCTTGCGCCGCTGCCGCCCGTTATTTTCAATGCAGTCATAATAGGGCTTGAAATAGCAGTTTTATCATCAAACGGCGGCTTTTCTTTAGCGGGATTTTGGGGTGCCGCACTCTCTGTAGGAGCAGGACAGTTTGTTGTATGTTACGGTCTGGGACTTCCACTTTATGCGGTACTGAATAATATAGGAGCGAAAAGCAAAATATTTAAATTTTAAGGGGATCTTTTAGATGGGGGAAAAACAAATCTTTATTAAAAACCGGCTGAAAAACATACCGCCGGTGCGGCTTATAGTTGTAAGCTTTGCTGTAATTATTTTGGCAGGCGCACTTCTGCTTACTTTGCCGATTTCTTCTAAGAGCGGAAATCCGACCTCTTTTATAGACTCTCTGTTTACGGCGACTTCGGCTACTTGTGTTACCGGTCTTATTGTATTTGACACGTGGACACACTGGACTATCTTGGGGCAGATTATTATAATTACGTTAATACAGGTTGGCGGACTCGGTGTTATTACTTTTACAACCGGATTTTCTCTGCTCATCCACAGGAAACTGGGGCTGCATGATTTACAGCTTGCGGCGGAAAATACCGGCGGTGAAACAATGGATATAACCCATTTGGTTAAAACAGTACTATACTTTACCTTTTTGTGTGAATCGCTCGGCGCTCTCTTAATGATGCTGCGTTTTGTGCCGCAGTTCGGACTTGAAGGGATTTGGATATCGGTATTTACAGCCATATCGGCATATTGCAATGCAGGATTCGATATATTGGGATTTGTAATGAAAAACGGAAATCTTATTCCCTATGCCGGCGATCCCCTTATCTGTTTAACAGTCGGCGCATTGATTGTCACGGGCGGAATTGGTTTTGTAGTTGTCCGTGATATATATCTTTCAAAGGTTATTCCGCGATACCATAAAAATAAAACCTCTCATCTTAATTTTCATTCACATATAGTCCTTGGCACTACTTTAGTGTTAATTGTTTTGGGAACCGTTCTTTTTTTCATTTGTGAATATGACAACACCTTAAGCGGAATGAATTTCGGTACAAAATTAAATGCATCTCTTTTCCAATCCATCAGCGCAAGAACCGCGGGATTTGCTTCGGTTGACATAGCAAAAGAGCACGATTTTACAAAAATCATAACTATTATTTTAATGTTTATCGGTGCTTCGCCTGCCGGTACGGGCGGCGGTATTAAAACCACCACTTTCGTTGTTTTAATGGCTACAGTATTAAGCGTTATGCGCGGCTGTGAAGAAACCACAATTGCAAAACGTCAAATAGATAAATTCACCGTTTACCGGGCACTCGCTATTTTAACGGGAGCCGCTTTCGTAGTTTTTGTAACAACAGGAATTATATTGACCGCAGACCCCCATGTAAACGGTATTGACGCATTATTTGAAGCGGTTTCGGGTTTTGGCACGGTTGGTTTATCCGCAGGTGTTACCCAAACACTCAGCTGGATTTCAAAGCTTGCCGTAGCATTCACCATGTTTGTCGGACGTGTCGGTCCTGTATCGCTCGGCCTTGCATTAGCTATGCGCCGCGGACGCCGTTCGGGAAATGCCATTCTACCCGAAGGAAAAGTAATCGTAGGATAGCTTCTATAAAAACATCCATTATAAAAATTAATCCGCAGATAAAAAGATACCGCCGATATTAATATCGGCGGTATCTTTGCATTAAAGCACCGTTTTTTGTGCTTTAACAATATTATTTTGTCGAACCTAAAATTTTCATCAACTGATTTTGGCTGTTTCCTTTGCATATAGCCACCAGTTCATCATTCGCCCTGATTTCGGTAAAACCGTTAGGAACCATCATATTTTCGTCCCTCAAAAGGGAGATAATAAGCGAGCCCTGCGGAAGGTCGATATCTTTAAGCGTAATTCCGTCAAGTGCAGTATTGTACGGAAGTGTTACGGAACAAATTGTAGCTTTACCCTTATTCAGTGTCGCAAGCAGATGTACCCCTGCAACGTCAACTTCCTGTTCAATTAAATTGGTGATGATTTCCGTACTGCTTACGGCAAAATCCGCTCCTAAAGTCCTTAGCGCCATTAGATTTCTCGGGTCGTTCGCTCTTGCGATTACTTTTTTGGCGTTAAACTCAAGTTTTGCAAGCTGGGACGCAACCAAATTGTCCTGGTCGCTGCCCGTTACCGAAATAAAGCAGTCCGTATTTCTCGTCCCTGCGTCCTCAAGCACTTCTATTTCCGTGCCGTCGCCGCAGATAACCTCAACATCAAGTTCATTTGCAAGCTTCATACACTTCATTTTGTCTTTTTCAATTAATTTTACATCATATTTTCTGTCAAGCAGATTTCCTGCTATTTGGTGGCCAAGTTTTCCCCCGCCTACAATTACAATTTTCATAACAGTACCTCAACTCATTAATAATATTAATTCAGTCAATTACTTTAGCAAATATGACCTTATCCCCTTCGGCCAAAATGATTTTATTGTTGACAGAATAAAGTTCCATTGAACCGTCTTTACGCAGCACCCCAAATAAAGTTTCGCACACGTCGAGCGGAACAGCTTCGATTGGAGCACCGATAAAAGAGCTGTCAACACCGCGCAAATGAAAAGCCGCTGTCGCTGTGTCGAAAGATACACTTCTTGAAGTAAGCGGTTGTGTAAGTGCAGTGCACATTATATCGCCCGCCATTTTGGTTGGACATACTGTTTTAAGACCAAAGCGTTTGAAAACATTCTCACGCTCAGGGTCAGAAATACGGGCAACAACATTTTTTACTCCGAAAAACTCCCTTACTATTTGTGATACCGTAATGTTTAGATTATCGTCCGGGGTAACCACTGCGACCGCATCACAGCTTTTAACACCGGCATTTTGTAAAACTTTCATATCCATGGGCATACCTGCCACTGTAATTCCATTGAAATTCTCATTCAAATTTCGAAAGTTATCGGGATTGGAATCTACCACAGCAACATCATGGCCGTGTTCATCTAATATTTCAGAAACACGGGTTCCGAGTCTGCCACACCCAACAACAAGAACATTCACAAAAATCTCCCCCTATTAATACCCATAATTTGCGTAAATGAGTAAACAATCAGTATAAGCGATTATACTAAGTTTTTACTTCTTTTATTAATGTATATAATAACGCATATTAAGCATTTTTTCTACTGTAAAATATATAAATTTACGTTCAAATAATAAGTATAATTCAGTAATAAATATTTTATTATAATTTTTCTATAATTTTAATATTAACAAAAAAAGCAGCCGCTTATGTGATTGACTTTTTTCTATTATTATTTTACTGTAACCGAAATATTCACAAATAATTATTTTGCATAACCGTTGTCCCATTTGTTTTGTGGTTCTTTGGTTCTGTCATTCTTTCAAAAACTTCAGGATTTCCTCATTAAACTTTTTATAGGATTTACCTGCAATAAAATGGTCACCCTCAATAACCGAAAATTTACAATTTGGAATAGACTCCGCAATAAGCCTTGAATGGCTTTGTTTAATCATATCGTCAGTGCCGACAATAACAAGAGCCGGTACTTTTATCTTGTTTAATTCGGTGGGATTGATATTCGGCTGCGTGACCATTAAACCGAGCATTTCTTTTTTTGAAATCGCTTTCTTGTCAAAGACGGATATCAGCGATACAATCCCGTAGGACACACATATCGGCAGCTGAGTTTTAAGCCTTACCCCTTTAGGAGTTAAATCCGCTCCATTTAAAATTAGTTTCTCGGTGAAGTCAGGATATTTTAAAGTAAACAAAAGCGCAATATTAGCCCCGTCACTGAAACCTAAAATAATTGCTTTATTTATTTCTAAAGAATCCAAAAAATCTTTTAAATCTTCCGCAAACTGATTAAGAGTAAAAGGTGCCATACCTCTCGGTGATTTTCCGTGGCCGCGTGTATCAACGGCAATTACTCTGTAATTTTTTGAAAACACATTTATTTGGTGTTTAAAATATTCTTTGCTTTCGCCGTTTCCATGCAGCAGTATTAAAGGTGTTCCTGTTCCTTTTTCAATATAGTCAAGCCTAATTTTCATTGCAGCACATCCTTTTATTTTTTCATTTTACTGTAATGTTCCTTTATTTTAGAAAAACTTTCTTCGCTTAAGTCATGTTCTATTTTGCAGGCATCTGCATAAGCAGTTTCATCATCCACGCCAAGGTCAATAAGCATTTTACCAAGTAATTGATGTCTTTCGTACATTCTTTCAGCTACTTTCAGTCCCTTTTCTGTAAGGGTTATATCCCCGTGCGAATCTATCACAACATATCCGTTTTGACGGAAATCTTTCATAACAACGCTCACTGTCGGTTTGGAATACCCCAGTTCATTGCAAACATCTATTGAACGGCAGTATCCAAGCCGCTTTTTCACTATATATATTGTTTCAAGATAATTTTCTGCCGCTTCATGTATTTTCACAATATCCACATCCTTTGATTTTTGCGTAACGGCTTTCAATACAAAACTCAGAGCTATAATATCACAATAAATTTATGAATACAAATTAAAAGCTCTTGACTTTTTAGTTAGGGTGTGCTAACATAAATCGCAGTTAGATGTTGCTAACTTTTATTTTTGGTTTTAAGTTAGTTTCCACTAACCAGTCAGGAGTGAAGTATTATGCCTTTAACAATGGCAGATATCGGAGATACAAACGTCATTAAAAAAATAGGCGGCAAAGCCGAAACGAAAAAATTTCTTGAAGGACTGGGCTTTGTAGCCGGAACCAAAGTTACGGTAATTACAACGATTAGCGGCAATATAATCGTTAACGTAAAAGAAGCTCGTGTTGCCGTCAGCGAAGAAATGGCAAGAAAAATTATAGTTTAATTTTTAAGGAGACGGAACTTATGAAAACGCTAAAAGCGGCAAAAGTCGGAGAAACTCTCACAGTAGCAAAACTGCAAGGCGAAGGTGCTGTAAAGCGCAGAATTATGGATATGGGAATTACCAAAGGAACACAAATACATATTCGTAAAGTTGCGCCGCTCGGCGACCCAATTGAGGTTAATGTCCGCGGTTATGAATTATCTTTGAGAAAAGCTGATGCTGAAATGATATTAGTTGAATGATTATATTAACTGTCCAAGGGTTAGTTTACTCTAACCCATTTTATTGAAGCATTGGTTAGTTATAACTAACTTAAATTTAGGAGGAAAATGGATGTCTATTACTATTGCTCTTGCGGGTAACCCAAACTGCGGAAAAACCACACTTTTTAATGCACTTACGGGTTCAAACCAATTTGTAGGCAACTGGCCAGGTGTTACGGTTGAAAAAAAGGAAGGTAAGCTCAAAAATAATAAAGATGTTTTAATTATGGACCTTCCGGGAATCTATTCACTTTCGCCTTACACATTGGAAGAAGTCGTTGCACGAAACTACTTAATTGATGATAAGCCTGACGCAATTTTAAATATAATCGACGGAACAAACTTAGAGCGAAATCTTTACCTTACTACCCAGCTTACGGAAATAGGTATTCCGGTAGTTATTGCAATCAACATGATGGACATCGTAAAGAAAAACGGCGACAAAATCAATATTGAACAGTTGTCCCGGGAACTCGGATGTAAGGTTGTTGAAATTTCGGCATTAAAAAGCATCGGCATTACGAATGCCGCCGAAGAAGCGGTAAAAGCCGCAAAAACCACAAAAACAGTTCCTATGCATACGTTTAACGGTGTTGTAGAACATGCTATCGCACATATTGAAGAAGCAGTTTTACATAGTTTGCCCGAAATCCAACAGCGCTGGTACGCAATCAAGCTTTTTGAACGCGACCAAAAGGTAATAGAAAAATTAAGTCTTAATAAAGATGCTCTTGAACATATAGAACAGGATATTAAAGCCTGCGAGCAGGAAATGGACGACGATGCGGAAAGCATAATAACCAATGAGCGTTATATTTACATTTCGTCTATTATTAAGGGATGTTATAAAAAGAAAAACGCAGGAAAACTTTCCACTTCAGATAAAATCGACAAAGTCGTTACGAACAGATTTCTCGCACTTCCGATTTTCGCAATTGTTATGTTTATAGTATATTTTGTGTCTGTAACAACCGTCGGCACATGGGCAACCGACTGGGCAAATGACGGTGTTTTCGGTGACGGGTGGCATTTGTTCGGTATAGGTTCTTCCGCTTATGAAGATGCCGTCGGAAATTACGAAGAGCCTGCCGCAGTTATTGAAGCTTTCGAAACAGCAGCAGAAGAAAAAAATATTGAACCCGACAAAGCGTCCGACTTAAAAGCTTCTGCTTATATGTATGATGACGACGGCAATATTGAAAAAGAAATCCCCGTTACTTTTTCTTCTTATAAACAGGCAAAAGAAATTAAAGAACCCGACCCCGCCGAATACGGAGTTTGGGTACCGGGTGTTCCGGTTTTTCTTGAAAATTGGCTGTCAAGCATAAATTGTGCCGATTGGCTGCAGAGCTTACTTCTTGACGGTATAGTCGCGGGTGTCGGCGCAGTTTTGGGATTTGTTCCCCAAATGTTTGTTTTATTCTTGTTCCTTGCTTTCCTCGAATCCTGCGGATACATGGCACGCATTGCATTTGTAATGGACAGAATATTCAGGAAATTCGGTCTTTCGGGTAAATCCTTCATACCTATGCTGATAGGTACGGGCTGCGGCGTTCCCGGGATTATGGCAAGCCGTACCATTGAAAACGAGCGCGACCGCAGAATGACCATTATGACAACTACATTTATTCCATGCGGAGCCAAACTTCCGATTATTGCACTTATAGCGGGTGCAATGTTCAGCGGAGCATGGTGGGTTGCCCCGAGCGCTTACTTTGTGGGTATTTCAGCTATTATTATTTCAGGTATAATCCTTAAAAAGACAACAATGTTTGAAGGCGACCCTGCTCCGTTTGTCATGGAGCTTCCGGGATACCATATGCCAACAGTTGGAAACGTATTTCGTTCAATGTGGGAACGAGGTTCCTCCTTTATCAGAAAAGCAGGAACGATTATTCTTCTTGCCACTATACTTATTTGGTTCTTTTCAAACTACGGTTTTGACAACGGTTCATTTGGAACGGTCGATATGAATAACAGCCTCCTCGCAACGCTCGGCAAAACAATTTCGTGGATATTTATTCCGCTCGGTTGGGGAAACTGGCAGGGTTCCGTTGCGGCTATTACAGGACTTATCGCAAAAGAAAATGTTGTCGGTACTTTCGGCGTTCTGTTCGGCGGATTTGATGAAGTCGCTGAAAACGGATGGCAGATTTGGGTTAATATGCGTGAAGTATTTTCACCCCTTGCCGCATATTCCTTCCTCGTTTTCAACCTTCTTTGCGCACCATGCTTCGCCGCAATGGGAGCTATAAAGCGTGAAATGAACAATACAAAATGGACTGCTTTCGCGATTTCATACCAGTGCATTTTTGCTTACGCCGTTTCACTTGTAATTTATCAGTTAGGTATGTTGATAAACGGTCAGGGAAATGTCCTCGGTTCGATTACCGCTTTCGCTGTCATCATTTTTATGGTATATATGTTAATAAAGCCATACAGGGAAAGCAATACTTTGAAAGTAAAAGTCAGAGTTTAAAGATTAAAAGGAGATAACATATGTTAACATTTTTAGCAGAAAACATAGGTACAATTCTTGTTGCCGCAGTTTTAGCCGTAATAGTTTTATTAATCGTATTTAAGCTTAAAAAAGACAAGAAAAAAAGCGGTTGTGCCGGCTGTTCAGCGTGCACACAAGCCTGCCCGTATCGTAAGCAGTAAAATAACTAATCCATATAATAATTTTACATATGCCATTACAGGAAAAAGGTTAGAGAAATCTAATCTTTTTTCTGTTCTTTTCTTAACTTTAGCGCTGTTAAAATGTTATTCTTGTTGCTTGTAATCCCGTGGAATTTAACAATAATCAAGACTCTGTGCCATACATACTTTAAATATGAATTAAAAATTTCTCCTTGAAATTAAGCAAAAATAAATTTATATTTCATAAAAATTATTTAAATGATATAACTTTTTTAATTGTCTGAATTTGCATAAGATTAATTGTTATACTTTCGCGCTGTGGCTCTCAGTCTCGTTTTACTTCAGTACCGAAAAAAGTTCCGCTCTCTGTAAACCCACACACTTAAATAGAGAAACAGAGCCATGCATTTTTTACTGCATGGCTCTGTTTGGTACGCCTGACAGAATTCGAATCTGCGACACCCGGCGTCGGAGGCCGGTGCTCTATCCAGCTGAGCTACAGGCGCATATACCATTTTGTATTATATCACACTCAAATTTGAAGTCAATGGATTAAATTTTATAAAATGTTGGCTTTTTTAAAGAATTTGCGGTATGCTATTTTTATAAACTAATCTTACTCTAAGGAGGCTTTTATGCATAACCCTATATTTGATTTACTATCGGATAATCCAATTATTGCGGCAATTAAAGACGACAAAGGATTACAGCGGGTTATTGGTTCAAGCTGTAATATAGTATTTATTCTGTACGGCAGCATCTTAACCATTCCTAAAATTGTCGACAGATTAAAAAAAGCAGGAAAATATGCTTTTGTCCACGTTGATTTGCTTGAAGGTACGTCAAGTAAAGATATAGTAATCGATTATATTAAACATACCACACAAGCCGACGGAATTATAAGTACAAAATCTTCTATGATAAGAGCGGCAAAGTCCGCGGGGCTTTA
>DHNU01000012.1:29146-32044 GCA_002407645.1 Ruminococcaceae bacterium UBA5408
AACGTCCCGGTTATTGCGGGCGGACTAATAAGCGACAAGGAAGACGTTTTAAATGCTCTCGACTCGGGTTCAGTTGCAATTTCTTCAACCTGTCCCGATATTTGGGACAACATATAACATTGATTCTATATTAAATGTTAGGGTTCTCACTTCCTGCCCCTTTCCGTATTAGGGGTAGGTATTAAACCATAATACTATATACAAAATAAATTAATGGGCTCGGAAGAACTTCCGAACCCATATTTTTATTTACATATCCCTTGTTGCTATAAAATCAATACCCGTACCCAAAATATCCTTATATACAACATCACCGCGTTTTACAGGTGAAGTTACTTCTACGGTATCGAGAAGTTTCATCGCTTTGAAAATCAAATCTTTAGGAATTGGCTTACTTGTCTTTACAGGCAGACGGCGGTGTATTCCGCCTTTGATTTTAACCGTTGACGGAACAACCCTTGTTGGATTTGTCAGCTCTTTTTTGCCGTACTCCTCGCCTCTTTTGCAGGTGTTTCCCGTTACGGCATAGCCGTTTTCCTCGTCAACTTTCAAATGACAGCCCCTCGGGCATACAATACAAATTAATTCTGTCATTTTAAGCTTCCTCCTTTTCAACCGCTACTGTAAGCGCGCCTTTGACATTTTCCAAAAATGCCTTTGGCAGAACTATTTTTTCCATTTCGCCGGGAGCCATATGCTCTCGCTTAAACTTTGCTATCTCTTTTTCGTCATCCCTGACTTTAATAACAACATCTTTATATACATTGTTGACACGGAAAAAGAGTTCCGCTGTCTTTTCGATATTCCGAACACGTATTTTCTGAGGAACTGTGTAATTAACACAGCTTCCCTGTTTTACTTCTATAAAGCTGCTGCACTGTGGCTGACTGCCCGCAATATATTTTCCTGCCGAGCGGCCCGCTTTTTGGCTTTCCGCTGTAACAAAGTCAACGAGGTCATGAACATGAACAACGTTTCCGCAGGCAAATATACCGTCGACCGAAGTTTCCATATTCTCGTAAACAACGGGGCCTTTCGTCTTTGAATCCAAAGCAATTCCGGCTGATTTTGAAAGCTCATTTTCAGGAATAAGTCCGACTGAAAGCAATATTGTATCGCAGTCGAAAGTAATTTCCGTTCCGGGAATAGGCTTTTTATTCTCGTCTACTTTAGATACCACTACTTTTTCGACTCTGCCGCTGCCCTGAATATCAGTAATTGTATGTGCAAGGTACAGCGGAATATTGTAGTCTTTAAGGCACTGAACTATATTTCTGTTAAGTCCGTTGGAGTAAGGCATAAGCTCTACACAAGCAAGGACTTTTGCACCCTCAAGCGTCATTCTTCTCGCCATAATAAGACCGATATCGCCCGAACCGAGTATTACAACTCTTTTGCCGACCATATAGCCTTCCATATTGACATAGCGCTGTGCAGTTCCCGCTGTAAAAATTCCCGCAGGGCGGTCGCCGGGGATGCCTATTGCTCCGCGGGTTCTTTCCCTGCATCCCATTGCAAGTACAATTGCCTTGGCTTGTATAATCATATATCCGTCTTTTGTATTTACACAGTGAATTTGTTTACCCTGTGTAATTTCAAGAACCATAGTATCAAGTTTAACCTCTACTTTAGTATCTTTAAGCATTTCTATAAAGCGCTGTGCGTATTCGGGGCCGGTAAGCTCTTCTTTAAAATGGTGAAGTCCGAAGCCGTTGTGAATACACTGATTGAGAATACCGCCGAGTTCTCTGTCGCGTTCCAAAATCAAAACGCTTTTTGCACCGTTTGAGTAGCCTTCAACAGCCGCCGCAAGTCCGGCAGGACCGCCGCCAACTACCACTAAATCATAAGATTTACTAATCATTGCTCCATTCCTCCCTTTTTGGTTTCTCCCGTCAGTATATATGTACCTTTTTTGTTAAGTTCAACATCTGTCATAGGAATATCGAGTTCCCTTGAGATGATTTCCTGAACTCTCGGTCCGCAGAAACCGCCCTGACATCTTCCCATACCTGCATTACAGCGCTTTTTTATTGCATCGACCGTGGTAGGGGTAATCGGGCTGTGGAGGGCATCCACTATTTCACCTTCCGTAATAGTTTCACAGCGGCAGATAACCCTTCCGTAAAGAGGATTTTTCTTAATCAGCGCCGCTTTTTCATCGGGTGAAAGGTACTTAAAGTTAACCTTTTTCCTTTCGTCGATAAAATTGTCTTTTTCCTTTAGCTCTAAACCTATATTATTCAATATTTTTATACATTCAAGCGCAATTGCAGGCGCACTGCTGAGTCCCGGGGATTTTATTCCCGCAAGGTTTATAAATCCTTTTGCGGTTTTTGATTCCTCGATTATAAAATCGGAGCGTTCGCTTGTCGCTCTTACTCCTGCGAAATTTCTTATGGATTCTCTGAAATTGATATTCGGAACGGATTTGACTGCCTTGTTCCTTACAAAATCAAGTCCGCTCTGTGTAGTTGAAACATCGTCGGCACTGTCAATTTCCTGTGCATCAGGCCCCACGATTAAGTTTCCGTGTACTGTGGGAGAAACAAGAACGCCTTTTCCCGCTTTGTTTGGGCACTGGAAAATAACCCTGTTCACAAGCGTTCCCTGATTTTTGTCCATAAGGTAATATTCGCCCTTAACCGGAATTATTTTAAATGCGGAATCAGCGACAAGATTATTTATTTCGTCACTGTATAATCCGGCGGCATTTACAATATAAGACGCTTCGTACTTGTTTTTGCCGCTGTAAATGCAGTAGCCTTTATCTGTTTTTTCAATCTTGTCAACTTTGCTGTTTAAAAAGAAATCAACTCCGTTGAGCTTTGCCGTATCTGCCATAGCAATACAAAGTTCCCACGGATTGACTATTGCGGCGGAAGGTGCAAAAAGCGC
>DHNU01000012.1:32298-34484 GCA_002407645.1 Ruminococcaceae bacterium UBA5408
GTTTGCAACACCGTTTTCATACAGCTTTTTAATGGTTTTTAAATCCTCATCATCAAAAGCAAGCACAAAAGAGCCGCATTTTTTGTAATGCACTGAAAGTTTTCCCGCTATTTCCTCAATCATTTTGTTTCCCAAAACATTCAGTTTTGCCATTTCTGTTCCCGGTTCCGGGTCGTATCCTGCGTGGACAATTGCGCTGTTTGCCTTGGTTGTACCGTCGGCAATGTCATTTTCCTTTTCCAATACGGCGACCTTGATATTGTAGCGTGCAAGCTGATATGCAGTTGCCGCTCCAATTACGCCGCAGCCGATAATTGCTACATCGTACATAATAGACACCTTCCCTTTTTGTTTTGTGAGAAAAATAAAAAAAGAGTAACGCAAAACGGCCTTTCGGCCATTAAGCATTACTCATAATCTCCTGCTTTAAATGGTATTAAATTTTATGACATTATACTACACCATTCGTTTTTATTTGTCAACCGCATAAGCTTCAAAAAGATTATTATATAAAAAGGTTTGTGTCCGTCTGTTCCGCCGAACCCAAAATTCAGTTCTTATTTTTTAATTCTACAGCGAATTTCATAGTGATTATTTTGCTTTGATATGGTATCATTTAGTAAATAACAGTTCTGTAAATAAATCACAACAATATAAAATATACTAAGTAACCTAAACACAGAATAAATTTGAACAGCCGCATATAATAAGCACAAAGAAAGGGTGACCAAAATGGCAGATGTAATTATTTTGGGTAACGGGCCTGCGGGAATATCCGCCGCGGCATATACCGCAAGGGCGGGACTCAGCACCGTTGTAATTGGCCGCGACGGAGGTTCTTTGGAAAAAGCCGACAAAATAGAAAACTACTACGGCTTTGCATCTCCCATATCGGGCAAACAGCTTGTTCTTAACGGAATTCAGCAAGCGGCAAGATTAGGGGTTAAAATAATCGACGATGAAGTTGTCGGAATACGCTACGACGGTAAATTCACAGTACAGTCAAAAAACAATCAAGAATTTGAAGGGAAAAGCGTTATTCTTGCCACGGGTGCCGCCAGAAAAGCTCCTAAAATACAGGGCATAAGGGAGTTTGAGGGCAAAGGCGTAAGCTACTGCGCCGTTTGCGACGCATTCTTTTACAGAGGAAAAACAGTCGCAGTACTCGGTGAAGGCGATTATGCACTGCATGAAGCAAAGGAACTTCTGCCTATAGTCGGTTCGGTTACAATTTTGACCAACGGCAAAGAGCCTAAAGCCGACATTCCTCCTGAAATCCACGTTGTTAAAAAAGAAATATCCGCTTTAAAGGGCGACAATATTTTAAATACAGTTGTTTTTAAGGATGGAACTTCCATTACGCTTAATGGATTTTTTGTTGCTCTCGGTGTAGCGTCAAGTGGAGATTTTGCAAAAACAATTGGTGCGGAAACTTCGGGAAACAACATAGTTGTCGACGAAAATATGCAGACAACCGTTCCCGGTCTTTACGCCGCAGGCGATTGTACAGGCGGAATACTCCAAATTTCAAAAGCAGTTTGCGACGGTACAAAGGCAGGTTTGAGCGTAATTCAGCAGCTGCGCAAAAAGTAAGACCTTAATGTTTTTCCGTAACTTCGTGATTTAGTCACAGAAGAAAAAATAAAAGGCGGTATAATAAGGTTGTAAAAACAAATAACAAAAAATATAGATTGATGAAAAGGAGAATTAATATGTCTGTAATAAATTTAACAAAAGACAATTTTTCAAAGGAAGTTATTTCAACGGATAAAACCGTTTTGGTTGACTTTTGGGCTCCTTGGTGTGGGCCTTGCCGCATGGTTTCCCCTATTGTCGACGAAATTGCAGATGAATCTGGCGAAAGCATTAAAGTGGGTAAAATCAATGTTGACGAACAACCCGAACTTGCTTCAGAATTCGGAGTTATGAGTATTCCGACATTGATAGTTTTTAAAAACGGCAAAGCTGAGCAAACTTCTGTAGGATTAAAAAGCAAAAAAGCAATTTTAGATATGCTTTAAACGCTTAAGTGCAAAAAGAGGGTGGAAACACCCTCTTTTTTTATTTTATTTTTATTAATCTAAAGTTAAGGTTCTGAATAATCGGTTTTAAATACAAAACTTATACTGTCGACATTCCCGAAGCGGTAAGCTTTCATTAAAATTATCGCATTTTATAAGTTCCCC
>DHNU01000012.1:34654-35693 GCA_002407645.1 Ruminococcaceae bacterium UBA5408
TTTTTACTGTTCCAAGATATTTATGTTTAACGTCAGTGGCAAATTCCGCATGTAAAAACCAAAGCGCCACAAAAATCAGCAGCCCTGCATAAATTATATATTTTGGTTTCTTCAGCTGTCCTTTAATTTTATTTGTTCGTTTGGAATTTAAACCATAGTTTGACATTTGAACAGCTCCCTTTTAATTCTAATAATATATTATATTCAATTATATATATCCCAAAATTAAATCAATGTATGTAAGTTTACGTTTTACTTTGCCGATATATATTAATGTAGTATAATAATGTATAATCTAAAACAAGTATTATTTATTTTAATGGGGGACGCTCATGGCCGTTACAAAAGAAGAACTTGATTTTCTGGAAGAAGCATTACCTTTTTGGAACAGCCTTACCCAAAACCAAAAAGATATTCTTCAAAATTCCGCGGTATCTCTTTCATATTCAAAAGGAGACAACCTGCACCGAGGTCCGCATGACTGTATGGGACTGATATTGGTTAAGAGCGGAGAGCTTCGAGCATACATTATTTCCGAAACTGGGAAAGGAATCACACTGTACCGTCTTTTTGAACGGGATATCTGTATTTTGTCCGCTTCATGTATGCTTAAAAATATAAATTTTGATATTTATGTTGAGGCAAACCGGGACAGCAATATCATTTTAATACCTACCCCTGTTTTCGATGAACTTAATCAAAACTCGCTTGAAGTTTCAAAGTATACGGGTGAACTTATATCCTCCCGTTTTTCGGACGTAATGTGGGTTATGGAACAAGTTCTTTTTTCAAGCTTTGACAAAAGGCTCGCATCCTTTCTGCTTGAACAGTCCATCGCAGACAATTCCGATACAATCCATATTACGCATGAAGAAATCGCGAAAAATTTAGGTTCTGCGCGTGAAGTCGTTACAAGAATGCTCAAATATTTTCAAAATGAGGGCATGGTTTCTCTTTTTCGCGGCGGAATTACAATTACAGACAAAGAAAAACTCAAAAAGCTTTTAGATTAATCATGAGATAAATTGCAATTCATTGT
>DHNU01000002.1 GCA_002407645.1 Ruminococcaceae bacterium UBA5408
GGAACAATTGAATTTCTAATGGACAAAAGCGGTCATTTTTATTTTATGGAGATGAATACACGACTTCAGGTTGAACACCCTGTTACTGAAATGGTTACGGGAATAGACCTTGTAAAATGGCAGATCAGAATAGCCTCGGGAGTTCCGCTTTCGTATAACCAAGAGGACATAAAAATTGACTCATGCGCAATAGAATGCCGCATTAATGCCGAAAACCCGAGAGAAAATTTCCGCCCCTGCTGTGGAAAAATTTCATTTCTACATGTGCCGGGCGGCCCATGGGTACGATTCGACACCGCTCTTTACCAAGGTTATGAAGTTCCTCCGTTTTACGATTCCATGATAGGAAAACTTATTGTTTCGGCGAAAACGCGCGAGGAAGCTATACGAAAAATGCAGGCAGCGCTTTGCGAGCTGGTTATCGAAGGCGTGGAACACAACGCCGAACTGCAGATGGATATTTTAAGCGATAGTGAGTTTAAAGAAGGAAAGTATTTCACCGATTTTATTGAGAAACGGGGGTACGCATAATGCTTAGAAAAGACCTTTTCAGACGACCGAAAAATGAGCTTGAAGATTATTTTAAAAGCTCAAAAAAAGCTTCTGCACCCGACGTTCCCGGCGAAATGTGTATTTTATGCCCAAAGTGCAAATCCACCCTTTTTACAAGCTCTCTCAACGAAAATTGCCGAGTATGCACAAAATGCGGATATCATTTCAGAATGAACGCAAGACAGAGGGTTGATTTTATCTCTGATGATGATACATTTACAGAACTTTTTTCAGATATGCGTTCAAAAAACCCAATCGAATTTCCTAATTATACTGAAAAATTAAAGCATGCACGTCTTGAAAGCGCGCAAAAAGAAGCAGTTGTCTGTGGAACAGCAAAAATCGGCGGCTTCGACTGTGCGCTTTTCGTTATGGAACCTAATTTTATGATGGGCAGCATGGGAACGGTTGTCGGCGATAAAATAACACTGCTTTTTGAATATGCGACTGAACAATCCCTTCCTGTCATCGGCTTTATCGTTTCAGGCGGTGCAAGAATGCAGGAGGGTATCCTTTCACTTATGCAAATGGCCAAAACAAGCGGTGCGGTTAAACTTCACAGCGACGCGGGAAACTTATATATAGCTGTTTTAACCGACCCAACGACGGGTGGAGTTACTGCAAGTTTCGGAATGGAAGCGGATATTACCCTTTCCGAACCGAATGCTTTAATAGGTTTTGCAGGGCCGAGAGTAATTGAACAGACAATACATCAAAAGCTGCCCTCAGGATTTCAGCGTGCTGAATTTTTGGTTGAAAAAGGGTTTGTCGACTCTGTTGTTAACCGTAAAGACGAAAAGAAACTGGTATCAAAACTTCTTTCTCTCCACAAAAAGGAGGATTTATGATGACTGCTTACGATAAAGTGAAAGCTGCAAGGGCTAAAGGCAGACCAACGGGTATGGATTATATTTCAAATATTTTCAGTGATTTTATAGAAATGCACGGCGACAGACGTTTCGGTGACGACAAAGCGGTGGTTGCGGGTATTGCAAGTCTAAACAATATGCCCGTAACCGTTATTGCGCTTGAAAAAGGGCATGACACAAAGGAAAAAATATATCGCAATTTCGGTTCGGCGCATCCAGAAGGTTACCGAAAGGCTTTAAGACAAATGAAGCTTGCGGAAAAATTTAAAAGACCTGTTATCTGTTTTGTTGACACCGCGGGTGCTTTTTGCGGAATAGCCGCCGAGGAACGCGGTCAAGGTCAAGCAATAGCTGAAAATTTAATGGAAATGATGACTCTTAAAGTGCCGATTATTTCAGTATTTATCGGTGAGGGAGGAAGCGGCGGAGCCTTGGCGCTTGCCGTTGCGGACGAAGTCTGGATGCTTGAAAACTCCATTTATTCCGTAATTTCACCCGAAGGGTGTGCAAGCATTTTATGGAAAGATTCCTCTAAAGTTAAAGAAGCGTGTGAATACCTTAAACTCACTGCGGAAGATTTATATAATTTAAATGTAATCGAAAAGGTAATCCCCGAAAGCGGAAATTTTCATAAAACTTATTTTGAGTTAAAACACTTACTCTTTAATAAGATGAGTGAAAACAAAAAACTTGACCCCGAAACTTTAGTAAAACAAAGGTACAGCCGTTTCAGAAAAATAGGTTCTTATTCAAACACCATATAGATATAGGTTCTATATTAAATGCTTAGGTTCTCACCCCCTGCCCCCTCACTGCCAAAAGCCACTCACATTTAACGGAAACTGCCTGTTTTCACTTTTAAATAAAAATCAGATTGGTTAGGCGGTAGGTATTAAATATTAATTTACCGGAGCAATTGTTAAAGACCCTAAATATAATAAAAAACATCTCTCAAATAACAGTTTGAGAGATGTTTTTTGAAACTGACTTTTTTTAAGCTTAAATTTTCTTAACTAATTATGATATGGGGAATACTACCGTCAAAAGCATTTTAAACGATTCTTTTGCTAAAACGGCGTGAGGCTTTTTTGCCGGCATTATCAGAGTTTCGCCCTCATTTACGGAATATTCTTTTCCATCGACGACAAATGTGCCCGTACCCTCCAAAACAGTAACCATTGCATCGCCGTTTGAATCATGCGTTCCGATTTCTTCGCCTTTGTCGAATGCAAAAACTGTGATACTTACAAAATCATTTTGTGCAAGTGTTTTGCTTACAACCTGTCCTTTTAGTATCTGCACCTGCTCTGAAAGTGATAAAACGGTTTCGTGCGGAATGTTTTTAATAATATCCATTTGTTCATTACCTTCCTATTCTAAGATTTTTCTATATGTTGATATTGTAACCATTTGACAAAGAATAAATTTACCCTTTTTGAAGTGCAGTCTTAACAGCTTTTTTAGTTTTGCAACTTAATGAAAGCACTGAAGCCGTTACATTTTCTTCAACGATATTTATAATTTTGGGTTCTATATTAAATGTTGGGGTTCTCACCCTCTGCCCCCTCTTAAATCATCCGTATAAAAGTTATTCTTGACTTTACAACTAAATTATACTACAATAACCGAAACAAATCCGTTGTATTTACAACACGAGTGAGGCTTTTATGGTAAAATTTATAAATATTATAAAAAATTCGCCGCTTTTCAGCGGTATATCGGAAAATGAAGTTGAAGTTATGCTTCCGTGTCTTTCAGCTGTTACAAAATCATATGAAAAAGGAGAAACCGTTTTTCATATTGGGGATACTGTATCTTCGGTAGGAATTGTTTTATGCGGCAGTGTCAATATTGAAAAGGACGATTTTTGGGGTAAGCACAGTATTTTATCGCATACGGGTATAGGTGGAATTTTCGGCGAAACATACGCCTGCGTTAAAACTCAGCCGCTTAACGTAAATGTAATTGCGGCACAGGATACTGAAATACTCTTTTTGGATATTCAAAAAGTCATGACAACCTGTAATTCCGCTTGTAAATTTCACGCGCGGCTTATACAAAATATGCTTCTTGTTCTTGCTCAAAGAAACTTAACGCTGAAAGACAAACTTGAACATATGTCCCAAAGGACAACAAGAGAAAAACTCATGTCATATTTGTCCGAACAAATGCAGAAAAACCAAAGCCCCGTTTTTGTAATACCCTTTAACAGACAGCAGCTGTCGGACTATCTCTCGGTTGACAGAAGCGCTATGTCCGCTGAACTGTGCAAGCTGCGCGACGAGGGGATTTTAAAGTTCAGTAAAAATAAGTTTGAATTATTGTAAGTAATTTTATATATTAAAATCCCATTTTTCGTAAAATACCATTCCGCTGAAAGAAAATATAATCATCAGCACAAAATATACCGCCATACTTCCGATAAGCGGCACACCTGATTTTGCTGTTATTTCGGCTAACAAAAACGATATTGAAATATAGAAAAAGGACAAGGCAATTTTGCCTTGTCCTTTTGGTTAACCCGAAGGAACCCGATACTGAGACTTTATTTTGAATTTTCAACTTGGAAAGGAATACTCCACTGCCCGTTTGCAGGCCATTCCTTCTTAGCAAAATCCCTGCCTTTAATAAGTACCTTGTCAGAATAGATGTCAAGGCACAGCCCCTGGCTTCCGTTATCCGGGCCGATGCCGTTAGATGGCAATGTAGAGTAAGTAGTTGCTGTATTTACACACCAGAAACCGGAGGCGAAAATTGTTGATTTCGGATGATCCAGTACAGCGTGCGTATGTCCTGTAAGGAATATAACTTGCGGATATTTTGCCAACAGGCTTCTTAGTTGGGAATCCTGCACCACTCCATCGGGATATCCCGAAAACCCATATCCATCGCTCGGGTAGGAACCAACTGAGGTGTTAGCCAGCGATTGATGCAGAAATACGAAAATCGGCTTGTTTGGCTCCGCGCCTTCCGCCAATTTTGCGCTTAGCCAATTTAATTGGTCGTCTGAAATATTCGCCTGATCTTTCAAATCCTTGTCTGTTGACAAAAAGATAAAATGATAACCCTTAATTATCTCGTCATAATGCCCCGATGGCATTTTGGTTTTTGTAAGAAACCGCGGATAAGTCTCTTCGTATCCGCCGTCATGCCAACGGATATCATGATTTCCGATTACAAAATAGGCTTTAGGATGCTCGACTGAGGCAAGTATTTTCATAAATTCGTCATACTCATCGTCATTGCCATGGTCGGTCATATCTCCAACTACACATAAAGCTTCCGCTTTCGGATTAATTTCCTTCAAATCAAGTAACGCGTTTTTGAATCTTTTACCGTTTCCGGAAGAAGTACCTGTATCCACATGCGTATCTGAAATAACGGAAATGCTTAGTAAGGGGCCGGAGCCTTCTGTAACCGTAATACTTGCCTTAGGCATAATCGCAGTCCCGTTTATCACACCGATTACAGAAAAACTTTCCGCTTTAGAATAATCCGATGGATGAATCATATCCCAAATTACAGAAACCGGTTTAACCGTCCCATTACTAAATTCCGCAGTTACCGTTTCCGGCAGTTCCGGCGCAGTTCCGACGGCAGTATAAACAATAGTCTGACGAACAGATTTTATTCCTTCACAATCCAGCATTTTTTATTCCTCCAAGTATTTAAATTAATTGCGGCCAGCGCAAACATAAACTTTATTTTTATCATACACCCTGCGTATTTGGATGAAAATATCAAAAATTACGAATGATTGTCCCTTTTTATGTTTATGTTTATTATACCTGAAATGTTTATGGCAACGTGACTACAATTTACGGTATTGGCTCGGAGATACGCGGAACTGCTTTTTAAAAGCGCGCGAAAAGTTAAACGGGTTGTCATATCCTGTTTCTATTGAAATTTCCTTTATGGAAAGCTTCGGGTCTTTTAAAAGCTGTACCGCCAAACGCATTCTTAATGATGTTACATATTCGACAAACGACATTCCAAGATGCTCGTGAAGCAGTTTGCTCAGATACGTATAGCTGATTGAAAATTTCTCGGATATGTCAGAAAGGGTAATTCCTTTATCATAGTTTTCATCAATATATTTCTGAACCAGCTGGGCAATGGTTTTCGCATTCTCTCTGTCTTTGGTCAATAATTCGATTACAGACCGCACTTTACTGAAAATCATTTCTTCGAATTCGGCAAAGTTGTGAAAAGAACTGAACGGAGGAAAAACAATACTGTTTTGCTGTCGGGTTTTTCTTTCTGCAAGAATCTTTCCCGCGTAATTTGCCGTATAGTTATAGAAACTTTCCATTTCACCGGAGGACATTTTGGGAAACCAATAGCGCATATTTGTTTCCAAACAGCTTATACTGCGCATATCGAGTGTTTCAAATAAAATGGTTACCTGCTCTATTAATTTCGATGATAACGAGGTTTTTTTCGATGGCAAATTTGTAAAGATATGCCCATAGCCTTCTAAAATTCTGCGCGCAAGCAAGCTGTCGGCTTGATAAAACAGGGAAACAATCTCATTTGCCTTCCCGATTGCATTAACTGCCGTCACAGTGGAATCTGTTATGAGCCGATTAAGTAAATCTTTGATTGCACTGTATAATGAACCAAATGAATTGTATTTATCGAAATTTAACAAAATAAATATTTTATCATACGGGATAGAGGAACATAAAACATTAAAATCCCGCTGTGCTTCAAAATAGTCATAAATGTTATTGATGAATGAATTGATAACCGCTTCCTCCTGCGGATGATCGAAAGCCAGTATGATAACCGAAAAAAGGCCGTGATTCATATACTCCAATAAATTTTCAATCAGACGGTCTGATTTCGACGGGGGCAGATGCGGCTGCAAAAGTTCCGGAAGTGTATGGGACAATTCAAATTTTCCCGTGCGGGTATTAACCTCATAGTTATGATTTTCGTCTAAGCTTTTGCAAGCTTGAAGCACCACTTTCTTGAGCTGCTCCGAAAGCAAAGGCTTTAAAAGATAATCGTAAGCGCCCTCCCTAAAGGCGTTATGCACAAAATCAAAATCGTCATATCCGCTCAGAATAAGAAAGCGGACGGGGAACAAAATATGATTAAGCCGGTTAATCAGTTCAATTCCGCTGATTCCACCCATTTTAATATCGGTAATAACGATTTGTGGTTTATAGGTACGGCAGATTTCAAACGCTTCTTCTCCGCTGTAGCATGTCCTGATTTCACCTATTGATTGTAAATTAAGCCGTTTAAGCTTCGATGCCACACCGTCACAAATATAATATTCATCATCCACAATAAGCACCGAATACATCAGGTTTCCTCCTTTGCTTTATTATAAGGAATACGTACAGTCACACAAGTAAAAGAGTCTTCCCTGCTGTCAATATCTAAAGACGAATTCTCGCCATAAAAGAGCATAATCCGTTTATAAACATTATTTAATCCGATAAAAGATGAATTTTCATTTGATAAATCCTGCAGCGGAGTATCTCGGAAAATATTTTCGCGCACATTCAAAAGACGCTGTTCACTCATTCCAATGCCGTCATCAACCACCTTAATGACCAGTGATTCACCCTTATGTTCGACGGTTATCTTAATATTCATATCGTCATTCCTGCTTCGGCATCCATGAAGCACCGAATTTTCAAGGATAGGCTGTATCAGGAATTTAATGATTTTGCATTTCATAACGTCAGGGGGACATTCCAGCTGTAAATTCAGCTTGCCAAGATATTTCATAGAATATACCTTAATGAGGGAAACCGCGTTTTTAAGTTCCAGTTCAACCGTAGAATAAATTCCGTCGTCCTTAATATTATACCGAAGCAGATGCCCGAAATATGAGATGGCTTCCGAAAGCTCGTAATTACCGTTTTTTTCCGCATTCCCCGAAAAAACATTCAGCGTATTATAAATAAAATGAGGGTTTATTTGGTATTGAAGCGCCTTGAGCTGCGCGGTTTTACTGGCTATTTCCTTTTGTACAATATTAGATATCAGCAAGTTAATCTCATTTAGCAGAATATTGTACCGATGTTCCAAATCTCCGATTTCATCATTTCGCGTTTCGGGGAGCCTGCCGGTAAAATCGTTTTGAATGATAGAATCAAGCTGACTTATATCGCGGTTGACGGTAGAAAAAATACGGCGTATTACACTATTCATAATGAAAAACTGCATTACTGCAATCCAAGCAAGAATCAGCGAAATACGTAATGGGGGAGAAGTATAAGTCTTTTTATCTACATAATTGGAGTCTGTAACGATAATATCAAATTGATTAATCGTTGAATAGAAATAGTCCCGACTACCTTCATGGATGCTGCTTTGCCGGCTGCTTTTCAAATGGCCGGGGTTGCGGCTGAAGACCTCTGCCAGCGGGCTGGCGCCGTAAAACCCTTTATTAGGCAGTAAAATGGAATATTCCCCTCCTTTTTGGTTCGCTTTTTTTACAGCGTCAAATAACTGATCGGGTGAAATTTCAAAAACAAGAAGCCCTAACTCATGTTCGGACGAGCTATCCTGAATTTTACGCACACAAAGGACTACGCTGTCCGGATGTGAAAAATTTTTACCGTCCTTTGAATTAAAATAAGACTGCGCCTTCTCCTTTTCCAATAAATAAAAGTCGAAGTCTTTTTTATTCTCTTTAAAATCCCTGTAAAAGTCCTGACCAAAAATGCGGGTGCTATGGTAGAAATTATCCTTTTCTTTAACGGAGTGATTATTGCTATAAACCAAAATGTTGTTAATGCCTAAATTTTGATATTTTAAAGAATATTTTAACGCAAGCACGCTTTGATCAAAGTAATTGGCATACCATTATGATGCCAGTGGCCGCAACCTATGTACCGGATTATATCATCATTTCCAAAATGGGACTGATAAACACCCATACAGGATATATTCTCTCCTGTACAGCAAGTATCTTTACAATTTTCTTTTTCCGTCAATCGTTTATGCAGATTGACAAATCAATTTTTGAAGCCGCAAAGATAGACGGTGCAGGCCATAAAACCATATTGTGGCATATTGCAGCGCCAATGGCGTCTTCAGCCTTTGTAACTTTGGGCATTTTTACTTTCGTTGGAAGTTACAACAACTATCTTTGGTCCTCATTGGTTCTGAAAGATCAAAAAAAATATTTGGTGAGCATGGGGATTAAAGCTTTCTTTTCCGCCGAAGGTTCCTATGGCTTAAACTGGGGGTCGATTATGGCAGCTTGCTGTATTATTGTGTTGCCGCTGCTTTTGATTTTCTTAATTGGAGAGAAATGGATTATCAATGGCATTACCAGTGATGCCGTAATAAAAGGATAAAATCCAGAAAAGAGAATTTATGATGGAAAATAATAGAATTTACAGCACTTTTAAAAAATTTATCTGCGTTATTCTTGCGGCAGGCATGATTATTTCCACATCGGCCTGCAATTCGAATGGATCTCCCCAAAAAGGAACGGATACGGGAGAGGGTTCTAAAATTGAAATAGAATACTGGTATGGGCTTGGCGGAACGCTTGGAAAAGAAATGGACAATATTATCAATGACTTTAATGCTTCCCAGGATAGAATTATCGTAAAAGGGGTAAAGCAGGCGGATTATACCGAAACTTCCAAGCTTCTTCAGGCGGCAATTGCGTCAAACCAGCCACCCGCAGCAGTGCTTATGCCTCCTGAATACACGAATAAGTTTATGAAAAAAAAGGCTCTGCAGAATTTAGACGGATATATTGAACAAAAAAAGGACTTTAATAAGGATGATTTCATCCCGGTTCTCTTAAATTACGGTTCGGGCAGCGACGGACATATTTATGCTCTTCCCGCATATGCGACCACCCATATTTTATATTACAGGAAGGACTCTTTCAAAAAAGCGGGAGTTGACCCTAACAAAGCTTTGGAAAGCTGGCAGTCATTGGCGGAGGCTTCAAAGAAATTATCCGTAAAGAAGAACGGCGAAACCGTATCTTATGGCTGGGATCCTATGTATGAATCGGTTCATTTTATTGATATTGCGCGAGCCGCCGGAGGACAGGTTTTGAGCAACGATCAGAAAACAGTGACCTTTGATTCTCCGGAGTGGGTTGAAAGCTGGGAAGCCATGCGCAAGTGGATTAATCAAGATCATGTTATGAAATTTAATTTCGGCGGTGAAGGCTGGGAATTCTGGTATAAAACAATGGACGATGTTTTACAGGGCAGAACCGCAGGCTACACAGGGTCGACCGCCGATATCAGCGATTTGGATTTCAATATTGTAGACTCCCATATACAGCCCGGGTGGAAGGATAAACCGGCGAAGCCATATATTGACGCAGTTATGAGTTCCGTTTTGGCAACGGCGCCGGAAGAAGAAAAAGCGGCGGCGTTTGAATGGATATCCTATCTTTCGGGCACACAAGAAAACTCCAAGTTTTCAATTAATACCGGCTATCTCCCCGTACGGAGTTCCTGTCGTGAGGATAAACAATTTAAAGCATATGTAGATAGGGTTCCCGCAATGGGTGTTGCTCTTGACCAAGCTTCCATTGCTATTCCTTTATTTGTCGATGTAACGGGAGGAAAAATCAACCAGGCTATAAAGGATGCCCTGGATTTAGTTCTGATTGAAAATGTTCCGGCAAAAGAAGCACTGACACGGGAAAAGAAAATCGCACAGGCAGCGCTTGATGAATATTGGGCGGCCAAATAATAAAATATCATATAAGAAGCTGCCTTAAAAAGCCGGCTTATATAAAAAGGAGGTTAGCGGTAAGCCGAAAATCAGCGGGCGTATATTGCGATTATATAAAATAGCCGGGATTTAGGAGGGGTATTTGAAAACCGGGCTGTTACTGCATCTCAAATTCATTTAAATTGCTGCACAATAACGCGGGCAGGCTTAGCCCCGTTTAAATTGCACGCTAAAAGGAAGGTTAATAAAAATGATTAAATTTAAATCACCTAAAGTAGAACGTTGGGTAATCTTGTTTATTGTGGCATTTGCAGGCGGAATTATAACAAAACTGCCGTATTTAAAGGATATTTACTTCACAACGCTTCAAACAGCAACAGGTACGACAAAAACGCAGTTAGGTATGTTACTTTCCATGTACGGTATTGTGAATTTCATTCTTTATTTTCCCGGTGGTATGGTAGCTGATAAATTTTCTCCTAAAAAGCTTATTGTATTTTCCTGTTTTTCAACAGCACTGATAGGCTTTTGGTATGCTACCCTTCCGGGATATGTTTCCTTGCTTATTATACATACACTGTTCGGAATCACAACCGTATTCACATTTTGGGCTTCCATGGTCAAGATTGCGAATAATTTAGGTGATGAAAATGAACAGGGTCGAATCTTTGGATTTTTAGAGGGCGGACGCGGCCTCGTAGGAACCGTTATCTCTCTTGTGTCCGTATATGTTTTCTCAAGGTTTGCCGATGAAACACTTGGATTACAGGGTGCGATTATTTTCTATAGTATTGCACTGATTGTCGCCGGAATCCTTGCAATTATTTTCATCAATGATCCAAAGCCAAAAGTATCGGATAAGATTAAAGAAAATGCAAACAAAGTTAACTGGTCTGATTTTAAAGAAGTCATCAAAATTCCTCGAATTTGGATGTGCGGTCTTTTAGTAATATGCAACTATTCCGCGGTTATTATATTTGGTTACCTGACTCCATACCTGAGTGAAATTTATAAAGTAGACAGCTCCACTGTGGCTGTCCTCGGAATAATACGCGCCTATGTGCTGATGTTTGGCGGCTCCTTGCTGGCAGGACTTTTGGCAGATAAGCTAAAGAGCACCATTAAATTTATGGAATTTGGATTTGTTGGTATGGCGGCATTTTCATTCGGATATTTACTTATACCGGTAAACCGCAATATGTTATGGATTTTAGTAATTAACTTTATACTGCAGGGACTCTTCCTCTTGGGTGTTAAGGCAATGTATTTTGCTACGATTGATGAAGTTCATATACCCAAAAAACTGGCAGGTACTGCATCCGGTATTATTTCAATTGTCGGTTATGCCCCGGAAATTTTCTTGTACACACTTGTCGGTTCAACTCTCGATAACAATCCCGGCATAAGCGGATATCATATATGCTTCTATACGATGGCCGCATTGTCCGTTGTCGGCTTCCTGCTTGCGATTGCCCTTCTGGCGATGAACAAGCGGTATTCTGCCACTCATTCTGTAGCAGTAAACAGTGACGCAGAGTAATTGAATTTGTAATGGCGGAAACGATTTTTCCACCGATTCCAAAATAAAAAGGTTCTATTATAAATCTTGTGAAAGAACGAATAGAGCCTGAAATAAGATAAAAAAAGCAGAGCATATTCGATGAAAAGCCTTTAAAATGGGAATTGTACGCATTACCATTTTATGAGCTCACGGATATGCTCTGCGACTATAATACTGAAAAACAGCTTGGATTAAAATGGGTACTCGTAAAGAATGTTCGGCAATCACCCAATCGGGCAGAAATTATCTTTGGACTGACCCGTAAACCCTCTCCCTGCCCTTCCTGCGGCTGTCAAGACAATTGTGCTTCTCACAACAACACCTGCACCGTGGACTTATCCCCCGTTACAGCAAAAAAAGGACAAGGCAAATGCCTTGTCCTTTTTGTGGACACCGTGGAAAAAAGATTTCTTATCTTTCTCCCAAAAGAGCATCCAGTCCTCAAAATAAATCAGATTCTCCGCAGGCATTGACCAAATTCATGATACCATAAATCCTCAGACTTTTCACTGTTGTGTTCAGACATTCATGCGACTGTCTGCGTTCGGTATACTTTCCATTGATAATTCCTGCCCTGCTTTCTGATGAAAGGCGACGGGAGCTTCTTCGGTTGAACCATATCGGGCGGCGGCTTTAAATCGATAATTTGTTTCTGCGCCAATGTTTTTGATGAAACGGGACGTTTCGGAAACGAATAATCCTGCCAGCATGAAATGGACTGTTTTCGCATATTTTCCATTCTTTTGCCGGTTGGAATTATTGTGAGGGGTTCGCTGTAGCCACTGCCAGTGCTTCGGAGCAGAGCATCCCCTTGGCGGGGAGGCTCACACGCTGTCACAAACGCCCCACACGCCGTTTCAGCGATTGCAGTGGTGTCTACTGCTTCATCGGGACAGCTATCGCTTACAGGGGCAAAGCTGGGTTCCA
>DHNU01000050.1 GCA_002407645.1 Ruminococcaceae bacterium UBA5408
ATTATAAGTAAGGACACTGCAAATCAAGGCGGTGTCCTTTTTTATAAATTAATTTATGCTTTCATAAAAAGAAATTTAAGTTTAATTGGCTTTTATGGTTCTTTAACAATCGTTCAGGTGAACTAATATTTAATACCTACCTCAAAACCCTCACATTTAGCCCGCTTATTTAAATAAGCAGCTGTACTTAAATGAGAAGGGGATAAGACAACAGCTTGTTTTTTGCTAAACTCATTATGCGAGAGGGGGGCAGGGGGGTGAGAACCCCAACATTTGTCATAGACCCATTTTTATTTAGAAGTTGAAAATACTGTGAACATTTAAAGAAAAATTAGGACATGCCAAAGAGTAAAATCTTTAAATATTTAATAAAATAAGATCCTAAATAGCAACAGTAAACAAACAGAGTTAACAAATATTAAAATACATATTGACTAATAGTCATTTTTTTGCTATATTGTGAGTACACTAATTAATGACTAAAAGTCATTTTAAGAGCACCATAACTCTAAAAGGGGAGGAGCTTCTTGAAGAAAGCTAAAATACTTGAAAATAAACGAATTAAAATGACCAAACTTTACGATGCGGCGTATGAACTGTTTACATCTAACGGTGTTCACAATACTGTTATAGATGATATAGTGAAAAGTGCGGGAGTTGCAAAAGGTACATTTTATCTTTACTGCAAAGATAAATACGATTTGGTTAATAAAATAATCATTAGAAAAAGCTCCACTATATTAAATAATGCTATGAAAGCCGTGGAAAAGAAGAAAACTGAAGAAAATTTCGATTTTGTTCAGTGTGTAATATATTTTGCGGATTACCTTATAGAGTACTTTAAAAAAGATAAAAAACTTTTGGAACTCATTTACAGAAATCTTTCGTGGGAACTATATGAAAAAGTTATGCATTATGAAGAAATGGAAACTGCAAGAGAGGCTTTTATAGAAAATTTCATTCATGCAGGCGGAAACAGTCTTGCGGCAAAATACCGACTTTATCTGATAGTTTCAATGGTGGGTTCCGTGTGTTACAGTTCACTTGTTTTAAACATTCCTTATAAAATAGACGATGTTAAGGAAGAACTGTACCGCTCTATTAAACAAATACTTGCATGATTTTGTTCATTCTATTGAAGAGAAGAGGATGATATGTTTTGCTTTCTAAATTTGCAAAAATTCTTACAAGAAATCCTAAAATAGTTATAACAATTGCGGTTCTCTTGTTAATACCGAGTTTGATGGGCGCTTTAGCTACAAAAGTAAATTACGATATTTTGTCGTATCTTCCTCAGGATTTGGATTCCACCAAAGGCGAAAAAGTTTTGGAAGATGTTTTCCACGATGCCGCTACATCAATGTTAATAATTGACGATATGCCGGAAAAAGACGTGGTGAATTTAAAAGAAAAAATTAAACTGGTGGAAAACGTAAACGACGTGATCTGGGTTGACGATATCGCCGATATAAGCGTTCCGAAACAAATGCTTCCCAAAATGGTTCAAGATGCTTTTTACAATGAAAATTCAACGTTAATGGTTGTTACATATGATGGCGCTACTTCGTCGGAGGAAACACTGAGAGCGATAGGAGATATTAAACAGCTGCTGAATAAACAGTGCTTTTTAAGCGGCTTCTCGGCTATTATAAAGGATACAAAGGACCTTTCCGATCAGGAAATACCTATTTATGTTTCACTTGCAGTTATTATGTCACTTGCCGCCATGACCCTTTGCCTGGAGTCTTGGGTACTGCCTATTGTATTTATACTATCAATAGGGTTTGCGGTAGCGTATAACTTCGGAACGAATATTTTCCTGGGACAAATTTCATATATAACAAAGGCTATTGCGGCAATTTTGCAGCTTGGTGTTACGATGGACTATGCAATCTTCCTAATTAACAGATATGATGAAGAAAAATCCAAATTCGAAGACCGGCGTGATGCAATGGCACAGGCGATAAAGAGTACATTCGTTTCCCTTTCGGGAAGTTCGCTTACAACAGTTGCCGGATTCTTTGCCCTTTGCTTTATGAGGCTTGCACTCGGTAAGGATATCGGAATTGTAATGATGAAAGGTGTTATATTAGGGGTTCTTGTAACGGTTACGGTTTTACCGTCATTAATACTTCAGTTCGATAAACCTATTCACAAATATATGCATAGAAACCTTATTCCCGACTTTTCAAACGGTACAAATTTTTTGGTTAAACACCGCTGGAATTTTGTGTGTTTGGGGCTTCTGCTGATTATCCCGGCAGCTTACTCACAGGCTCATACCCAAGTTTACTATAACCTTGACCGCTCCCTTCCAAAAGACCTGGACTCAATTGTTGCTACCGATAAACTTAAAAAGCAGTTTAACATGGCATCGACTCACTTTATTATTTGCGACGATAAACTTCCTTCATATAAACTTGAAAATATGACCGATGAAATTAAAGACCTTGACGGTATTGAGTCGGTTCTTGCCTATAACGATATTATAGGACCTGCGGTTCCCGACGCGTTTATTCCGCAAAATGTTAAAGATGTATGTAAAAAAGGCGGTCGTCAGCTGATAATGGTGAATTCACAGTATAAAGCCGCTGAGGACAAAGAAAATGAGCAGATTGACAAAATTATTGGGATTTCCAAAAAGTATGACAATACTTCACAAGTAACAGGTGAAGGGCCGCTTACAAAAGACCTTATTGAAATAGCGGATATAGACTTTAAGGTAACAAACTATATTTCAATACTGTGTATTCTGCTGATTGTCGGTATAGTATTTAAATCGTTTACAGTTCCTGTATTTTTGGTTTCTATTATAGAGCTTGCTATATTTATTAATATGGGTATTCCTTACTTTACAGGTACGATAATTCCGTTTATTTCGCCGACTGTCATAGGCTGTGTACAGCTTGGTGCGACTGTTGACTACTCAATTTTGATGACGACAAGATTCCAAGAGGAGCTTAAAGCGGGAAGAAGCCGGCTTGAAGCTATAAAAATTGCATCCAACACCTCATTCAAGTCGATTATTACAAGTTCTCTTGTATTCTTCTGTGCGACATTCGGAGTTTCACTTGTATCTAAAATAGAGATTATATCGAGTATATGCAGTATGCTTGCAAGGGGCGCAATAATAAGTGCTCTGGTTATCATTTTGATACTGCCGTCCGTACTGTATGTAACAGAAGGCATTATTGCAAAAACAAGTTATTGCTGGAAAACCATAAAGAAAAATAAAAAAGCAGCCTAACATACTATAATAATCGGAGGGATTATTGTGAAATTAAAATTCAAAAAGAATTTTGGGAAAATTACATGTGTTGTTTTGGCATTTATCCTTGCAGTATCGGTGCCGGGCACGGTTTTAGCAAGTGCCGCTTCCACCGAAAAGGATGAAACCGTATATGTAAATATGGATACAGAGGGAAATGTTGTGGAAACCATAGTATCCGACTGGCTGCATTCGGATACACCAGTTGCCCAAATTCCCGATAAAACCGACCTTAAAAATGTTGAGAACGTAAAATCAAACGACAAGCCCACAAAAAATGGCGATAACTTGACTTGGATGCTTTCGAGCAACGGTTCTTCGGGAAGTAATATTTATTACAAAGGAACTACCGACAAAAAACCACCGCTCAATGTATCAATTCAGTATTTCTTAAATGATAACCCGATTTCCGCAAAAGATTTGGCGGGAAAATCGGGTAAAGTAAGAATTAAAATAAAAATTCAAAACAACGATAAGCACACCGTTAATATTAACGGAAAAAATGTTGAGATGTACACCCCAATGTCGGCGTTTGTAATTGCCGCGCTGCCGAGCAAAACTTTTAAAAATGTTGAACTCAGCGAAGGCAAAGTTTTCTCTGACGGTAACAACCAAATAGCAACTTTTCTTGCTATGCCGGGAATGAACGAAAGTCTTAACATTAAAGGCTATGATATTGACTCACTCAAAGATTTCGATTTCCCCGATGAACTTGAAATTAAGGCAGATGCCGAGGATTTCAAACTTTCGTCAATAGCAATTGCCGCAACTCCCGAACTTGTAGGAATAGATAAGCTTAAAGATTCCGATGACATTGACGAAATGCGTACTAACTTAAATAAGCTTAAAGATATGCAGGATGATATTGAAAAAGCCGACCCGAACAATGATATCCGCGCTCTTTTCACAAATCCCGACAAAACGGCTGCGGCAAGGATTTTGGTTGACGATGTTTTCGATTTCTATGACATGGATAAGGCACTTGCGGATATTCTTCCCGATTATGTGACGGACGAGAACATAGCGCTTTACGACAAAGTTACGTCCGACCTTGACAAGGCAGATATAAAATATGTTTTGGATAACAAAGTGTTCCGCGACTTAAACGACCGCCTTACGGACGAGAATATCGAAAAGGGCAGGCTTCTCGTTAAAGATTACGACGAAATACAGACTTTCCGTATGGATAAGTTGGACGATTTAATCGAGATTATGGACGATTACGATAAAAACTACGACGATATCGACGATTTGCTCCATGATGCAAAGAAAGCTGTAAACCGCATATCCTACGATAAAGACGCAATTGACACTATGGATAAACTCGCTTCCAACAAAGACATTAAAAACGGCCTTGAAGGACTTATGGGCAACCTCACAGCTCTTGAAAAGTCTGGAATTGATTTGACAAAAATACAAAAGACACAAGTAGAATCCATTGTTAATACTATTGTTGTGGATGCTATTAAGGGTAGTCTGTTTGATGAAGTAGTAGATGGAAAAGGCAATATAAGTGTAGATTTCCTTTCGAAAAAAATGGAATCTCTGCTAGGCTATAAATTCATTTCTGAGAATGAGGAAGTAAAAAATCAAATATCACCGATTGTAACAAAGCTTACCAATATATACCAGAATGATAAGGAAGCAAAAATTCCGTATTCAGAACTTGAAGGAAAGATAGACGGGATTGCAAACGTAATTGCAAAAGGAATCACCAGCCATATTACAGATGTTTTAGGCAACGTCAACAGAATCCAAAAAGGAATGGAAAAAGAAGACATTTCTTACGGCGACATTTCCGATATGTCAAACACACTGCGCCGCGCCGTACCGAAAATTAAGGAAGTAAAAGAAGATATTGACGACCTCGACAAAAAGGACATAGAGGATACACTCGACAAAACAGAGGATTTTGTCCTTGACGAGGATAACATGCACTACATGAGGGACTGGGCGCATAAAATCCGCGATATGAAGAAAGATATGGATTCAAACGCAGAAAATGTTGATATCATGCGCGATTTACTTCATGAATACGATGACCCGAAGGTTAAAAACTTCAAAAATATGATACCGACATTAAAAGACGATTTGGATGAAACCAGACCGATTGCAGAATCGCTTAAAGATAAGTTGGATTTACCGGTGTATAATGCAAGCCTTCATAAATCACCGGACACCGTAAGAAGACTTTTAAAAATCAAAGATGACGTTATCGCAAAGAGGAACATTATTGAAACTCTCCGTCTTGCTACTCAGCCAAATACAACT
>DHNU01000017.1:0-4404 GCA_002407645.1 Ruminococcaceae bacterium UBA5408
GCTGTTGCGTCATCTTTGTAGTCAACAATACAATAATCTGCATTGTCTGTAGCATAAACCTTTTTGGCTTTTCCCTCATAAAGCAATTCACTTTTAGTCATTAGTCTTTTCCTCCAAATATTTTTTATATAAAGTTTAAAAACGTTGACACCTTTGTAATGTCTATTACGGAAAGCTGGGTAGTTTCAACATGCTTAGCGCAAGTTAAAAATGCGTTGGCAGTATCAAGCGATGTAAGACATGGGATACCACATTCAACTGCATTTCTGCGAATTTTATAACCATCGCGTTTATGTGCGACGCCTTTTGACGGAGTATTGATAACCAAATTTATTTTTCCAGAAGTAATGTGGTCGAGAATATCCGGTTTGCCGGCACCTATTTTATTTGTCCTGATTGTAGGAATATCATGGTCGTTAAAGAAATCAGATGTACCCGCTGTAGCATAAATTGTCCAACCGAGCTCATAAAGTCCTTGTGCTATCGGAAGAGCTTCTTCTTTGTCGGCATCCTGAACGGTAATTATTACTCTGCCGTTTTTAATCATGTGCACACCTGCACCATAGAAGGATTTAATTAAAGCTTCATCAAAAGTTTTTGCGATTCCCAAAACTTCGCCGGTTGATTTCATTTCAGGCCCGAGGTTGACATCTTGTCCGTATAATTTTTCAAAAGAGAATACAGGCATTTTGATAGCTATTAAATCTCTTTCTCTTTGTAAGCCATAATGGTAACCCATATCCGGTAAAGTCTTTCCAAAGAAAGTTCCAACAGCCAAAGGTACAATCGGAATTCCCGTAACCTTACTGATATATGGTACAGTTCTGGATGAACGAGGGTTTGCTTCGATAACGTAGACTTCGTTGTCTTTAACTATAAACTGAATGTTTAATAAACCTTTAACCTTTAGTGCTTTTGCAAGACGGCGTGTATATTCAACGATTATTTCCTGCATATCTTTAGATACGCCTACAGCCGGATAGACTGATATGCTGTCGCCGGAATGAATACCGGCACGTTCTATATGCTGCATAATTCCCGGTATAACCGAATCAATACCGTCACATACTGCATCAACTTCTACTTCCGTACCCATTAAATACTTATCAACCAATATTGGGTGTTCCTGTGCCACCCTATTGATAATACCTATTTGTTCAACTATATCCTCATCAGAATACGCAATATGCATTCCTTGTCCACCGAGAACATAAGAAGGGCGCACAAGAACCGGGTATTCCAATTCATTAGCAGCTTTAATTGCTTCTTCACATGTGTAGACCATGCGTCCTTCAGCCCTCGGTATATCACAGATACTGAGAATTTTATCAAAGCGTTCCCTATCCTCAGCCTCATCGATACTGTCGAACGAAGTTCCGAGAATCGGAATTCCTATTTTTTCAATTGCACCCGCAAGTTTAATTGCAGTCTGTCCACCAAACTGGACAACGGCTCCGTCGGGCTTTTCAAGTTCTATAATATGCCTTACATCTTCTTCTGTAAGTGGTTCGAAATACAGTTTATCTGCTATATCAAAGTCTGTACTTACTGTTTCAGGGTTGTTGTTTACAATAATGGTTTCATAACCGAGAGCCTTGAGTGCCCATACGCTGTGTACGGAGCAGAAGTCAAATTCAATACCCTGCCCTATTCTGATTGGACCCGAACCTATAACGAGAATTTTTTTCTTATCGCTATTCGGAATTGATTCGTTCTCCGTTCCATAAGTCGAATAATAATATGGGGTTTCAGCGTCAAATTCAGCGGCGCATGTATCGACCATTTTATAAACAGGATGAACATTATATTCATTTTCAAGTTTTGTAACTTCATCGACGGTTTTGCCGCTTAATTCCGCAATGGTTTTGTTAATAAATCCATAGTCCTTTGCTCTTAAGAATAACTCCTTGTCAAGCGGTTCAGAAGCAATTGCTTTTTCAATATATATAATTGAAAGAATTTTATCAAGGAACCATGGGTCAATTTTTGTAATGTCATGAACTTGTTTTATTGTATAACCTCTTCTTAAGGCTTCCGCAACAACCCAAAGTCTTCGGTCATCTACAATATAAAGACGTTTTTCCAATTCACTGTCTGTAATTTTGGATATTTCATTATGAATAAGGCTGTATAAATTAAGTTCAAGACAGCGTATTGACTTCATTAACGCCGCTTCAAAAGTAGGTGCAATACCCATTACTTCGCCGGTTGCTTTCATTTGCGTACCGAGAATTCTCTTAGCATTAACAAATTTATCAAAAGGCCACTTTGGTATTTTAACAACACAATAGTCAAGTGTCGGCTCAAAGCACGAGTAGGTCTTTTTAGTAATTGCGTTTTGAACTTCGTCTAAAGTATAACCAAGTGCTATTTTAGATGCAACTTTTGCTATCGGATATCCCGTTGCTTTAGATGCAAGCGCAGATGAACGGCTTACACGGGGGTTAACCTCAATTACACAATATTCAAAGCTGTTTGGATTTAAAGCAAACTGTACGTTACAGCCACCCTCAACTTTAAGTTCTGTAATAATGGAAAGTGCCGCAGTTCTAAGCATTTGAGTTTCCTTATCCGCAAGTGTTTGGCATGGTGCAACAACAATAGAGTCACCGGTGTGAACACCGACAGGGTCAAAGTTTTCCATGTTACATACTGTAATGCAGTTGCCGTTATGGTCGCGCATTACTTCATATTCAATTTCTTTCCAACCCGAAATACAGCGCTCAATCAATACTTGATTTACACGGCTTCTGTGTAGGCCGAGCGTTGCAATAGTAATAAGTTCTTCTTCATCTTTGGCAATTCCTCCGCCGCTTCCGCCCAATGTATAAGCAGGACGAATAACTACAGGATAGCCTATTTTGTTTGCAGTTTTAATACATTCTTCTATATTTTCGGCAATTTCGCTTTCAGCACAAGGCTGATTAATGCGTTCCATTGCTTCTTTAAAGAGTTCCCTGTCTTCTGCCATTCTGATGGTATCGGCGTTTGTACCAATCATTTCAACATTATTTTCTTTTAAGAAACCTGATTCTTCCAATTCAACTGCGAGATTAAGCGCATTTTGTCCGCCGAGTGTAGGAAGAATGCTGTCCGGATTTTCCTTGAGAATTACTTTCTTTATTGTTTCGGTAGTCAGCGGTTCAATATAAACTTTATCGGCAATTTGTTTATCGGTCATAATAGTTGCCGGATTTGAATTTATAAGTATGACTTCTACGCCTTCTTCTCGAAGTGCGCGGCATGCCTGAGTGCCGGCGTAGTCAAATTCAGCCGCCTGCCCGATAATAATAGGGCCCGAACCAATGATAATTACTTTTTTTATATCTTCTCTTTTCATAGTGTGCTTCCTCCTATCAACCCTATAAACTTGTCGAATAGAAAGCCTGTGTCGAGTGGACCCGGGGAGGCTTCCGGATGGAACTGCACAGAAAATACTTTTCCGTTCTTATAATTTAATCCTTCAATGCTGCCATCATTCATACTTATAAAGCTGATGTCGGCTACTGAAGGATTAACAGTATCGCCATTCACCACGAAACCGTGATTTTGAGAAGTAATATATACCCTGTTGGTTGATAAATCTTTAACGGGGTGATTAATACCTCTATGACCGTATTTTAATTTGTAAGTATCAAAACCTTGAGAAAGTGCCATTAGTTGATGACCAAGACAAATTGCAAAAGTAGGTATGCCATGTGCATAAACTTTTTTAAGTTCTTCAATGGACTTCTTGCATTCTTTCGGGTCGCCAGGACCATTGGATAACATAACCCCATCCGGAGAGAACGACATTAAATCCTCAAAAGATGCATCATACGGGAAACATTTTACCGTACAGCCGCGGTTGACAAGCGAACGTACAATATTTGCTTTAACGCCGTAATCAACAAGCGAAATTTTAATTGAACCGTCACCGTAAACTTTAGATTCACGGTTGCTGACTATCGGCACATATGATTTTAATACAAATTCATCTATCTTCTTTTTCATATCCGCTGTATCAATGTTATCACCGTAAGCTATCATACCTCGCATTGTACCGCTTTCACGCAAAACTTTTGTAATTGCACGCGTATCAACACCGCAAATTCCCGGAATATGATTCTGAATTAAGAAGTTATTTAAATCAACATCACTGCGGAAATTACTGTCGATATCCGAAACAGAGCGTACAATAAATGCACTCAGCCACGGTTTTGTCGATTCAGCATCGTCATAGGATATTCCGTAATTGCCCATTAAAGGAAAAGTCATTACAACACCTTGTCCCGCATAGGACGGGTCTGTAAGCAGCTCTGTATAACCGCACATGGCGGAGTTAAACACGACTTCGCAAAGAACGTCATGTTTATCTCCAAAGCCTATGCCTTCAAAGGTCATTCCATTTTCAAGCATTAATAA
>DHNU01000017.1:4643-23018 GCA_002407645.1 Ruminococcaceae bacterium UBA5408
ATGCTTTAAAAGATTCTATAATTTTCTTTACAGCTTTTTCAGTATTTTCTTTTGTATTGAATGCAGTTAAGCGGAAATATCCTTCGCCGCTTATTCCAAATCCGGAACCCGGGGTGCCAACTACACCTGTTTTTTCAAGGAGCAAGTCAAAGAATTCCCAAGAAGTTAATCCGTTCGGAGTCTTAAGCCATACATATGGTGAATTCACTCCGCCGTAAACTTCAAATCCGGCTTCTCTAAGTCCATTAAGCATGATTTTTGCATTATTAAGATAATATGTTATATTTCCTTTTACTTCTTCCTGTCCTGCTTCAGAATAAACAGCCTCTGCACCACGCTGGACAACATACGATACACCGTTCATTTTTGTGGACTGGCGTCTGTCCCAAAGTTTATTGAGAGAAACTCCGTCAAAAACAAGTTCTTTTGGAATTACTGTATATGCACAGCGTGTGCCTGTGAATCCTGCTGTTTTGGAAAAGCTTCTGAATTCTATTGCACATTTCTTTGCGCCTTCAATTTCAAAAATACTGTGAGGCATATCATCTTCAGTAATAAACGCTTCATAGGCAGCATCATAAAGAATAATTGACTTGTTTTCGAGAGCAAAATCCACCCACTTTTTAAGCTCACCGCGTGTAATTCCGACACCGGACGGATTATTGGGGAAACAGAGATATATCATATCTGCACGCTGCTTGGGAATTTCCGGTAGAAAACCGTTTTCTTTAAGGCACGGCATATATACAATATTGCTCCATCCGTTATCCTTATATTCCCCTGCTCTTCCTGTCATTACATTTGTGTCGACATATACGGGATAAACCGGGTCACAAACTGCAACAGTATTGTTTACGTCAAATATATCACCGATACTTCCTGTATCGCTTTTTGCGCCGTCGCTTACAAATATTTCATCTACATTAATATTTACTCCGCGTTTTTTGAAATCGTTTTCAGCAATCGCACTTCGCAAAAACTCATACCCTGCTTCAGGGCCGTAACCGCGGAAAGTTTCTTTATTCCCCATTTCTTTTGATGCTTTCACCATAGCATCCACTACAGCTTTTGGAAGAGGGCGGGTTACATCACCTATTCCCAATCTGATTATTTCCATTTCCGGGTGGCTTTCTGAAAACTTCTTTACTTTTGCGGCAATGTCCACAAATAAATAACTGGCGGGCAATTTCACAAAATTTTCGTTGACTTTTAGCAAAGTACTAACATTCCTTTCATTAATGTCTTTATAAAACGATTATATTAAAGTTGAACCGTTCCGTCAAATACAAATTCGGCAGGACCCTGCATAAATACACTGTCGGAATCCTTTTTCCAATCAATATTTAAGTCCCCGCCTTTCAAATGGACCTTCACCCTGCGGTCTGTTTTTCCGTTTACTGCACAGGCTACAGCCGTGGCACAAGCTCCAGTGCCGCAGGCCCATGTTTCACCGGAACCGCGTTCCCAAACTCTCATATTTACTTCGTTTTTGTTTAATACCTCTACAAATTCAATATTTGCTCTGTTGGGGAAAATACTGTTATGTTCAAATTTAGGCCCTATTTTTTCTATTTCTATTCTATTTACATCATCTACAAACATTATACAATGTGGATTTCCCATTGAAACACATGTAATATTATACTCTTTTTCGTCAACAGTTATCGGTTCGCTTATTACCTGTTCTTTGTTATTATAGTTTACAGGAATATTTTCAGCGTTTAATTCCGGTTTTCCCATATCAACCGTTACATATTTAACTTTACCGTCTTCAATTTGTAAAAACAAAGTTTTAATACCGCTCATAGTATCTACTTTAATAACATCTTTTTTGACTATTCCGCGGTCATAAACATATTTTCCCACACATCTTATTCCGTTACCGCACATCATGGCTTGTGAGCCGTCGGCATTATAAATATCCATGCGGCAATCTGCTTTATCTGAAGGTTCAATCAAAATTATTCCGTCAGAACCTATCCCAAAATGTCTGTCACTTAATTTTATTGACAGTTTCGACGGATTTTCGATTTTTTCTTCAAAGCAGTTTACATAAACATAATCATTTCCAATTCCCTGCATCTTCGTGAATTTCATTAAATTTCTCCTCTATTCATTTAAAATTATCATTGCTGTTTCTACCATTTTCTTACCTGTATTCATACTTTTCTTTTGAATAAAACGGTGAGCCTGAGCTTCAGTAAAGTTATTACGAGCAATTAACAAGTTTTTTGCATCTTCAATGATTTTCTTTTCATCATAGCCGCCGCCCGTCAATTTTTTCTTAATACATAACGAAGTATAATCGGATATATTTAAAAGCATCTTGACAGAAGAAAGTACATCTTTTTTACTGAGCGGCAGTATTAAACTTGCGCATGAAAGAGTTTCTGAAATATTTGACTGCTGTGACTTTAAAATAAATAAAAAATCATAATTTGAACTTACGACCTTAGTAAGACCTGTTGCAGGCATATCCTTTAACCTTGCACTGCAAACAACAACTCCTCCGTTATAGTACCTGTTTGTAAAATCTATTACTTGCGAACCGGCTGTGCATACTCCACTTACATTTAAACCGCCAAAACGGAGAACAGCCGCTATTTTTTTGGCATAATCCAAATTAGAATTTGCCACGATAATACTGCTCATTTTATGCAACTCCGTTTATGGGATTTGTAACTTACACACATTAAAATTTATTCAAATACTGGTTTATTTCCCATTCTGTTACTGCAGTTGAAAAATCAAACCATTCTTTTTCTTTTGCTTCAATATACTTATTAAATACATGGCTGCCCAATGTTTTTTTAATAAATGGGTCAGCTTTCATCTCGTTAATGGCATTACTCAAATTCGTAGGAAGTGCTTCAATACCGGCTGCATGTCTGTCTTTTATATCATAGATATTTGTTGAAACCGCTTGCGGAGGCATTAAGTTGTTTTTTATTCCTTCCAGCCCTGCGGCAAGCAGTACGGCAAGTTCAAGGTATGGGTTACACGCAGGATCAGGGTTTCTTAGTTCTACCCTTGTTCCCTCGCCACGAGTTGCGGGAACTCTTATTAAGGCACTTCGATTGCTTAAAGTCCAAGCAATATTACATGGTGCCTCATATCCGGGTACAAGGCGCTTATACGAATTTACAAGCGGATTTGTAATTGCACACATCCCTTTAATATGCTTCATAATTCCGGCTATAAAATTATAGGCAATTTGACTTAATCCGGATTTACTGTTTGGGTCATAGAATACATTTGTTCCGTTTTTACACAAAGACATATTTGTATGCATCCCGGAGCCGCATCGCCCATAAATTGGTTTTGGCATAAATGTTGCGCAAAGGCCGTGTGCATCCGCACATGACTTAACAACCATTTTAAAAGTTACTATATTATCCGCTGCAGAAAGTGCTTCACTGTACTTAAAATCAATTTCGTGCTGTGCAATGGCGACTTCATGATGTGATGTCTCAATTTCAAAGCCCATTTCTTCAAGGTTTAAACAGATATCTCTGCGGGCACTTTCTCCCAAATCCGAAGGCCCTAAATCAAAATATCCTGCGGTATCGTGGGTAATTGTAGTAGGATGGCCGAATTCATCCGTGTTAAAAAGAAAGAATTCACATTCAGGTCCTACATTGAAAGTATAGCCCATATCAGCAGCTTTTTTTATAACATTCTTTAAAATATATCGCGGGTCACCTTCAAATGGGCTGCCGTCGGTTTTGTAAATATCACAAATTAGACGTGCAACTCTTCCATGTTGTGTATGCCAAGGCAAAATGGTAAAAGAGTCAAAATCAGGTCGAAGATACATATCTGATTCTTCAATTCTTACAAATCCCTCAATTGATGAACCGTCAAACATACATTGATTGTCCAATGCTTTTTCAATTTGGCTTGTGGTAATAGCAACATTTTTTAAGGTTCCTAAAATATCCGTAAACTGAAGCCTTATAAATTTGACATTATTTTCATCAATCATTCTGATAATGTCGTCTTTTGTATATTTACCCAAAATCGATACCTCCTGTAAAATAAAAATAACAAGGCTGCTCTTTTTTAAAGAACCTCCTTGTCATAGTAATTTACATATTGCTTATATTTTATTATATTTACTATAAAGTGTCAATGCTTTTTGAATTGAATAGCGTATTTCATTTTTATGCACAAATTTTTATAATGCAGAACTGTATTTCCGTCTTTTTGCAACATTTGTTTTCTCATCTTGCAAGAATGATGAATTTTCTACTTGTTTTAATCTTTAAAATATTGTAAATATTGCATTGATATGATAAAATGCATAATTGAGAAACAGTTGATAATATATTTCTTAATTTTTGTGTATAGGAGGATATACATCATGTCTTATGTTGAAAAGCAGCTTGAAAAAGTTGTAAAACAAAATGCCAATGAACCTGAATTTATTCAGGCAGTAACTGAAGTTTTAAATTCGTTAAAACCGGTCATTGAACAAAATCCGCAATATGAAAAAGCAGGTATCCTTGAAAGATTAACAGAGCCTGACAGGCAAATTAAGTTCCGTGTAACTTGGGTTGACGACAATGGAAATGTTCAAGTTAACCGCGGCTACCGCGTTGAGTTCAATAACGCAATTGGGCCCTACAAAGGCGGACTTCGTTTCCATCCTTCCGTAAATATCGGTATTCTCAAATTCTTGGGATTTGAGCAGATATTTAAAGATTCACTTACCGGACTTCCAATCGGAGGCGGTAAGGGCGGCTCTGACTTTGACCCCAAAGGAAAATCCGACCGTGAAATTATGGCATTTTGCCAGAGCTTTATGACAGAACTCTATCGTCATATTGGCCCAAACACAGACGTTCCTGCCGGTGACATGGGTGTTGGTGGAAGAGAAATCGGCTATTTGTTCGGTCAGTACAAGCGTCTTAGAAATGAATATTCCGGTGTACTGACAGGCAAAGGTCTATCATTCGGCGGTTCCCTTGCCCGTACAGAAGCTACCGGATTTGGTCTTCTCTATTTTGTAGATGCAATGCTTAAAAAGAACGGGAAGTCAATTAAGGACAAGACTATTGCAATTTCCGGTGCTGGTAATGTTGCAATATATGCATGCCAAAAAGCACAGGAACTCGGCGGTAAAGTTGTTACTATGAGTGATTCCACAGGTTGGGTTTATGATGAAGAAGGTATTGACCTTAAAGCTGTTAAAGAAATCAAAGAAGTAAAACGCGGCCGTCTATCCGAATACAAAGCTTATCGTCCAAACTCCGTTTACCACGAAGGCAAAGGCGTATGGAGCACACCATGTGACATTGCTCTTCCTTGCGCAACACAAAATGAACTTCTTATTGATGATGCAAAGATGCTCGTTAAGAACGGCGTAATGGCTGTTTGTGAGGGTGCTAATATGCCTACAACCATTGAAGCAACAGAATATTTGCAATCTCACAATATTCTCTTTACACCCGGTAAAGCTTCAAATGCTGGCGGCGTTGCAGTATCAGCGTTAGAAATGAGCCAGAACAGCTTACACCTTTCATGGACTTTTGATGAGGTTGATGCAAGGTTAAAGGGTATTATGGAAAATATCTTTAATAACGTTTCAGATGCAGCTGAAAAATACGGATATCCAAAGAATTATATTGTCGGTGCAAATATTGCAGGATTTATTAAAGTTGCTGATGCTATGGTTGCTCAGGGCGCATATTAATTTTACTTCCATTTAAACTACAAAACCGTCGGTTATGAAGCCGACGGTTTTGTAATTTTTATGCGCAAATTTAAAATAATTATTTATGATATTTACCATGATTAATAATTTGAAAAGAACGGTAAATCTGCTCACAAAGCATTACTCTTGCAAGCTGATGTGGAAAAGTCATCGCAGACATTGAAATTTTATACTTAGCTTTTTCTTTAACTTCATTGCTCAGACCATATGAACTGCCGATAACAAAAACTATAGAACTGGTTCCATTAATTGATAAGGAATCAATTGTTTCTGAAAGTTTTTCCGATGAAAAAGGTACACCCTCTATGCAAAGTGCAAAAACAGCAGAATTTTTAATATGTGATAATATTTTCTGTCCTTCTGTTATTAATGCTGTATCAATCTGTGATTGTGAAGGATTATCCGGGATACGTGATTCCGGCAACTCAATAATTGAAAAAGTGCAAAATGATTTTAATCTTTTTGCATATTCAGCACATGCATTTTTCCAAAATGATTCCTTTAACTTTCCAATACATATAATTTTAACTGACAGCATTAATTCACCTAAAAAATCATCACTTTACTGTTTACATTTTCTTTAGGTGCAACGTAAAGCTGATAATCTACCCCTTCCTTAAGTCCTGCAAGAGAAAGCGAACACAGGGATGTTTGGTATGCAAGTTCCGGAGTATTATTTTCAGAACTCAAATGAGCTAAAACAAAGTGCGTTGTTCCTTTTTTTGCAAGTTCAAACAGTTGATCCGCACAAGCTTGATTGGATAAATGCCCGATATTAGATAAAATACGTTGTTTTAGATAATACGGATATGCACCATTTTGTAGCATTCTGACATCATGATTAGATTCCAATACTACTAAATCCGTCCCTAAAAGCTCTTTTTTAACTGCTTCTGAAAAATACCCAAGGTCGGTAGAAAAACCCGCGCTGCGCCCGTCCTGTGTTTCTATGCGGTAACCTAAGCCTTCCGCACAATCATGAGAAGTTCTAAACGGTTTTATGTACATACCGGCACATTCCATTCCATTTTCATCAATTACATCCGCCGGATATTTTTCATTTAAACATCCCATTTTTTCAAGGGCTTTCAACGTGCCGACAGATGCAAAAACAGGAATATGATGACGAGATGCAAAGACTCTAAGTCCTTTCACATGATCCGAATGTTCATGAGTCACAAAGATTGCTTTAACTGAAGCTATATCAATTTCGCAGGACCCAAGCATATTAGTTATCTGTTTTGCCGATCTCCCGGCATCTATCAAAACGCCCGAACCGGAAGAACCTATGTAATAACTGTTGCCACTGCTTCCGCTGAATAGCGGACAAAATCTTGCCATTAATAAACCCCCAAAAACGAGAAAAGGGAAAGACTCTATGTCTATCCCTTATAATAAACAATTAGATATTAAAAAGCATTATACAACTTGAGAAGCCATAGCATCAGGAGTATTAATTCTTTTTACATCCGCACCCAACTCTGTAAGTTTTTCTATGATATTCTCATATCCACGCTCTATTTGATTAATACCTTCAATTTGTGTAGTACCCTTTGCAGCAAGCGCGGCAATAACCATAGCTGCGCCCGCCCTTAAATCTGTAGCTCTGACAGGTGCTGCATTTAAATGACTTACACCTTCTACTACTGCTATTTTACCGTCAACGGAAATTTGCGCACCCATACGTTTTAATTCTTCGACGTATCTAAACCGATTATCCCAAACACTTTCATTAATTATACTGGTCCCGTCAGCCAAAGAAAGGAGTACAGCAATTTGCGGCTGCATATCCGTTGGAAAACCCGGATGCGGCATTGTTTTAATATTACATTTATTAAGTTTTCCTGTACGACTTACTCGAATAGAGTCGTCATATTCCTCTATTTTAACACCCATCTCTTCAAGTTTTGCGGAAATGGATTCTAAATGTTTCGGTATAACATTTTTTACCAATACGTTTCCTTCGGTTGCAGCAGCGGCAACCATATAAGTTCCTGCTTCTATTTGGTCGGGTATAATCGAATAGTTGGTGCCATCTAAATAGCTTACTCCATATATTTTGATTACATCCGTACCTGCTCCTCTAATATCCGCACCCATAGAATTCAAAAAGTTAGCCAAATCAACTATATGGGGTTCTTTTGCGGCATTTTCAATTACAGTTAAACCTTCTGCTTTAACTGCAGCAAGCATAATATTTACGGTTGCTCCGACAGATACTACGTCTAAATAGATGTTAGTACCCTTTAAAGAGTCGGCTCTGACGTCAACCATACCGCCCTCTAATTTATAATTTGCACCCAAAGCGGCAAAACCTTTTAAATGCTGGTCTATTGGGCGAACACCAAAATCACATCCACCTGGCATAGTAACAACAGCATGCTTAAATCGACCTAAAAGAGCACCTAAAAGATAATATGAACCGCGAATATGGCGTGCAAGTTCATAAGATGCCACATGAGTCTTTATTGGTCTCGGATCAATTTCAATTGTAGATTTATTTATATTTCTGATTTTTGCTCCCATGTCATAAAGTATTCTTGTAATCGAAGTAACATCAGTAATATTCGGTATATTTTCTATACAGCACACGCCATCTGACAAAATTGCGGCGGGAATAATAGCTATCGCTGCATTTTTTGCTCCGCTTATATTGACCTCGCCTGTAAGGCGATTGCCACCGTTAATAACAAATTTCTCCAATGCGGCACGCTCCAATCTAAAGTTAAACAATAATATTATTGCATTTTTGCGTAGATTATTATACGTTTCAAACGAATAAAAACATTGTAATTATTATGAAAATTATAAACTAAAAAACATACGAGTATTTAGGAATGTAATGCCAAAAAATCAAGTAAAATACACTCTTACTGATAATAATACACATACTTTAAAATGTCAATAACCCAATAAATAAATATGGATTCAATTGATAAAAGCGTTTCGCTTTTTATTAATTTAACGCTTCCTTGATTTTTAGCGATTTACGTAACTTAAAGGATTGACTTTTGTACCGTTTTTAATTACTTCAAAATGTAAATGAGGTCCTGTTGAAAATCCCGTACTTCCGACTAAAGCTATTGCCTGACCTTTTGAAACACTTTGTCCGGATGAAACCAAGAGTTTGCTCGCATGGCCGTACAATGTAGTAATTCCGTTACCGTGGCTTATTTTAACACAGTTGCCATAGCCACCACTGTTCCAACCGGCAAATGTCACACGACCGCCGTCAGCCGCAACTATTGTATTTCCGTATGCGCCTGAACCCGAAATATCAATTCCTGTGTGGAATTGCCCCCAACGCCATGTAAAGTATGTTGTAATTGTATGAAGGGACGGTGCCGGCCACATTAAATTTCCACTGCTTACTCCTGAGCCGCTGTAATTTGGGCGTTTCTTTGTCCCCGTAACAACGACTTTATCTATGGACGGTGTAACAACAGACCTACTTATTATTTCACGTTTTGATTCTACTCCGTTAACATAATAAATTTTATCAACACACTGTTGAGTACCATTAACGCCGTTTGTTCTCAATTTAGAATAATCAGTATATTTTGTATCATCATTTACTGTTACGGTTTTATAAGACAAAGGCACTTGATAGTTGACTGTTTTTACCATCTGTACGCTAAGCATAGGAACGGCAACCTCCAGATTAATTAAATCACCCGGCATAAGGTTGTCCCCTAATTGATTATTGTTGATTTTGTTAAGTTCAGAAATTGATGTATTATTTGATTTTGCAATTGAAGTAACGGTATCTCCTTCTTTTACTGTATATGTTACAGGCGCTTTAGAAGTGCCGGTAATTATTTTATTCATATCATCAGTATTCATTATTGACGTTGTAGGAAAAAAGCCATTAATAGTTTCAACATTTTGGCAAAAAGAAACCTCTGCATTTTCTTCCGAACCTTTTGCATTGTTTAATATATTCTGAAGCATATATCGAAGGTCTGCGCTGCTTTTAACAGCACCGATGAATTCTCCGTTTACATACAAACCGCTTGCTTCTTCAATTATACCGTTTGTCTGCTGAATAATTTTATCGCATACAGCATTCGGAGCTGATAAGTTTTTTTCATCTACAACCGAAAGTCTGAATGCAGGTGTCATATCAATTTTAATTTTGCTTTCGGATGTATCATGTACCATACGCTGGCTGACCATTTCCGAAGCCTGTTCAAACGTTCTTTCATCATTTATAGACGCTACTTCTTTACCGTCATATGCAAAAATTAAACCATAATTAAGTCCTGTCCAATAATTAACTGTCATGGAAAGTACAATTACAGCAGCAATAGGAGCAATAACGTTTAAAACAGAAAATACAAATCCTTTATGGCGTACAAAACTTCTCGAAGTTACTTTAACATACTCTTTAAATACTCTGCTGAGTCCTAATTTTTTTGCCTCAGCTATTCTTTCTCGAGCAATTGAAAATCCTTCCGAAATATAATTGATTTCTTGTTTTAATCCTTGTATTCTCTTTCCTACAACTGAATAAAATAAAGATTTGCAAAATGATGTAAGAGGCTTTAAAAAGCGTACAGTACGCCTTTTTAGACGCTTTAAAAGTCTTACAGATTGAATGCCTACTATATATAAAAAGTCGCTTGAATTCCTGCAGGCTTTAAGACGCAATGTTCTGAATTTACTTTTTGTTAATTTAAACTTAGGGAACTGCATAAAGCATAATCCTTTCAGACAAATAAAATGTTACAAATTTGTAATACTTGAAATAATAATATAACAAAAGTTACAACTTTGCAACCCTTCTAAATTAAATTAACAAAAATGCAACAATTTACCAAAAATTCAATTAATAAGTTAAGTTTTCGACTTTCCAATCTTTAATTACATTCAAAAACAACTTAGCTTCTTTTTTTGCATCTTCCAGGTCATGTTCAAGGTAGTTACCGCATTCTTTCGCCGCAGCTCCAGGTATTATGCCCTTATAATTTCCAATAAATTCAAACGCATCAATAATAAGACGTATTACGTCACTCTTCTCCATATTCCTTGCTAAAAAATAAAATCCGGTTCTGCAGCCCATTGGTCCGAAATAAATCACTTTATCTTTAAAGCTACTGTTGCGTGCAAATGTAGCAAATAAATGTTCAATTGTATGCATTGCAGGGTTGGAAATAAATGGCGGAATATTTGGTCTTTTAAGCCGTATATCATAAGTTATAATATCATCATCAATGCGTGACACATAAATACCCGGTTGTAATGTATTATGATCAACACAAAAGCTTGCAATTTTCTGCACTATAAATTAGCCTCCTACTTTATTGTGATAAACCAATAAAATACTAAATTCAGTAATTATTTTATACCTTAAAAATCAATATATAATGTTATGTCAACAATATAAAATATAAAAAATAAAGTGCATAGCAAATTGCCGTGCACTTTATTATAGCATAATTTTACCTACTTTTAAAGAACTTTGGATAAAAAGTCTTGTAAACGCGGGTTTTGGGGATTATTAAAGAAATCATCCGGTGCAGCCTCTTCCAAAACACGACCGTCATCCATAAAAAGGACTCTGTTTGCAACTTCTCGAGCAAAACCCATTTCATGTGTTACAACTACCATTGTCATACCTTCATTTGCAAGTTCTTTCATAACTTGTAAAACTTCATCTACCATTTCGGGGTCAAGCGCACTTGTAGGTTCGTCAAAAAGCATTACATCCGGATTCATAGCAAGAGCACGAACAATAGCGATACGCTGCTTTTGGCCCCCAGAAAGCTGTACAGGGTATGCAGATGCTTTATCGGCAAGGCCCACCCTTTCAAGCAAATGTACAGCCTGTTCTTCGGCTTCTTTTTGTGTTTTCAATTTCAGCATAACAGGTGCAAGTGTTATATTTTGAAGCACAGTAAGGTGTGGAAATAAATTAAAATGCTGAAAAACCATACCCATTTTCTGACGCAATTTATTTATGTCACAGTCCGGAACATTAATTTGTGTACCTTCAAACCATACTTCTCCGCTTGTAGGCTGTTCCAATAAATTGAGGCAGCGCAGGAATGTACTTTTTCCGGAACCTGAAGGCCCTACAATAACAACTTTTTCGCCCTTTTCAATTTCTTGGTCTATACCTTTAAGTACATTTATTTCACCGTTTATGGTATTAAACGTTTTGTGTAAATTTTTAACGGTAATCACTTCTGCTCAGCCTCCTTTCAAATTTATTAAGTAATGATGTTAAACCCAATACAATTAATAAATATGTTAATGCAACAATCAGTAATGGGGTATATGGGTCATAAGTAATACTTCTGATTATGTCTCCGCCTTTGGTTAAATCCTGTATGGCAATATAACCTGCGACTGATGTTTCTTTTAAAAGCGCGATAAATTCATTTCCTATTGCAGGAAGTACATTCTTTAAAGCCTGTGGAAATACAATTTTGATCATTGTGTCCCGTTGATTGAGTCCTAAAGAACGTCCCGCTTCAATCTGTCCTTTGTCGACTGACTGTATTCCACTTCTTATAACCTCGGCAACATAAGCACCTGAATTTATACCAAAAGCCAAAATCGCGGCAACTATTCTATCTAAATTTGTCGGTTGAAGAATAATGTACCACATAATCATTAATTGGACTACAACAGGTGTTCCTCGGATTACAGTTAAATAGACACTGCATATACCGTTTAGTATTTTGAGCTTCTTTTTATTATTTGAATGATAAACCTTAACTAAAGCAATAGCCGTACCAAGAATTATTCCGATTATTACTGCAAAAAATGTAATTAACAGAGTGTTCCCCAAACCATTTGTGATGTTTAAATATCTATCTTTTTCAATAAACGCATCGTAAAACTTCTGCGGTAATTGTGAAAAGTATGATAGAGGTAATACTCCCATTGATAAATTCATATTTTACCTCCTGTTTAACTGAGAAAAGCAGGGCAGCAGAATTTTCCGCCAACCCTGCAATATTTTATAAAATTAACCTTCTAAAGCTGCTTTATATTTTTCAATAATCTTATCAAGTTCACCGCTTGATTTCATTTCTGAAATTACTTCATTAACGGTTTTGAGCATTTCAGCATCGCCTTTTTTAACTGCAAGTGCATATTTTTCAACAGTCAATGCTTCATTAAGCTTAACTATTTTATCCGGATTCTTTTCAATAAATTTGGTTGCCGGGAAATCATCGATAACAACAGCATCAATTTTACCGTTAATTAAGTCAGTAACAGCGTCGACGCCTTTTGAATAACGTTCTGTGGAAGCAACTTTAACATCACTTGAGCCGTCTTCGTTTGTACAGAATTTGTCGCCTGTTGTTCCCTGCTGAACACCGACTTTTTTGCCATTTAAGTCCGTACGGCTTTTAATACTGCTGTCTTTCAAAACTATAATTGCCTGTGAAGCATCAAAATACGAATCCGAAAAATCAACGTTTTTCTTTCTGTCTTCATCTGCAGTCATTCCCGCAGCCGAAAAATTAGCTTTTCCGGAACTTAATTCAGTAATAATTGAGTCGAATGCAACATCATTAATTTTTAAGTCTACACCTAATTTTTCTGCAACTTTATTGGAAATATCAATGTCAATTCCCAAAAATTTATCTCCGTCCTTATACTCAAACGGTTCAAACTCTGCATTAGTTGCCATTGTTACAAAACCATCAGATTTAATCTTTTCAACTGGAGATTTATTTTCCGGCTTTGAACAACCCGCTACAGTAATCATCATCGCCGCCGCTACAGCAAATGAAGCTATTTTAGATAACTTTTTCATGTATAACCCTCCGTTTTAATAAAATAATTTATTGCTTATTGTTTAACACAGTTTGTATTATATCGCATAAATATGCAAAAATCAAGCAAAATATAAATAAAAATTCATTTATATTGAAATTATATGCATTAGCTCCGATTTTAGGAACCTTATTTGTTTATTTTTAAGCAACATTTTAAAATTAAACTCTGCATATCTTTCGGAAAGCCACTTTCAAACTTTAATTTTTTTCCCGTTACCGGATGAATAAAAGAAATTTTTGCACAGTGAAGTGCCTGTCTTGAAATATAACTTAAACTTCCTCCATACATATCGTCACCTGCAAGCGGATGATTGTAATGGGAAAAATGCACTCTTATTTGATGTGTTCTTCCGGTTTCAAGTTTAATGTAAACTAAAGAATGATTTTCACTGTTTGAAATTACTTTCCAATTGGTTATTGCCTTTTCGCCGCTTTTTGTTACTTCACGCTGAATACAATGCCCTTGTTTCAATCCTATTGGGTCGCAGAAAATGCCGCTTCCGTTTAATTTTCCCTCGCATATAGCTATATATTCTTTATCAATTTTTCCTGAAAGCCGAGCCGCACTGTAAGAATTTTTTGCAATAACCACAATTCCCGTTGTATCTTTATCCAAGCGGTACACCGGTCTGAAGGATATTTTTTCATTATTGTTTTGATAATACGCCGAAACCGCATTTGCCAAGCTGTCGCAGTCATGTCTCGGCGCAGGATACATAGGCATGTCCGCAGGTTTGTCAATAATAAGAACATCTCTGTCCTCATAAAGAACGTTTAGTGGTAAATTTACAGGTTCTATCATTTTTTCATCTTGGGGTATGCAAAGTTTAATAACATCACCCGCAGCCAGCATATCCGTAACAATGGTGTGCACCCCGTTATTGGTTATACCCATCGGTTCACGTTTAAGTTTTATCATAAGCCTTGAAGACACCTTACAATAATTTCTTAAAAAGCTCTTAACAGTAATACCGTTATATTCAATTGGGACTGTAAAAGAAAGTTCTCTCATAAATACTCCTAAACCCCTTAAAAATGCGGCAGCAAATGCTGCCGCATAAATAATTTAATTTATGTATATTACTTTACTTCAACCGTCCAGCCAAATTCATCTTTAACTTTGCCCCACTGAATGCCTGTGAGTGTATCGTAAAGTCGCTGAGAAACAGGTCCGATTTCTCCATTATTAATCTGCATAATGTCCTCGCCCCATTTTAATTGACCAATAGGTGAAATTACCGCCGCGGTTCCTGTACCGAAAGCTTCTTTAAGTTTACCTTCTTTTGCAGCCTTAGCAAGCTCATCGATAGAAATTTTACGTTCAACCACGTCCATTCCCCACGACTTCATAAGTTCAATTGAGGACATTCGGGTAATTCCGGGAAGAATCGAACCCTGTAAAGCAGGTGTTACAACTTCATTACCGATAACAAAAAATACGTTCATAGTCCCCACTTCTTCAATATATTTACGTTCAATACCATCAAGCCATAAAACTTGTGTATAATTTTGTTTTTCTGCCTCGTCTTGAGCCTTTAAAGAAGCAGCATAGTTTCCTGCGGTCTTTGTGTAACCCATTCCGCCTTTAACGGCACGAACATAATTTTTTTCAACGTAAATCTTTACCGGATCAAGGCCTTCAGGATAATATGCACCAACAGGTGAACAGAGAACAATAAACAGCAAATGATTTGCCGGGTGAACCCCAATGTGAGGGTCAATACCGATTATAAATGGGCGAATATATAATGAAGTTCCTTCCCCCGATGGAATCCAATCTTTTTCAATACAAACTAACTTTTCAATTGCTTTTTTGCTGAATTCCTCATCAATAAGCGGAATACAAAGACGGTCATTGGATGAATTTAGACGTGCCATATTTTTGTCAGGTCTAAAAAGTAAAATTCTACCGTCTACAGCACGGTAAGCTTTCATTCCTTCAAAAACTGATTGGCCGTAATGCAGGCACATTGCGGCAGGGGATAGTTCAATAGGACCAAACGGGATAATTTTGGCGTCGTGCCAACCCTCGCCCTCATCATAGTTCATAACAAACATATGATCAGTAAAAATTGTACCAAACCCAAGTCTGCTGTTGTCTGTAGGTTTCTGTTTTGGGTTTTTTGTCAATTCAACTCTGATTTCCTGCATTTTTTTGCCTTCTTTCAAATTGATTAACGATTATTATATCATTGTTTTTAAGCGACTTCAAGCTTTAACTTCTTAAAGTGTTTTCATAGGAAAATTGTGATTCAGCCTTTGTTTTTAAATCCTTTTGGGTATTTGTTTTTTTATCTTCCAATTGAACATTTTTCAAACCCGTCATCACTCCATTAACAAAAACTACTGTAAACTCTTCTAAATTCCTGTCCGTTCCAATTTTTTCTCAAGAAGTTTCTTTGTGGTTTCGTTGCAGTGCCATTTTTAATTAAATAAGTCACAGTATATTTGTTATGTTTGGGATTTATTGGCATTAGAGAGACAAAATATCTTTCATCAACGTTATGAAATGGTCAATAATTGATTTTTTCTATACTTTCAAGTACATAATAAGGTAAGAGCAAAAACGTAGACGGTGTAATATTAAACTCAAGCGGTTTTAACGTTACATTTTAATTTGTTTAGCCTAATTACTCAATAACAACGCTTACTGCAGCACTTTAAAAATTCTTCATAGTCATCATTTAAAATATTTTTCATTCTAATTTTATACTGTTGAGGTAAATTATTTATATTTTTAGCTCCTGAAATAAATGGTATATTTCACGTTAATTTACTAATAATAGGTACAAAAGGGGGTGAATATTTTGGATAAACAAAATAACAAACAGCAGAATTACAACCAGCAGAACTACAATCAACAGAACTCCGAGAATGCTACACAACGCTCAAACAACTCTAAAAATTACAACAATGCATCAAACTCGAAAGACAACGAATCAACACAATCCACTCAGAACAGTAACTCCAACAATTGCAGATAATTTTACTGAAATATTTATAGCTGAAAACAGGCGGTATTGTATATGATGTACAAGACCGCCTGTTTTCATTTGTTTTTTACGTTTTTTAGTAATTCTTTAAGAGTTTTATCGTCGGATTTAATCCTTTGGAAACCTTCTCCGGAAATTTCTCCTGCATCACCAATAATAATAAATGCTTCTTTATCATGAAAACGTATAATGTCTTTAATTTTAACAACTTCATAACGGCTTACTGCACAGAGAAGTACATTTCCGTCCTTGCCGCTGTAAGCTCCACGGGACTTCAAAACTGTAACTCCGCGTTCCATATCGTTTAATATATCTTGAGCTATCTCATCGCTTTTTTCTGAAATGATAAATAGTAACTTTCCTGTACCTGTATCCACTCCATAAAGTATAGCATCAATTAATCTTGTGGAAACAAAAATTGCAATAACTGCATAAAGAGCACTTTCAATACTGCTGTAAATAAGTGCAGAAGTAACTATTATAGCTAAATCTATTCCCATCATAATTTTACCCATTGATAAATGGCGAAACTTTTTTCTTAGAATCATTGCTACCAAATCAGTTCCGCCGGTTGTACCTCCACCCATAAACACCAATGAAAGTCCGATTCCTTCAAGAATTCCACCGAATATAGCCGCAAGCATTTTCTCACCTGTATATGCAGGAAGAATTTTTCCAAACAAATCAATCGCAATAGACATGATAACTGTAGCGAAAATAGTCTTCCCCACAAGCTTATAGCCTATTGACACAATAGCCCAAATAAAAATAGGCAAGTTTAAAACTAATCCCGTCATACCAATCGGCAGTCCTAATACATAGTTTATCATTGTAGATATGCCGGTCATTCCGCCGGGGGCAATATTATTAGGTGCAGTAAACACATTAACCGATAAAGCAAATATTATACTGCCTATTACAAATAATGAAATGTCCTTTATAAAACCGATTGATTTTTTTTGACCGATATTTGAAAACATGACGGCATCTCCAAACTAAATAAGGGTTATGTTAAAAATCATCACATACAATATTAAAAAGTTCCCTAAGTCTTTCAATATTTCCCGAAAGATAAAGATATCCAAAAAGCGCCTCAAATGCTGTAGCAGTATGGTAATCAGCTACATTTGCATTTTTGGGGATATGGTTTGTGTGGGCATTGCGTCCACGCTTAAAAACTTCAAGCTCTTCTTCTGTCAAAATCGGCAGAAACTTTTTAGAAGCTTCCGCCTGTGCCTGACAGCAAACCTGTGAAATAGAGTTTTTATGAAGAGATTTTACGGGACAATTTCCTTTGCATACAAGTCGTTCACGCACAAAAATTTCAAAAACACCGTCACCTATAAAGGCAAGTGTCAGCGGACTTAAAAGTTTAGGGTTACAGTCTGCATTATATAAGCGTTCCAAAAAAAGCACTCCCAATTTCTCAATAAATTAAATGTTTGTACGCATTTTATTCCATAAAATCGAATTCAATATCATAGATGCTGACTGTGTCCCCCTCTTGACAGCCTGCTTGCCGCAAGGCATCAATAACACCGGTTTTAATAAGTACACGCTGAAAATACTGTATAGATTCATAATCATCAAAGTTAACGGAATTGATAACCTGTATAAGCCATTCACCCTCAACAACATAGACACCGTTGTTATTTTTTACTTCAACCTTATTATGATCTGCCTCTTCATTAGAAATTTCAGGCAACGGCTGAGGCTCATATTGTTTTACAGGCGGAAGTTTACTGAGCATCTCGTTAATTTTATTAAGAAGCGGGTCAACTTGATATCGGATTGCCGCCATAATTGGGAAAAACATATAGCCATTTTCTTCAACAAACGCTTTGAAGTCTGCAATTTGTTCATCTGTTGC
>DHNU01000004.1:0-1457 GCA_002407645.1 Ruminococcaceae bacterium UBA5408
TTGTAACAAAAGATGTACCCGATTATGCTATAATGATGGGTACACCCGCGCGCCAGCACGGATGGGCGTGTGAGTGCGGAGAAAAACTCGACGATAACTTAATTTGCCCAAAATGCGGCAGAAGATATGTGCAGGCTGAAAACGGTCTACAGGAGGAAACAAAATAATGGAAAAGATAGCGTTTAACGACCTTAATGCGCAATACCGCCATTTAAAAAAAGAAATTGATAAGGGAATTGCCGATGTAATAAGCGGCTGCCATTTTATTTCCGGTGAGCAGACAGTACAGCTTGAAAAAGAGCTTTGCGACTATACTGGACGCAAATATTGTGTAAGCACAAGCAACGGAACAGATTCTCTTTTAATGCCGCTTATGGCAAAAGGAATTGGTACGGGAGATGCTGTATTTGTTCCTGCATTCACTTTTTTTGCTACGGCTGAAGTAGTAAGTTTGTTGGGTGCGACACCTGTTTTCTGTGATGTTGAGGAAGATACATTTAATATGAACCCCAAATCACTTTTAAAGCAGATTGAAAAAGTTAAAAATGAGGGGAAATTAATTCCTAAAGCGGCTATAGCGGTTGATTTATTCGGTCAGCCGGCGGATTTTATTGAAATTGAAAAGATTTGTAAAGAAAACGGATTAATGCTTATGGAAGACGCGGCACAGGGATTTGGCGGCAAAATAGGCAGCAGAATGGCTTGCAGTTTCGGTGATGTTTCCGCAACAAGCTTTTTTCCCGCAAAAGCACTCGGATGTTACGGTGACGGCGGCGCTGTCTTTACAGATGACGAAGAAATGTATAAACTGCTTCTTTCAATCCGTGTTCACGGAAAAGGAGCATTCAAATATGAAAATGTACGTATCGGCTTAAACGCAAGACTCGATACGCTTCAAGCTGCGATACTTCTTCCTAAACTTCATGAGTTTGATAAGGAAACACAGCATCGCAATTGGGCGGCGGGCTTATATGCAAGCCTTTTAAAGGATAAATTTGAAATACCGTTTATAAAGGACGGATATTTTTCAAGCTTTGGATATTATACTCTTAAAGCAGAAAGTGAAGAGCAGAGGAGCAAAATTATGGATACATTAAAAGCGGCGGGAGTGCCGTCTATGATTTACTATCCGATGCCGCTCCATCTGCAAAAAGTTTATAAACCGCTTGGATATCAAGAGGGCGATTTCCCTGTGAGCGAAAAGCTCAGTAAAACAGTATTCAGCCTGCCTATGCATGGCTATATCACAGAAGATGTTATAAATTATATTGGCAAAACAATGCAAAATATCTAATGAATTTAAGGAGAATTTATATGTCAAACGTGAAAACGGAACTCTTAAATAAAATTCAGGACAAATCTGCTGTTGTTGGTATCGTCGGACTCGGTTATGTCGGACTTCCGCTTGCTGTTGAATTTGCAAAAGCAGGTTACAAAACAATCGGTTTTGATGTCCA
>DHNU01000004.1:1681-3292 GCA_002407645.1 Ruminococcaceae bacterium UBA5408
GCGATACTCTTAAAAAAGTAGTTGAGAAAGGCACATTTTCCGCTACAAGTGATTTTTCGTTTATTAAAGGAGTTGACGCAGTTGCAATAGCTGTTCCAACACCCCTTGATGAATATCAACAGCCGGATATCAGCTATGTAAAAGGTTCTACCGAATCCGTTGCAAAATATTTGCACAAAGGAATGGTAGTTATACTTGAATCAACAACATATCCCGGTACAACAGAGGAACTTTTAAAGCCAATTCTTGAAGAAAGCGGCTTAAAATGCGGCGAAGATTTCTACCTCGCATTTTCTCCCGAACGTGTAGACCCGGGCAATAAACAATACAAAACAAAGAATACCCCCAAAGTTGTCGGTGGTATTGGAGAAGACGGAACTCAAGTAGCGGCTACCCTTTACCGCAATGTTCTTGAGGGCGGAGTATATGAAGTTTCTTCACCGGCTGTTGCCGAAATGGAAAAACTTCTTGAAAATACCTACCGTAATATAAACATAGGTTTGGCAAATGAAATGGCTATTATCTGTAATAGAATGGGTATAAATGTTTGGGAAGTTATCGAAGCTGCAAAAACTAAACCTTACGGTTTCCAAGCATTCTATCCGGGCCCGGGACTCGGCGGTCACTGCATTCCGCTTGACCCATTCTACCTTACTTGGAAAGCACGTGAATTTGATTATCACACCCGCTTAATCGAAACATCCGGAGAAATTAATACAGGAATGCCGGAATATGTTGTCGACAGAGCAATGAAAGTTTTAAACCGCAATAAAACAGCTATGAACGGCGCAAAGGTTCTTGTTTTGGGCGTTGCTTATAAATCCGATATTGATGACTACCGTGAAAGCCCGGCACTTAATGTAATTGACCACCTAATTAAACAGGGTGCGGATACAACTTTCTATGATCCGTACATTTCTGAATATAAGCACAAGGGGAAAATTCATAAAGGTGCTGAAAAGCTTACTGACGATATGCTTAAAAATGCTGATATTGTTGTTATCTGTACAGCACATTCATGCTTTGATTATGATAAAATTCAAAAGCTTTCCAAAGAAGTTTTCGATACCAGAAACGCAATGAAAGATGTTAAGAATCGTTCAAACATTGAACTGCTATAATTTTATTTTCCCCCGTTTCGGTAAGTAACGGGGGAATTTTGCGTTGAGAACTTTTTATGATATATTATTATTAACGGTTATTATACAAATTTTCGGAAAGAACAAAATAATAAAGGAGATTAATTATGAAAAAGCTTCATTTTGCTCTTATAGGCTGCGGCAGAATTTCAAAAAACCATGTAGCGGCCGCTATAGCAAATAAAGAAACTATGGAATTAGTCGCAGTTTGCGACCCGATTTTGGAAAAAGCAGAAAAAAAGGCTAATGATTATTTTGAAGCAACAGGGAAAAAACCTGCTATATATGCTGACTATAAAAAAGCACTCAAAGAGCAGGAAATCGACTGCTGTTCAATCGCAACAGAAAGCGGATATCATGCAGAAATCGCTCTTTACTGCATAAGCAAAGGTAAAAGTGTATTAATAGAAAAACCAATGGCATTAAGCACTGCAGACGCTGAAAAAATGATTAGTGAAGCTAAAAAACAGGG
>DHNU01000004.1:3568-9581 GCA_002407645.1 Ruminococcaceae bacterium UBA5408
CGCGGAATGCAGTATTATGAGCAGGCTCCGTGGCGCGGTACTTGGGCACAGGACGGCGGTACACTGATGAACCAGTGCATACACAATATTGATCTTCTTCAGTGGAGTTTAGGCGGAGAACCCGAAACAGTAATGGCAATGACAGGAAACTTCCTTCGCGACATACAGGCGGAAGATTTCGGCGCAATATTAATCCGGTTTAAAAACGGAGCAATCGGAATGGTTGAAGGCACAGCGTGCGTATATCCTAAAAATCTTGAGGAAACTCTGTCTATATTCGGAGAAAACGGCGCGGCAGTTATCGGCGGACTTGCAGTTAACCGTGTTGAAACTTGGAACTTTAAAGAATCGGCAGAACAGGACAAATCCGTTGAAGCTTTGGCGGGAACAGACCCGAAAGATGTTTACGGAAGCGGACACAATTTGCTTTACGCAAACTATATTAATGCTGTAAATACACATACCGACCCGCTTGTCAGCGGTACGGAAGCAATAAAAGCCATGAAGATAATTCTTGCGGCTTATAAATCACAAAAAACAGGTCAGCCTGTTAAATTTGACGACTTGAGCTTCTCAACACTCGATATGAGTGATTCTGATGTCCGCTATAATTAATTCGAGGTAATATGATGAAGATAGTAACAGTAGTAGGCGCAAGACCTCAGTTTATTAAAGCATCTGTTGTTTCTGCGGCTTTAAAACCTCTTTGTACAGAGGTTATTGTCCATACAGGTCAGCATTACGACCACAATATGTCCGATGTGTTTTTTGAGGAACTTTCAATACCGAAGCCCTCTTATAATTTGGGAGTGGGTTCCGGTTCACACGGACACCAAACGGGCGAAATGCTTATGAAAATAGAAGACGTACTGCTTGAAGAAAAGCCTGATGTTATGCTTGTTTACGGGGATACAAATTCAACCCTTGCCGGGGCTTTGGCGGCATCTAAACTCCATATTCAGGTGGCGCATATCGAGGCAGGACTTCGTTCATACAATATGCGTATGCCTGAAGAACAAAACAGAGTATTGACCGACCACATTTCGAAGTGGCTTTTCTGCCCGACAGCAACGGCGAAAGATAACCTTAAAAAAGAGGGCATAATAGATGGAGTAAGCATAAGCGGCGACGTAATGCTTGATTCCGTTCTTCACTTTTTAAAAGTGGCTCAAAATAATCCGCAAAAAACCGCTATATTTGAACAGCTTAAAATTAGGCCTAAAAATTATCGCCTTGCAACAATTCACAGGGCGGAAACAACTGACGGCGGATTAGATGCAATTATCAGAATTTTTAAAGCATTTGAAAAGCTTCCGCAACTTGTGGTACTGCCTATTCATCCGAGGACAAGGCCGCTTGCGGAAGAGGCAATTAAGAAATGCGGCTTTAAAAACATTAAACTGATTGACCCTGTCGGTTATCTTGAAATGCTGCTTTTAACTTCAAATGCTTGTCAGGTTCTGACCGATTCGGGCGGACTTCAAAAAGAGGCATGGTTTATGAAAGTACCATGTATTACTTTAAGAAAAGAAACCGAATGGGTGGAAACACTTGAAGGTAATTGGAATGTACTCGCGAAGTTAACAACGGAAGATATTTTCACTAAGTCAATGCATACGATTGTAGATGAATCAGCAAGGAAAAAAATGCCGTTCGGCGACGGAAAAGCTTCTGAAAAAATTGCTTCCGCTTTGGCGCGAGAGTTTTAAAGATATATTCTTAACAGCAAGGGGTAGTTTATGAATATCATTTATATCAATCATTATGCCGGTTCAAATATTCACGGAATGGAGTTTAGACCGTATTTTATGGCTAAACGTTGGGCAGAAGCCGGCAACAAAGTAACGATTGTCGCAAGTTCTTATTCCCATCTGCGTACTAAAAATCCCGATATGCAGGGTAAGAAAACAATGGAGCAGAATATTGACGGGATTCGCTATTTTTGGATTGAGGGCAACGAATACCATGGCAATGGTGTAGGACGAATAAAAAATATGCTTTCGTTTATCTGCGGACTTTATAAATATAAAGATGAAATAGCCGCAGAAGGAAAGCCTAACGCAGTAATAGCATCCTCGACATATCCGCTGGATATTTACCCGGCACATAAAATTGCAAAAAAATACGGAGCAATGCTTATTTACGAAGTACATGACCTTTGGCCGCTCAGTCCAATTGAACTCGGCGGTATGAATCCGCATCACCCGTATATTATGATGATGCAGTCGGCGGAAAATTATTGTTATAAACACAGTGATTATGTTGTTTCTCTTTTGCCCTGTTCAAAGGAGCATATGGTTGAACACGGACTGAAACCTGAAAAGTTTGTTTGTATTCCAAACGGTATCGTAAAAGCGGATTGGGAAAAACCTATGTCAGACCCGCCTGTTTATTTTGATAAGCTTAAAAAGTACCACGATGAAGGCTATTTCTTAATCGGATATACCGGTGCTCATGGTATTGCCAATGCACTTGACAGCTTTGTTGAGGCAGGAGAAAAACTGCGTGACAAGAAGATTAAACTTCTTTTAATCGGCCCCGGCCCGGAAAGAGAACGCCTTGTTCAAAAAGTAATTGATATGAATTTAGGGGATACGGTCGAACTTCTTGAACCGGTAAAACGCGGACAAGTTCCCGAACTCTTAAGCCAAATGGATGCACTCTATGTCGGCTTACAGCGTCAGCCGCTTTTCCGTTTCGGAGTAAGTCCCAATAAATTAATGGATTATATGATGGCGGCAAAGCCGGTAATTTTCGCTATTGAAGCTGGGAATGATATGGTTGCAGATGCTGACTGCGGTATTTCAATACCACCGGAGGACAGTTCTGCTATTGCAGAAGCGGCAATAAAACTTTCTTCTCTTTCCAAAGAAGAACTTACAAAAATCGGACAGCGCGGCAAAGAATATATTCTAAGAAACAATGAATACGATGTGCTTTCTAAGAAATTTCTCGATGTGTTTTCAATGCCATTTTAATTTTATATGATATATCGCACTTTTTCTATGAATGTTATTTTAAATCTTTAGCATAAGCTGACGAGCATAATAACTAAGGGTGACATCAATAAAAAACTGATGTCACCCTTAAAAATATGATTTTTTACAATCCAAGTTCTTTCATTTTATCACGAAGTTTAATAAAATTATCAAATGCACCGGGTTTGTTGTTAGGGTTGCGGAGCAGTGCAGCGGGGTGCAGGGTAGCCATCATTAAAACACCGCTCTTTTCAAAGAAAATACCATGTTCTTTTGTTATTTTCATATCAGGTTTAATGAGCTTCATTGCGGCAATTCTTCCTAAACAAACAATTATTTTAGGTTCTATAAGCTTAACTTGATTACGAAGCCAGTTTATGCAAATATCCTGTTCTTCGGGCAGCGGGTCACGGTTTTTCGGTGGCCTGCATTTTACAATATTGGCTATGTAAATATTAGTGTGCCTGTCCAAATCCACAGCGGCAAGCATTTTATCGAGCAGCTGACCGCTTCTTCCAACAAACGGTTCACCTTGCAAATCTTCATTTTCCCCGGGACCTTCACCGATAAACATAACTTTAGAATTTTCATTTCCAATTCCGAAAACAAGATTGGTACGGCCTTTGCAAAGCTCACATTTATTACAATTCAGACAAGCTGATTTCAGTTCTTCCCAATTATCAAACAATTAAAATCCACCTTTCAATTTGCTATAAATTATTATATCATAGTATGTGGTTGGTAAACAATAAAATGTCCTATCTTGTTGTAATTTTTTATATTTTGAGGTACAATAATCAAGTGACTATAATAATAAATTTATATAGAAAAATATAGGAGATGTTTATATTGAAAATAATGGTAGAAACGTCAGCTCGTCACATCCATCTTACACAGGAGGACTTGGATACCCTGTTTGGTAAAGGCTATAAGCTGACACCGAAAAAGGATTTATCACAGGTTGGCCAGTTTGCTTGCGTCGAAAAAGTTGAAGTTGTGGGATCAAAGAAATCCATGAAAATGTCCATTCTCGGACCTGTTCGTCCCGAAACACAGGTTGAGCTTTCAAGAACCGATGCACGTTCAATCGGCATTGATGCTCCGACAAGAATGTCATCGGATTTGGAGGGAACACCCGGCTGTAAGGTAATCGGACCCAAGGGCGAAATTACAATTGACCACGGTGTTATTGTTGCAAAGCGCCATGCTCACTTTACACCTGCACAGGCAATTGAATATGGTGTTGTCGACGGTCAGAATATCCAGATTAAACTTGATTACAACGACCGCGCTTTGATTTTCGGTGATGTTATCGCTCGAGTAAGCAAAACAGCAGGTCTTGCAGTTCATATTGATACCGATGAAGCTAACGCGGCAGGTCTTCCGGGAACTGTTGACGGCGAAGTCATTCTTTAGTTTTTAAAACATAAATAAAAAAGAGAGTCGGTGTTCCTGATAAGGAATACTCGGCTCTTTTTGAATTTAACCTTGAATTTTAATGTAAAATAGTTTATAATATCTTAGTTGGTATTTGTAAAGCAAGGCAGAGATGCGTGCAGTAGGATATGCAGGCGGATGGGCTCTGTGCGGCGGGGCTCCGTGAATCATGTCAGGCGGGGAACCGAGCAGCATTAAGCGGATATCCCCGTGCGATACAGGCGGTCTGTTCGTCTGCATATCCTAATGCATGATAAACCGTATATAACGGTCTGTCTTGCTTTCAATTTGTCTAAGGGTGGTGTTCGCATGTATCAGGTTTTATACAGAAAATGGAGACCTAAGGTGTTTTCCGATGTTGTCGGTCAGCCGCAGGTTACCGTTACTCTGAAAAACGAACTGATGTCAGGACGTATCGCCCATGCGTATTTATTTACAGGTTCAAGGGGAACAGGGAAAACTACATGTGCAAAAATTTTGGCTAAAGCCGTTAACTGTCTAAATCCGGTTGAAGGCGACCCATGCGGCGAATGTGAAATCTGCCGCGGAGTTGAAAACGGCTCGGTGATGGATATAGTCGAAATAGATGCCGCAAGCAACAACGGTGTTGACAATATACGTTCTTTACGCGAAGAAGCTAATTTTACGCCTGCATCCGCAAAATACAGAGTTTATATAATAGACGAAGTTCATATGTTGTCGCAGGGCGCGTTTAATGCTCTTTTAAAAACGTTGGAAGAACCACCGGCACATGTGATTTTTATTCTTGCTACAACGGAAGTACATAAACTTCCCGCAACTATATTGTCCCGCTGCCAGCGTTTTGATTTTAGACGTATTCCGCCAAATGAAATAGCGGATAGACTTATTTACGTTACTAATGAAGAAAATGCAGAAATTGAGATGCAGGCTGCACTTTTAATTGCGCGTCTTGCAGATGGCGCTCTTAGAGATGCACTTTCATTACTTGACCAGTGCCTTGGCAGAAGTAAAAATATAACTGTAAATGTTGTTAACGAAACAGCAGGTCTTGTCGGCAGGGAGCATTTGTTTACATTAACTGATTCAATAAAAAATCACGATTGTGCATCTGCCTTAAAAATGATAGATGAACTTCATAAATCCTCAAAAGATATGGCAAGGCTGTGCGAAGAACTTTCGTCGCATTTGCGCAATTTAATGCTTATTAAAACAATGAAAAATGCGCAAAGCATGATTGCTGTATCTGACGATGAATATGAAAGCCTAACAAAGCAGGCACTCTCAATGAATTTGTCTGTTATAATACATTCGCTTGATACAATGCAGTCTGCATTGGAAAAAATGTACCGCGGAGGTAACCGCCGCATAGAATTTGAAATGGCAATGATTTGTTTGTGTTCGCCTGAACTTGATTCAACGCCTCAGGCATTAATTCGCCGTATTGAGGCGCTTGAACATGGGACGGTTACAAAAACACAGATAAATAAAACCAAGCCTGTAAAAACTGAAAAATCAATTAATGATAAATCAAAAGTAAATGAAAAAATAAAAGAAGAAAAAAAGAATATTAACAAAGACGAAATTTCATTACCGAAAAAACAGGAAGAGCCGAAACA
>DHNU01000035.1:0-1911 GCA_002407645.1 Ruminococcaceae bacterium UBA5408
TCGCCGTAAACAAGTGCGGCGATGAATTTTCTAAGCATAGGAAGAGTAACTTTAAAGCCGGGATTTCTTTCTAATCCGGAGAGATTAAGCGAAACAACCGGAATCTTTTCAAGCCCTGCTTTTTTAAGTGCTTTTCTTAAAAGATGAATATAGTTGGAAGCACGGCAGCCGCCGCCGGTTTGAGTAATAATAAGCGCTGTACGGTCAAGGTCGTATTTGCCGGAATGCAGTGCGTCGATAAACTGACCGATTACAAGGAGGGCGGGGTAACAGGTATCGTTATGTACATATTTAAGACCTTCCTGCACTACATTAGGACCGTCATTTGTTAGAAGTTCAATATGATACCCGCAGTTGTTCATTACATTGACAAATAGTTTAAAGTGAATAGGAGCCATCATCGGACAAAGAAGGGTATATTCTTTTTTCATTTCTTTTGTAAAAAGTAAGCGTCCGTTTTTGCTGAATTTAAGTTCTGTCAAATATTTCACCTCAGTCTTCCAGTGCGGCGAAAAGACTGCGAAGTCTTATCTTAACCGCGCCAAGATTGGTTATTTCATCAATCTTGATTTGTGTATATATCTTATTATCATCTTCCAAAATACGGCGAACCTCATCGGTGGTAATTGCATCAACGCCACAACCGAATGAAACAAGTTGTACTAAATTCATGTCAGGTTTATCGCCTATATATTTAGCCGCCGCATACAGCCTTGCATGATATGTCCATTGATTGAGAACATGAGTTTCAAAACGCTTAACTTTACAGCTTAAAACGTCTTCTGAAATAATTGCGGCGCCAAGACTTGTGATAAGCTTATCTATTCCGTGGTTTATTTCAGGGTCAAGGTGGTACGGCCTTCCGCTCAAAACAATAATTTGCTTATTCTGCTTTCGTGCTTCAGCAATTATTTGATTACCTTTTTCATGAACTTTGTTAAGGTAATTGTCGTATTCTTTATAGGCTAATTTTGCGGCACGCTTTACGTCAGAATATGATATGCCGTCAAAATATTTTTTTAGTATGCCATGCATTTTAATTGGAAAATCATGTTTACGGTGAATTCCCACATAATCATGGATAAATCTGCAGTCTTTTAAGCAGCTCATGTTTGCCGATATAACTTCAGGATAATAAGCTACAACTGGGCAGTTATAGTGGTTATCACCAAGGTGCTCATCAAAATTATATGACATGCAGGGATAAAAAATATTCTTTACTCCGCTGTCTACCAAAGCTTGAACATGACCGTGCATCAATTTTGCAGGGAAACATACCGTATCGGAAGGAATGGTATGTTGTCCTTCAATATAAAGTTTGCGGTTTGAAAGCGGTGAAAGTACAACTTCAAAACCGAGCGTTGAGAAAAAAGCATGCCAAAACGGTAGAAGTTCGTACATATTAAGTCCCATTGGAATACCGATTTTACCGCGTGTGCCTTTTATCGGTTTATAAGAACGCAGAGTTTTAAGTTTAAAAGCATAAATATTAAGTTCTTCATTCGAAGAACGTTTAGTTACCGGTTTTTCACAGCGGTTTCCGCCGATGAATCTGCGCTTTCCGCCGAATATATTAACCGTTAATCTGCAGTTATTGTTGCAAAGTCCGCAAGAAGTAACCTTCACTTCATGTTTAAAGTTTTCAAGTTCTTCTTTATCAATTATTGTACTTTTGCCGTTAGATTTATTTTTTGCATAAATGCCGGCGCCGTATGCACCCATTAATCCGGAAATATCAGGACGTGAAACATTTACGCCGAGCTCTTTTTCAAATACACGCAGTACAGCATCATTTAAAAATGTACCGCCTTGTACAACTATGTTTCTGCCGAGCTCTTCTGCAGATGCGGCGCGGATAACTTTATATATTGCATTTTTGACTACGCTTACGGAAAGTCCTGCTGAAATATC
>DHNU01000035.1:2176-2421 GCA_002407645.1 Ruminococcaceae bacterium UBA5408
AGCGTATTTGCAAAAGTCTGTAAAAATGAGCCGCACCCGGAGGAACAGGCTTCGTTAAGAAATATGTTGTCAATTGCACCTTTATGTATTTTAAAGCATTTCATATCCTGACCGCCGATATCTATAACGAAATCGACGTTAGGGAGAAAACATTTTGCTGCGGTAAAATGAGCCACGGTTTCGACTATGCCGAAATCAATATTAAATGCATTTTTTAAAAGTTCTTCGCCGTAACCTGTTACTGC
>DHNU01000035.1:2689-5919 GCA_002407645.1 Ruminococcaceae bacterium UBA5408
TAGGTATGGGATTACCTGAATTATTTTTGTATATTGAATTTAGAACCTCGTCGTTCTTACCCAAAAGCACAGCTTTTACAGTGGTTGAACCGGCATCAATCCCAACGTAAGCATCACCGCGGTAGGTTTCGATTTCTCCACGGGGGGCTTTGCATTTAGAATGCCTTACTTTAAATTCTTCATATTCCGCTTCATTTTTGAATAGAGCGGGAATTGAAAGAAAGTTGGAAGTATTTGAGTAAGCTTCAATATTTTTAAGCGCGGTGTCAATATCAATTTGAGTATCACTGCTGAGCGCTGCTCCAATTGCAACAAAATAAAGAGAATTTTCCGGACAAGTTCCGTTTGTATGTAATAATTCATCAAAACTTGCCCTAAGCTGTGAAAGAAAAGTTAAAGGACCGCCAAGGTATAAAATATTTCCTGAAATTTGTCTGCCTTGAGCAAGTCCGGCAATTGTTTGGTTTGCAACGGCAGTGAAGATGCTCTTTGATATATCGCTCTTTCTTGCTCCTTGGTTTAAAAGAGGTTGAACATCGGATTTTGCAAACACGCCACAGCGCGAAGCAATTGTATATACTTTTTCGTAATTTTCGGCGAGCTTATCCATTTCATCAAGCGGAAGGTCTAATAAAGTTGCCATTTGGTCAATAAATGCACCTGTTCCGCCTGCACAGGATCCATTCATGCGTACTTCGGTACCGCCGGATAAGAACAAAATTTTAGCATCTTCTCCGCCGAGTTCAATTACGACATCTGTATTCGGAATAAGCTTACCTACCGCAACTCTGGTTGAGTAAACCTCTTGAATAAACGGAAGGCTGCAGGCTTGAGAAATACCCATTCCCGCAGAACCGGATACAGTTAGCATTACCTTATTATCCTTAATAATATTATTCTTAATATTATTAAGGAGCTCTGACATTTTTTGCGTTATCTGAGAAAAATGTCTTTCATAAGATTTATACAATAATTGATTTTTGTCGCTCATAACTACACATTTTATGGTAGTTGAACCTACATCAAGACCCACTTTCATAAAGCAGTCACCGTTTCTAAATTAAATTTATTATAATATTATTTATTAACATAATAACCTATTATACTTTACCTGTATTTTGATTGTCAAGCGATGAAAATGACGCATCTTTGCATTTACCTTGTATTTACGTTAAATATCATGTAGAATGTCTAAATTTCTCCTGCGCATGTTTTTGAAATGTGAAAATCTACAAAATTAATAGATTATTTATTGTTATTAATATTGCAAAATGTTAAAATTATAGTACCGATAGGTAAAATAATTTTAGGGGTGATTTGATTGCATTTAAACAATCTTATAGATTTGGATGAATTATCAGTTTCAGAAATTGATGAATTAATAACAACTGCTAATAAAATACGTGAAAATCCTTGGGCGTTTAGGGAGTCCTGCAGGGGAAAAGTTATGGCTACACTTTTCTACGAACCCTCTACAAGGACCAAAATGTCCTTCCAAACCGCTATGTACCGATTAGGCGGCGAGGTTGTGGGATTTGACAATCCGCAAAACACTTCCGTTTCAAAAGGTGAAAGTTTAAAAGATACTATAACTGTTGTGAGCGGTTATACCGATTTAATTGTTATGCGTAATCCTATGGAGGGCGCTGCTACTGCGGCAACTTTTTTTTCTAAAGTTCCTATTATTAATGCAGGCGACGGCGGACATCTTCATCCGACCCAAACTCTCACGGATTTAGTAACTCTTTATAATGAAAAGGGACACCTCGATCATTTGTGCATTGGTTTATGCGGCGATTTAAAATATGGACGTACAGTACATTCGCTTATTAAAACGATGACACGGTACGAGGGAAATTCATTTGTTCTTATCTCTACCCCTGAATTGGCTCTTCCGCAGTATGTCAAAGATGTGATGGATGCGGCAAACTGCAAGTATACAGAAATAAATAATTTAACGGATGCCATAAAGTCATTGGATGTACTTTATATGACGAGAATACAAATGGAACGCTTTGCTACGCAAAAACAATATGAGGAACAAAAAGGAATATTTGTACTTGATTCGGAAAAACTCAGTTTGGCAAAAAAAGATATGAAAATTCTTCATCCCCTTCCGCGTGTTGATGAAATTGCACTTGATATTGATAGTGATGAACGCGCAAAGTATTTTGACCAGACTGTATATGGAATGTATGCAAGAATGGCTCTTATTTTAACAACGCTCCAAAATTCCCATACAATTAAACCTCATAAAATGCCCTATTCCACACATGCAGCAAAATGTAACAACCCAAAATGTATTACGCAAACAGAGAAATATCTACCGAATTTATTTAAAGAATGCGGCGATATGTTGGAATGCAGATACTGTGATGACAGAATGCTTATTTAGTAAATAAGCATAGATTACCCCACAATTACATTGTTTTGTCAGTGTCCGTTTCCCCAAAACCTTGCTATACAATCTTAATTGTGATATTATAAAATGCAGCAATATTATTTGGGAGGATAAATTTATGTCAGGCCATTCAAAATGGAATAATATTAAAAGAAAAAAAGAAAAAACAGACGGGGCTAAAGCCAAAGTCTTTACAAAAATAGGTCGTGAGCTTTCGGTGGCCGTTAAAGAAGGCGGCGGACCGGATCCTAATTCCAACTCCAAATTAAAAGATTGTATAGCTAAAGCAAAAGCGGCTAACGTACCGAATGACAATATAGAACGTATTATTAAAAAAGCGGCCGGTGACGGTGACGAAACCAAGTATGAAAATATTACATACGAAGGATACGGTCCCAACGGAGTTGCGGTTATAGTAGAAGCTTTAACTGATAACCGAAACCGCACTGCAGCTGATGTTCGCCATTATTTTGACAAGTTCGGCGGCAATCTCGGTACAAGCGGATGCGTTTCCTTTATGTTTGAAGCAAAAGGTGTTATTGTCATCGAAAGAGAAGAGCTTGAAGAAGATAAAGTAATGGAAGATTGCCTTGAAGCGGGTGCATCTGATTTTCAAGCGGACGACGATGTGTTTGAAATTTATACAGAGCCTGAAGATTTCAGCGGTGTACGCGGTGACCTTGAAAGCAAAGGATACAGTTTTGTTTCAGCTGAAGTGGAAATGGTGCCGAATTCCTATACAACATTAACCGATGAGGAATCGATTAATAAGATGCAGCACCTTCTTGATTCTCTTGAAGATAACGATGATGTTCAAAATGTTTGGAAC
>DHNU01000069.1 GCA_002407645.1 Ruminococcaceae bacterium UBA5408
TGACGATAGAAGTGTATTAATTTGTTTTATTGCAGGAGATATGTTTTTAAGTATCTCAAAGAGAATTAATACTCCTGCACAAATACTGATTATAACGGAATATTCGTGATTGTATTTTTTCATCATAACCGCAATAATTGCGGATACGATTGATATTCCGGCTATTGCAACTATATTCATAGCTTTATAACCCAAATATGGATTTAATCGATTTAAACAGCAAATCTATTTGCTCAATTATCATCATTAAAACAACAATTAACCCAGCAATAGTAGTCATCATTGCCTGATCTTCGCGGCCGGATCTGATAAGCAATTGGTTTAATACCGCAACAATTATACCTATTGCGGCAATCTTAAAAATTAAATCCACATCCATTTCAATTCCTCCATTTTTAACATAACAGGAACGCCGCAGCCATTCCGGAAAATACACCAAACATTTGGTATAATTTTGCTTTTTTTGTTTTGTCTTCTCTTGCACCTTTAAGGCTGTTAAGTATTAATTGATAGTATAGTTTGCAGTGTGAGATTTGGCCTTCAGTATCGCTTGCTCCAAAGCCCATTCCAAATCTTTTTAGCAATCCTAAATCGCTTTCGCTGAATCCTTCATTTTTAGCACAAAATTTTATGCTGTTCTGCCACGCAGTAAAAAAGTCCACGCCGCTTTCACAGTCGTCTGCACATGTCTGCAAAAATTTTAATTCAGTACCGTGTCTTTGCACAATTTGTTCAACAGGGATAGCAGAAAATCTTATTTCTGTTTCTGCAATACAAATAAATTGTAAAAACGCTTCAAGCTGTTGTACCCGTACCGCAAGCTTATGCGACTCCATATATCCCGCAAGTGTCCCTGCGGCAATCAGAATCAGAATCCCCGCGAATTTTAGCAAGTAAATCACCCGCCTTAAAAATTCCCATTAATTTACCCGGCTGAGCATGACCGTTTAGCAAAGCTACGAATCCAAATGCTCTAGTTTTAAGTAAACTAACTGCCTGCTTTTTCATTAGTAACTCATTTACACTGCCTGCATGTATAGTTGAAATCATGCTTACACCTGCATTTAAGCACTGCTCTACTGCATAAACTTCATCGTAGCCCCCAAGTTCATCACAAATCACATAATCAGGAGAAAGACTTCGGACAGCCTGCATAATTCCTTCTGCTTTAGGGTAGCCGTCAAGGACGTCTGTACAATATCCCAAATCATTTTGAGGTACACCCAAGCATGTACCCGCAAGCTCTCCACGTTCGTCTACTACAGCAACTTTTTTTATGTCCCCCAATGTTCCGCTTGAAATTTGGCGTGCTATATCACGAAGCATTGTTGTTTTACCGCTTGCCGGTGAGCCCACAAGGAGCAGACCTGATTTTATATCTTTTTTTAATAATTTAAAAATCTCATTTGCAGCACCTTCGATTTCACGCGAAATTCTGATATTAATTGATGATATGTCTCTGATTGAGCTTATTTTATCATTTTGAAACACCGCCGTTCCGCAAATTCCAACTCTATGTCCTCCGCTTAACGTAACATAGCCGTTCTTTATCTCATTTTGATGGCTGTAAATAGAAAAATTACATATATTTCTAAAACATGTATCCATATCGTTTTTAGTTACAATCATAGAGTTGATATCCGGCCGGCAATCAAGTCTGCCGTTTTCATTTAAAAAATATATTCCATTAATACAGCAAACCGTTACAGGCTTATTAATGCGAAAGCGGATTTCCTGTACTTGTTTTTTTACATCAAGCGGTAAATTAATTAAATGTTGATAAAATTTTTCGCAAACTGCTCTAATTGCAACATCAAATTTTGACTCTACTAAATTGCCCATTTACTTGTCCTCCCTTTTAATAACATAATATGGACAACTTAACGCTCTTAGAACAAAAAAATACTTCGCAGAAATAATCTGCGAAGTATTTTACGTTGAAAACCCTTATATCATCGAATTAAAATCGTCTTCCGAAATAATTTCAACTCCTAATTTCTGTGCTTTTAAAAGTTTGCTTCCTGCATCCTCCCCTGCCAAAACATAATCTGTCTTTTTTGAAACACTGCCCGAAACTTTTCCGCCGAACTTTTCTATAATCTCGGTCGCCTGTGACCTTGTAAGCGTAGGAAGAGTTCCCGTTAAGACAAAAACTTTACCTTTAAAACGATAATCGTCAACTTTGGTTTTACAAGCCATATTAACTCCTGCATCACGAAGTCTGCCGATTAAATGAGCCGTATTGGGTTGTCCAAAAAATTCATATACACTATGCGCCATTATCTGTCCAAAGCCTTCAATAGAAGCTATATCCTCCTGTGCGGCATGGAAAATAGAATCAATATTGTTAAAATAGGAAGATAAAAGTTTTGCGGCTTTTAAACCTATATGAGGTATTCCAAGTGCAAAAACAAGACGGTAAAGGTCATTTTCTTTCGATTTATTAATAGCATCTATTAAATTCTGGGATGACTTTTTACCCATCCGTTCCAAGTCTATAAGTTGGTTAATCGTAAGATTATATAAATCGGCAGGTGATGACAGAAGTTTATTATTTACAAGCTGTTCAATAACAGCAGGTCCGAGGCCGTCAATATCCATAGCATCCCTGCTGGCAAAATGAATTATATGACGTAACAGTTGGGCGGGGCATTCCGGATTTGTACACCGTATCGCCGCTTCTCCTTCCTCTCTGTTAACTTTTACACCACATGACGGACATATTTCCGGCATAACATATTTATTTGAGTTTTCTTTATGTGAAACAACAGACACAACTTCAGGAATAATTTCCCCTGCTTTTCTCAAAATTACAGTATCTCCGATTCGAATATCTTTTTCATCAATATAGTCTTGATTGTGAAGTACACATCGGCTAACTGTTGTTCCTGCCAATGTAATCGGCTCAAATATACCAGTAGGAGTCAAAACTCCTGTGCGGCCAACATTAATTTCAATATCTAAAAGGCGCGTCTGTTTTTCTTCCGGAGGATATTTAAAAGCCTCCGCCCATTTGGGAAATTTAGCTGTACTGCCCAAAATATCTCGATGTGAAAAAGAATTTACTTTTATAACTGCACCATCGATAGAATAGTCTAATTTCCCGCGCATATCACCAATTTTTCTGACTTCTTCAATAACTTTGTCAATAGTATCACATGCTGTATAAAACGGAGGAACTGTAAAACCCAATTTATTAAGAAATTCAAGTGATTCGTCATGATTTTTAAGTTCAGCCCCGTTAATTTGTTGAACATTAAATACAAATATATCTAAAACCCGCGTAGCTGTTATTTTTGAATTTTTTTGCCTTAAAGAACCTGCGGCGGCATTTCTTGGATTTTTAAATGGTTTTTCGTCATTTAATTCCTGACGCTCACATAGTTCAAAAAAACTTTTATGTGACATATATACTTCGCCGCGAACTTCAATATACGGAATTGGTTCTGTAAGTTTAAGAGGAACAGTACGTATTGTTCTTAAATTTTGCGTTACATCTTCACCAACGTTTCCGTCTCCACGGGTTGAACCTCTGGTAAAAATTCCGTCATGATATTCGAGTGAAACGGACAGCCCGTCAAATTTAGGTTCAACAATATATATAGGATTATTTACACTTAAACGCACTCTGCGGTCAAAGTCCATAAGTTCCTGCTCAGAAAATGAGTCGTGCAAACTTTCCATCGGTACTGTATGAACAACCGGTGAAAAAGTGTTTAATGTTGCACCACCTACTTTCTGGGTTGGTGAATCAGAAGTAATAAGCTCCGGAAAATCAGCTTCAATCTGCTGAAGTTTACGATATAACATATCATACTCATAGTCATCAATTTCCGGAGCATCTTCCGTATAATATTTTTTATTATGGTAATTTATTTTTTCACATAACTGTTTATGAACTAATTCTGCTTCTTTTAAATCCATTTTCTTCATCCTTCCGCTTTAAATAATAACAGATTATTTTAAGTTTGCAACTACTTTAGGAACATCTCCTATAATAATGGTTTCTGCGATAAGAACATTCGTTTCGACATCTGTCGTAGTGTCAAATCCAGGCATAAACGAATAGACGCTGGTATGTATGTTTAAATATATCTGATGTTTAGTTTGGTTAATTCCTGCAGATTCAAACTTACTTTTAAAATCTCCGTTAACGTTTCCCGAAAGTGTAAGTCTTAGCGGAACTTTGGGACCGCGGCCATGCAAAATTCCATCGCCTAAAAATGTACCTATCGGTACACCGACATCTGTGTGACCGTTGTCACCAAGTTCTTTCTGAACTTTAGAAATTACTTCAGCTTTTAATTCATTCATTTTTACCATTTGTGTAGTTATAGCAAGAACCTTTCCATCTTTATCACGTTCTACGTTAATAATATCATTATAGGATACACCTTTTTGATTTAATTCCTCAGTTATAACATTATTTATTGTATCTATTGACTTTATTCTTGCTGTATTTGTTACAATAGAATTAACAATAGGTCTAAAATGTGAATCTATAATTATTATTAACCATAAAAGTAATGCTATAACAATAATGACTTTAAAACGTATATGTACACTTTTTTTACTGCGCCACCTATGACACCTTCTCATAGAGACACCCCCAGTATTATATTCCTATAATACACTAAAGAAAAAAAAGTGTGAAAAATAAAAGTGCAAAGGAACATTTGCTCCCTTGCACTTAATATTTAATATTACTTAAGTTATTCAGCTGTATTCTCTTCGGTTTCATTTTCAGCATTTTCTTCTTCAAGAAGTGCTCTTATAGATAAACTTACACGTTTTCTTTCAAAATCAATGTCTGTAATTTTTACTTTAACTACATCATTAACCTTCAGTTCATCTTGTGGCTTTTCAATTCTGTGGTCGGCAATTTGAGAAATATGTATCAAACCGTCGATACCAGGAATAACTCTTGCAAAAGCACCAAATGTAGTCATACCAACAATTGTAACTTCAGCAACAGAGCCTACAGGATAATCGTGCTTCAAAACTTCCCAAGGATTATCTTCTGCACGTTTGTAGCCGAGAGAAATCTTCTCGTTTTCTCGGTCAAGACCTTTAATGTAAACGTGAACTTTGTCACCTACATTAACAACCTCTGACGGATGTTTAATTCTTGTCCAGGAAAGCTCGGAAATATGAATCATACCGTCAATACCACCTAAGTCAACAAAAGCGCCATAGGAAGTAAGTGACTTAACTACGCCATCATATTCTTTACCCTCTTCAGCAGCTTCCCAGAACTTTTCAGCCAAAGCTTTTCTTTGGTCCTTAAGAACAGAGCGGATAGAACCGACAGCACGTCTACGGTTGCGGTTAACTTCTATAATACGGAATTTAACTTCTTTTTTAAGCAAGTCATCCAAAGAATCATTTCTTGAAGCTGTTGCCTGTGAAGCAGGAATAAATACGCGAACACCATGAGTAACCGCAATTATTCCACCTTTATTAATTTCAGTTACAACACCGGTAAGAACTTCCTTGTTTTCTTCTGCGGCAGAGATATCTTCCCAACCTTTTGCTGCGTCTAATCTCTTCTTTGAAAGCATAATTGTGCCCTCTTGGTCGTTAGTACGCATAATTAGAAGATCCATCTCATCCCCGATTTTAACAACATCTTCCGGTTTTACGTTCGGATCTGCAGAAAGTTCTGCAGCAGGAACAAAGCCGGCTTGTTTTCTGCCAACGTCGACTAAAACCTCACTCGGAGTTATGCCGACAACTACACCGTGTACCTTCTCATCTGTATTTAAATTTTTTAGGGACTCTTCAAGCATTTCTTCGAAGTTTCCCTCGGCATTATTCTCCATTAAATTTTGACCCGCGCCCTCGTTGATTTCTGACATGGTATCAAGTACCTCCTTTATAATGCTTACCGGCGTTGAAGCACCGGCAGTAATGCCAATACATTCAGCTTCTTTTAAAGCTGACAGCGGAAGCTCGTCCGCATTTTCTATAAGATAAGTGTTGCAATTTTTTTTGCACACATCTCGAAGTTTCGCAGTATTGGAACTCTGTTTTCCGCCAATTACTATCATAGAATTACATTTTTTGGATAAAAAATCTGCCTCTGATTGACGTTCAACAGTCGCATTACATATTGTATCAAAAATAATTGCATTTGTATATACCCTTTTTATGATTTTCAAACAATTTTCCCATTGTAATACACTAAAAGTTGTTTGTGCAACAACACAAGGGGGAGTATTTTTATTATACGGAATATTGTCTACTATTTTCTCTAATTCTTCCTCATTTTTAAACACAAAGTATTTTCCTAAACAATGACCTTTTATACCTTCTACTTCAGGATGGTTAGTATCACCGGCTATAAATATATATTTGCCCTCAGCGGATGCTTTTGATACAATTTTTTGTATTTTAGCTACAAACGGACATGTAGCATCAACATAATCAAGACCTTTTTCCTTAATTTCGTTAAA
>DHNU01000030.1 GCA_002407645.1 Ruminococcaceae bacterium UBA5408
TAATTTTACAGTGCAAAACAGATATTTTTTGCTCGGCGTGTCCGCACAATAAAGGTTCTTTATGTGAAAGTGCTGAAAAGGTACTTGAGTATGACAGAAAATGTTTAGAACTCTGCAATATACCCGAAGGTGAAGTTTTGACATGGGAACAGTTTCAAAAAGCTTTACATGAAAATATTCTTCTTCCGAAAAGACTTTCGGAAATCTGCGGGGACTGTCAGTGGAGCGGTATCTGTGAAAAGTTAATTAAATAAGAAAAAGGCAGGCAATTTAGTTCTAAATTGTCTGTTTTTGTTTTACTTATAGTATTTTTATTGAATAAACTACAAGAAGTATAAACAATATCCAAAAGGAGGAGAGCATGTAGGAGCTGAACAGAAATAATTGAAACAATATAAAACACATAAATATTACTTAAGGTATTATACTTAAATATAGTACTATTGGTAAAATAAAATCACAGTCCATTTTATTATATTGACATACATTAATATATTAAAAAAAGAATAGACAATGTATTTTAATTGCCTATTATTGTTTACTTATGGTAATTTATACAGGACATAATACAAATAGTAATGACATCTATGTTAAATAATATCTTTAACAAAGGTTTAAATATAAAAGAAATTCAGCTCTAATTTGTCTTCTTATATTTACATATAGTATTTAATCTACTAAATATTACAAATTGTAAAAACAATATGTTTTTATACAAAAATTACTTTATATTATAAAATCAGAAACAGTAAAAAGGAATATAGCTGTTTTAGATAATTGATTTAGATTTACGAAACGTATATATATCTTACTATATTACAATAGGTATTAAAAATCCCGGTTAAAAATTTTAAAATATATTAAATAATGAAATGGCGGGCGAGGTACAGAGAGAAATCAGCCAAAAACAGGTGAAAAGCAGAGCAAATATATAACTAAATTAAAATAATCGGTTTTTAGCCTTGACATAGCTGCGGCGATATGTTAGTATCATACATGCAATTCATTTGCACCGTTTTTTGGTGCGCTTTTTTAATAAAAGGCGGCTCTGCAAAAAATGCAGGGTTTTGTGATGATTATTCAGATAAAATTCAGGAGGTTAAAGCTATGTCTACCTATATGCCAAAAGCCGGCGAAATTGAGCGCAAATGGTATGTGCTCGATGCAGCAGGCAAACCGCTTGGTCGTGTTGCGGCACAAGCTGCTGTTTTGCTTCGCGGCAAACACAAAACAACATTTGCTCCGCATGTTGACTGCGGTGATAATGTTATAATTATCAACTGCAAAGACGCAGTTCTTACAGGCCACAAACTTCATAAGAAATATTATTACCGTTTTACAGGCTATATCGGCCACTTAAAATCAGTAAGATATGATACCCTTATGGAAGAAAAACCATGCAAAGCCATGGAACTTGCAGTAAAAGGTATGATTCCGGATAATACTATCGGTCGTACCGCAATCACAAGACTGCGTTTGTTCGAGGGTGCAGAGCATAAGCATGCTGCCCAAAAACCGCAGGCTTGGGAACTATAAGGGAGGAGGATTAGATTATGTACGATAAAGCACCATATTTTTATGGAACAGGCAGAAGAAAGAGCTCCGTTGCCCGTGTAAGAGTTTACCAGGGAACAGGAAAAATCACAATTAACGATAGAAATATCGACGATTATTTCGGTCTTGATACACTTAAACTCATTGTACGTCAGCCGTTGGTTTTGACAAATACAAATGAGAAATTCGACGTTGTCTGCCGTGTAGCAGGCGGCGGCGTAACCGGTCAAGCCGGCGCAATCCGCCACGGTATTGCAAGAGCACTTTTGCAGTACGACAGTGAAAATTTACGTTCTCCTTTGAAGAAGGCCGGATTACTTACACGTGACCCAAGAATGAAGGAACGTAAGAAGTACGGTCTGAAAGCAGCCCGTCGCGCACCTCAGTTTTCAAAGAGATAATTATTTCTCAGAATTTATTCGCGGAAACAGGACTTGTTCGTTTTTATGCGGATATGCCGCCCTCCGAAACTATACGTTTCGGGGGGTTTTTATATATTCAAATTATTTAATAAGATGACTGCTATCGGTATCTATTCGTCACCTTTTTATTAATATGTATTTATGTCAGGGGTTGTACATCCTTAACTAATATATTAGTATATATAAAAGGTAGAATAGTTATAGGAACCTTAATTAAATACCGCGGAGGGTTAATTTGAAATTACAAGAACCGAAAATAACAGGGAATCTTATAAAATCAGAAGATTTGCAGTCCACAGCGGACAATGCCGTTAGAACGGAGGACGACATCGTCGGATTTTCTTTCGTAAATGACAATTTAGAAAACTTAAATGCCCATATAATCGAAATAAGAAATTGCACTTTCGAAAATTGCAGGTTTATAAACTGCAATTTAAATGGACTTTATTTTGAAGACGTTATGTTTAAAAACTGTGATATTTCCAACAATGATTTCTCTGAAAGTGTAATACGGAGAGTAAAATTTATAGGATGTAAAACTATTGGTACAAATTTTTCCGAAGTTATGTTCGACAGTGATTCTTTTGAAGAATGTTTAAGCAGGTATATTAATTTCTTTTCCGCAAAGTGTAAGAATGTTTCTTTTAAAAACTCTGATTTTTCAAGCGGTATATTTCAAAACTGCAATTTTAAATCTGTTGAATTTAATAGATGTAAACTTACGGAAACGGAATTTTTACATACACCGCTTGCTGATATAGATTTTACAACAAGCGATATAGGCGGTATTATGCTTTCAGCGGAAGATTTGTGCGGAGCGGTTGTTACACCGATTCAAGCGTGCGATTTATCGAGGTTTTTGGGTTTGGTTGTGAAATAATTTACTTAACAATATATAAGTCTTTTGATTTTGTAAGTTACATCGCACACTATACTGGGAAAAAGTAACTTACCCGAAAGAACAAACAGCGGAAGTAAAGAATTTATTGCTGAAACTACCAACGGAAGTATTGACATAGAATTTACAGAAGACTGAATTTAATTAGCAGTATGATGATGTAAATACTTATACTATATATATGAAAAGCCGCATTCAAAAAAGAGTGCGGCTTTTTGCTGTATTTTTAAAAAAAAGCACAATTCATTTTCAATACGTGAATTATTGCGTAGAATTATAACCGCAACCATACACTAACATTATCAATGATTGCAAATAGTAATTTATGAGAATGTTTTTCTCATTTTTAAGCACACTAAATATTTAATAATATTTTAAAAAAGTCCATAAATGCAGTCATACCGCCAAAATAATAAATAAAATACTTTAATGCAAAATGAATATTTAAGCAAAAAGTGCTAAATAATTAATTAAATACAGTGCTGTAACATTTGTAACAAGTTTGTAACTTTAGAAATTCTTACACTTTGCACATAAAAGCATATGTTTTTGAGATTAAGGAAGGGACTCAAAATGCCTATATAACAATAAATGGAAGAATAATGGAACAAACGGTCTTAACCGATTGTACAAACTGCACAAATTCGGGGTGTAAAATAATTTGACAACTATGCATAAGGTGAATATAATAACGTCCATTAACTGATATTCAAAAATCAGGCGCGGCAGATTAACAATAAAACTACATTTATTATTATATTTGCCGATGCAAAGAAAAGGGTGAACAAATGCAATTATTCAAAGGATATAAAGCCGGAGACAAAACCACTTTTCATGGAGCTTTGAAAAGAGTGATTGCACTTGCAGTTATGATAGTGGTTACTGTCAGTTCCGTACTTACGGTTAACGCCGCTACTTGTAATGCGGTTGTTAACTATAACGGTGAAACAAAGACAGTACAGCTCTTCAGTGATGATACCAATGATATTTTAAATGCAGCCGGTATTAACCCGGGCGCAAGTGATTTGATCATACACAAAGTTGTAAATGGAGAAACTCAAATTACTGTAAAAAGTGTGTATGATATCAAAGTCTTGGCTGACGGCAAATCAGTGCTTGTCAAAGCAAATTATGGCGACACTGTTTCGGAGGTAATTGAAAAAGCCAATGTAAAGTTGGGAAAAAACGATTATTCCGTTCCGCCCGCAACAGGTATTGTAACTGATGCAAGTGATATTCAGGTTAAGAGAAAATTTAATATAAGCGTTACAGCCGACGGAAAGACTACTTCGGCTCTTGTTACAGAGGGCTCTGCGGAAAATGCAGTCAAGGAAGCGGGAGTTAATCTTGCCAAAGAGGATATTGTAAACGTCCAAAGAAATATGAATGTAAGTGAAGGACTCAATATTTCAGTTTCAAGAGTAACTTTTGACGAAGTTACAGAAACTCAAAAAATTCCTTACACAAACAGGAATGAAAAGACTTCAAGTCTCTATGCAGGCCAAACGAAAGTTAAGTCGGCAGGGAAAGACGGAAGTCAGACTGTTAAATTTCGCCGTAAACTTGTTGACGGCAAGGCTGCCGATACCGAAGTGTTGGATAAAAAAGTCATTACTCAGCCTGTGGAGCAGGTAACACTCGTAGGTACAAAGAAAAAGCCGAGCGGTTTAGCAGTAAATAACGGTAACGGAACGTTTACCGACCAAAACGGTAAAACTGTAAGTTATAAGAAAGTTATTACAGGAAGAAGTTCCTGCTATACAGGCGGTGGCACAACATCTACAGGCAGACCAGCAGCGTTCGGTTTGGTCGCTGTTAACCCAAATATTATTCCATACGGAACAAAGCTTTATATCTGCAGTCCCGATGGGAAATACGTTTACGGTTATGCCATTGCGGCTGACACCGGCGGCGGAGTTATGAAGGGAAGAATTGTAGCGGACTTATATTACGATTCATATGCACAGTGTAAAAATTTTGGCGTTCGTACAATGAATATTTATGTTCTGTAAATTGAAGGAGCGGTTTTCCGCTCCTTTTTCTTTTGGATTCTTCAGCAAGTTTTGGGGATTGTGCGCGTGGGTGCAGGGAGTTTAGGTTCTTTAACAATTGCTTTGGTAAATAAATATTTAATACCTACCCCAAACCCCTCACATTTTTATTTCAAAGCGAAAATAGGCAGTTTCCGTTAAATGGGGGGCAGGGGGTGAGAATCCCAGCATTTAATATAGAACTTTCTTTTGCTGTTTTTGCTCCAATAAAAGGGGGTTATTCAGCAAGTGTTGCGGCTGCTTTGGGAATTGTGCGTGCGGGTGCAGAGAGTTTATAACCACAGCTTTGAAATGAACCCTTATAAAGACTTGACAGCACATAAAAGCTATATTATATTAGAATATTGAATAAGAATAATAAATGGGGGGTTTATTTTGCAGTATATATATTCGGCAATGTGGTTTATTGTCGGTTTTATTTTAATTTTGCGCATGGGGCGGGAAAACCGAGTCTTTTACCCTTTGGGTTCGTTTTTTATTATCCTGGGGGGTTGGTGGCTTGCAAACGCCGTATATAAAATTAATCTGTTTGAGGGGACATGGGGACTTGTACTGCGTTTAATAACTGCGGCGGTTCTTGTAGTGGCGTGCGTGGCATTTTACAAAGAAGTAAAGAAGAATGGAAAATTGTTCCGAGATTCGAATAATAAGGACGATAATGAAAAATAATTATATAAGCTTCGCTCTTGCGGGGCTTTTTTACTGACATAATAAAAAATTAAGCATAGTATGGATTGCGGAGGAAAAATATTTCCACCGTTTTAATATAGATTGTCTGCCGGGGCTTGTTCCCGGCAGGCGCTATAAATTTTATATAAGCTATGAAGTTGAAAAAACATCTGAATTAATGTAAAATAAGACGAGTCTTAAAATATTTGGAGTGATTTTAATGTTAATTGCACCCTCAGTTCTTTCTTCCGATTTTTCAAAGCTCGGCAGTGAAATAAAAAGAGTTGCCGACTGCGGTGCGGATTTAATTCATCTTGATGTTATGGATGGGCATTTTGTGCCTAATTTTACTTTTGGCGCACCTATAATAAAAGCCGTACGTAAATTTACGGACAAGCCTTTCGATGTGCATTTAATGATTGAAAATCCCCTTAATTATATATCGGATTTTGTAAATGCAGGTGCGGATATAATTTCATTTCATATAGAGTGTAAATCGGATATTCAAAAAACAGTAAACGCCATTAAAAAAGGCGGGGTCAAGCCCGCAATTGCAATAAAGCCGGGCACACCGGTCGAAGAAATATATCCGTATCTTGATGATTTGTATATGGTGCTCATAATGACAGTTGAACCGGGTTTCGGCGGTCAGAAATTTATGGAAGACATGATGGACAAGGTTAAAACCTTAAAAAAGAAAAAACCCGAACTTTTAGTTCAGGTTGACGGGGGAATTAATCTTGATACCATTAAACAGGCGGCAGACGCAGGGGTAGATATCTGTGTTGCAGGGACAAGCGTATTTAAACCAAAAGACGCTAAACAGGCAATACTGGGTTTAAAAGAAGCTGCAAAATAAAAGTAGTTGAATTTGGGGGCGAAAGCGTTGAAATTCCGACACGGTGTACAAGGTGTAAAGTTAGACCAGCAAAAGGAACTGTCGTTAAAACACAAAATAAAAAACCTGCCTATGGCGGATGAATTGCCGCTAAAGCCCAATTTTAACCTAAACGGTAAAAAAGATTACAATTATATTTTAAATGCCGCACAGAAGTCTCAAATAGTGGACGAATTTGACGGTATTCCCCTTGATAAAAAGCTTAAAAAATTAAGGGGACTTAAACCCAATATGATTGTTGCCTGTTGTTTTGACGAAGACCCATGGACTACAAGCGCAATGGCAGTACTGCGTGAATATACGGCCGAAGTTATTTCCGGGTTGGAATATGCGGCGAAAGCCTGCGGCATAAAGGAAAGAAAAATAGCCGTAGCTACTAAAGAAGAGGCTAAATTTATAAAAAGCATCAATTCGGAAGCCGAATTGATATTGGCGGGTGACAGATACCCAGCGAGGGTTCTTTTAAAAAAGAAACTCTATTCACAGAATATAAAAGCGTTCTATATAGGAGCGCAGGCGTGCCTTGCGCTTGATTCGGCTGTAAAAGAGGGCAAAGTACAGCAGGATACGGTTGTAACCGTTGCAGGCAGAGGTGTGGAGCGTTGGAGCAACGTAAAAGTTCCGCTTGGCACAGAGTTAAAAACCGTGCTTAAATTCTGCGGTGTAAGCGATAAAACAAAAATGATTATAACCGGTTCTTCTCTTACCGGTAAAGCGGTATTGGATTTGACCGAACCGGTTACACCGTCAACGAGATGCATTATTGCGATTAAAAAAGCAAAAAAAGATATCTCATATCCGTGTATCGGCTGTGAAAAATGCGCGAGTGCCTGTGTGCGTTCAATAGTACCTTGGAAAATTCTGAAAGTGATGAAAAATAAAAAGCCCGATCCGCTTATGCTTACTAATGTGCAAAAGTGCATCGGATGTCAGGCCTGCTCAGTGGTTTGTCCGTCGGGCATAGATTTGGCGGAAGTCGTAAAAAAAGCGGCAGACTTAAAGAAAAGCGGTGACTTTGAGTGATACTGAATTATGCAAAAGGGCCTTTTATAAAAAATGTTCCGACTATACCGTCTATGATGAGGGACGTTATTTTTACTCTTTCTGTTCTGCTTATAATACCTATTGTACAATACGGAGTCAGACCGCTTGTTATGGCAGTTTGTACGATGTTCGTATCTGTGATTTGTGAAATCATATTCAACTTGATACAGGGAAACAAAATAGGCGCGGGTGACGGTTCATCTTTGGTTACGGGACTTATGATTGTAATGCTTATGCCTGTTAATGCTCCGATTTGGCTTCCGTGTATGGCGGCGGTATTTGCTGTAATTGTCGCTAAAATGCCGTTTGGAGCTTTCGGACATACACCGTTTAACCCGGCTGCGGCAGGTGTGGCGTTTGCGGCTCTGTGCTACCCTCATTTGGTTTTTAGGTATATTGACTCTTCTGCAAAAAATCTTCCCGCATTCGGCGACTGTACGGGTGATATCGTAAGTTCCACTGCGGCGGTTTTAAAAAACGGACTTAAACCGAGTATTCTTCCGCTTGATATGCTTTGGGGAGCATTTGAGGGGCCTTTGGGTACTACGGGAATACTTATTATATGTGCAGGCGGACTTTACCTTTTTATAAAGAGAACGGCAAACTGGGAAATCACTGCGGCATTTTTGGCGGCGGCGCTGATTATTGCGGCATTTTGGCCGCGCATTGAGTGCAGTATGATTACTTCGGTTAAATATGAACTTTTATCGGGTTCGCTTTTATTCTGTTCGGTTTTTATGGTAACCGACCCTGTAACTTCACCTCGGACGAAACCGGCTAAAATAGCGTATGGCTTTATTTGCGGTGTCCTTGTGATGGTGTTTCGCCGGTTTGGGGCTTTTGAACAGGGTGCATGTTTTGCTCTGCTTATAGCAAATGCTTTGGCTCCTCAGATAGATGTGATTTTCAGCGGCTCTTTCGAAACGGGGGATGTGCTTTATGAAAAATAAAAGACTGCTTATAAAAGAAGCAAATACGATTTTTTTAAACGGCATGTTTTTTAAAAACCCAATTCTTGTCGGGGCACTTGGATTATATCCCATTGTGGCGGCAGGCTATAATTTAAAAAATGCCGTTGAGCTTTCTCTTTTATTTTTGTTTATATCCCTTCCAACTTCGCTTTTATTCTGCCTTATCGGCGAAATGGTGCCGCTTTCGGTTCGCCCGGGACTTGTGCTTTGCGGGTGTGCGTTGTTTTATATTCCGGCGGCATGGCTTACACAGCGGATTATACCCGGTTCAATTGAATCTCTCGGGATGCTTGCCGGTTTAATGATATGTAATTCCATGATACTTTCACGTGTAAACGATTATGCGCCAACTCATATTGGAATTGCTGTCTTTGCGGACACGTTAGGCTGTTCGGTGGGTTTCGCACTTGTAATTTGTCTTGTTTCCGTAATTCGCGCGGCTTGGCTTAAAAGCGGCATTTGGCAGACGAATATCGGAATTTACGGAACGGGAGAAAAAGGAATATCTCTGCCGTTTTTCGGATTTATTCTGTTGGGCTTTTTTGCCGCGTTTGTTCAATTCATAAACAAGAAGCGCAGTACAAAAGCCGCCAAAAGGAGGGCTGCAAAGTGACGAATATTGTCGGTATGATTTTAACGGCACTTGCCGCCGTTACGGTTGAAAATATTATTTTTTCCGGAGGTATCGGCTTCAGCCGCGTACTTCGAGCCGCGAGAAAACCCAAAACGCTCGGAATGTATTCTGCTTTTATCACCGTATTTTCAGTTATTTCTTCGGTAATGGGATATTATTTAAATCGTCTTTTCCCTGAAAGCGAACTTTCGCCTATACTGCGCCCTGCCGCATTGGCGGTATGTATCGCTTTGGTATATATTCTTGCGGCGGGAATCCTTAAATTATCGGTACCTGCGTTTTATAAAAAGTATGGGCAGATTTTATCCCCTGCGGCTATAAATACAGTCGTCCTCTCTATGCCGTATGTAATCGGAAACTACCGATTGGGACTTTGGGACGCTGTGGGTTTTGCTTTGGGTACAGGGGTGTCTTTCTTTTTTGCCACGGTTATTTTAAGCCGCGCTTTACATCAGTGTAAAAATGAAGATATGCCAAATGCATTTAGCGGACTTCCCGCAACTCTTATATATATCGGAATTTTATCTATGGCATTTGCTGGATTTACGGGCGGTAAAATTTTTTAAATAAATATAATAACTTTAATAAGAAACTGCGGTAATTGCAAAATTTTGGGATTCTCACCCCCTTCCCCATCTATTTAACGGAAACTGACTGTTTACGTTTTGAAATAAAAATGGGAGGGGTTAGGGGTAGGTATTAAATATTAATTTAGACAAACTATTTTTAAAAAACCGACAAATATAAAGATATTGTTAAGCCTAAATAAAATAAGGGCGTCATCTTTTAAAGATGACGCCCTTTAATAATTTAACATATTTAGGAAACCTAATTTTTCCATGGAGAACATTGGCACTATCGAAATTCAATTATTACCCCATTTTTACTGAATACTATTACGTAAAATATAACACAACGGAAAATTACGCCAAAGTCTTTGGTTATTAATACTTTATCTTTTTGAAAACTTCTTCAACTTCGTTTGTATGGGATAGTGTCGATTTGCCGTAGACTATTGTTTTATTCATTCGTACAAGAGTGTGGCTGAGCTCTCCGTTTTGAAATGTGAATTTGTTATAAGATGAGGAATCAACGTTTTTTGTATTTTTGTCCTCTCCGTTTGTAAGGCCTGTTTTAATGGAATTATAAGTATCATGAGCTGAGGTGTCGTCTTTAAATGATATAAATACGATTTCTGTTTCGGTTTCCGGTTTTACAGCGGATGAGTATTTTTCAACATTTCCTGTCGAACTTTCGGATTCGGTTACCTTAAAACCAGAAGCTTCCGCCTGCTTTTTAAATTCATCGGGAGTAACGGGGGTGCGTGCCGAACATCCGGCCAAACAAAATACGACAGCGGATATAAGAACGGCTGAGCATAATTTAAAAATTTTTTTCAATTTAGAACCTCCAGTTATCTACGTACTTAATTTTAAACTTAGTATGATAATTATAGTACGCATTTATATGGTTTACAAGCTTATTTTAAGTACGGAAATAAAAGAATGGCGGTCTTAGCACAGCAAAATCCTTTATTTTATTCATCATTTCAATTTCGTTATTACAAATTACAGAAGTGCAGGAAAAAATTCCCCGACAATACAGATGTAAAATTTTGCATAGCCGAGATTTTCCTGCGGATAATAACCACAGACAACACCGCAAGGAGGTAAAAATATTGAAAGCAACAGGAATAGTCAGAAGAATAGACGATTTAGGCCGCGTTGTCATCCCAAAAGAAATCCGCCGTACATTAAGAATCCGTGAAGGCGATGCACTTGAGATTTTTACGGATACTCAGGGCGGGGTAATATTTAAAAAATATTCTCCGGTAGGCGAAATATCGGATTTTGCAGGCCAGTATGCAGAGGTGCTTTCTAAAGCCGTAAATATGCCTATCGTTATTTGCGACCGCGATCATGTTATTGCAGCGGCAGGTATTTCAAGAAAAGAAGTCCTGGAACGCAGAATTACACAGGAGCTTGAAGACTATATGCAGTCAAGACAGAACTTTATAAGCTCTGGAAAAGCCGAATTTATGCCAATTGAGGGAATTTCACGTAATGCACAGGTGGTATGCCCGATAATAGCATCAAGCGACGTAACGGGAGCAGCTATTTTGCTTTCGAATGACGAAGAAAATACTGTTCCGTCCGATATGGAAATTAAGCTTATGCAGGTTGCGTCTGCATTTTTGGCAAAACAAATGGAGGAATAAAAATTTGCTGAAATCGAACAGTGTTTTAATAAATCATTCAGCTATATTTTTACCATTTCCTCTTGCATTTAAAAGTTTGCTGTGATATTATAATTTAAGTTATATTATTTGAAGGATGAAAGAGTGGGGCGACCCGCTCTTTTGTTTGTATTATGAGGTGAATTTGAATTGTCTTACAAAAAAAAGAGCGGAAATACAGTTGAAAAAGTATGGGAGCTTGCAGACCCTATTGCACAAAAACTCGGACTTCAAATTTGGGATATCCGCTTTCTTAAAGAGGGAGCAAATTGGTTTCTTAGAATTTTTATCGACAAAGACAGTGGAGTCGGAATTGAAGACTGTGAAAATATGAGCAGAGCGATAAACACACCGCTTGATGAGCTCGACCCTATTTCACAATCATACTGCTTGGAAGTATGCTCGCCCGGAATGGAACGGGAACTTGTAAGGGAAGAACACTTCAAGGCTTTTTTGGGTTCACCTGTTAAAATAAAACTTATTCGCCCGTTAGAAGACGGAAACCGCGAAGTTATCGGAATCTTAAAGGATTTTAAGGATAATACGGTTATTTTAGAAACCGATAACGGGGAAATTTCACTTGCTAAAAAAGATACATCATGGGTTCGGCTTGTGGAGGAAGATATTGTTGGAGGTATTGAAGAATGAACAGCGAAGTTTTTGAAGCCCTTGCACTTTTAGAAAAAGAAAAGGGTATCCCTGTTGACTTTATGCTCGATAGGATTAAAAAGGCAATTGTAACAGCCTGCAAAAACAGCTACAGCAACGATGACTGTGTAATAAAAATGGAACCCGACGAAGGAGTTTTTGAAGTTTATCTTCGTAAAACCGTAGTTGACGACATAACCGAACAGGGAAAAGAAATTTTGCTGGAAGATGCCCGCAAAATAAGCCCAACGGCAGTTGTAGGCGATATTGTGGGAGTAAAGCTCAACACAAAAGAGTTCGGCCGTATTGCCGCACAGACAGCACGAAATATTATAAGGCAGGGTATCCGTGACGGTGAGCGCGGACTTATGCTCCGGGAATTCCAAAGCAAACACCAGGAACTGGTTTCCGCTTTGGTAGAGCGTGTTGACCCTCAAACAGGCGCCGCAACGCTTCAAATCGGCAAGGCACAGGCTGTTTTACCGAAAAGCGAACAAGTTGGTGACGAAAAACTTAAAGAGGGAGACCACATAAAGGTTTACGTTGTAGATGTAAAAGAAACAGAAAAAGGACCCCGTGCTATGATAAGCAGGATACATCCTGATTTGGTAAAAAGACTTTTTGAATCTGAAGTACCTGAAATTTATGACGGCACAGTAGAAATAAAGGCAGTATCACGCGAAGCGGGTTCAAGAACTAAGCTTGCTGTTATAAGCCATGACCCCGATGTCGATGCGGTCGGCGCTTGTATCGGTGCCCGAGGAACGCGTGTTTCAAATATAGTTAACGAGCTTGGCGGAGAAAAAATCGATATTATCGAATATAACGAAGACCCGGTTAAGTTTATTGCTTCCGCTTTGTCACCTGCAGATGTCGTTTCAGTTATTCCGGCAGAAGACGGTTCTCACTCATGCCGTGTAACCGTTCCGGACAGCCAGCTTTCGCTTGCTATTGGAAACAAAGGGCAGAACGCACGTCTTGCGGCAAGACTTACAGGTTGGAAGATTGACATAAAACCGGAAAGCGGTTTCTTCGGCGAAGAAAAATAAATTCTTAGTTAGGCGGTGTATGCTATGCATAAGAAAAAAATACCGATGCGAATGTGCACGGGATGCGGGGAAATGAAACCGAAAAAAGAGCTTGTACGGGTAGTAAAATCGCCCGAAGATGAAGTCTCTCTTGATTTAACGGGACGCAAGCCGGGGCGCGGAGCGTATGTCTGCAAAAGTATAGACTGCCTTAAAGCCGCAAGAAAAGCAAGAAAATTCGAAAGAGCTTTCTCCTGCAAAATACCCGACGAGATATACGACCGTATGGAGGAGGAGATAGCACACGATGAATGATAAGATACTTAATCTCATGGGCATTGCAAGGCGTGCCGGAAGACTCTCGCTCGGCAATGACGTGGCTGTAGAAGCACTTCGCAAGGGTAATGCCAAACTTGTTATACTGGCAAGCGATTTGTCGCCCCGTACGGCGGGCGGTATTCGGTTTGCTGCCCGAGAAGAAGAAATCGTAACAGTGAAGATTAAAGAAACGATGGATGAAATAAGCATGGCTCTTGGAAAGCGAACCGGAGTTGTTGCCGTAAATGATGCAGGGTTCGCTAAAAAAATGCTTACGCTTATTAAAACGGGCGGTAATGAGGAATGAGGAGGAATTTCACATATGATGATTAAATACAGGGTCCATGAGGTAGCAAAAGATTTAGATGTTCCTAATAAGGAAGTAATCGACACCGTTAAGGAATATACGGGTGAAGAAAAGAAGCATATGACAGCTTTGGAAGAAAACGAGCTTGACATTGTTTTTGAAAAATTTACTCAAAACCGAAATTCAGAAAATTTGGATGATTATTTTGCAGAGGGCAAAGAAAAGCAAACAACTGTAAAACCCGAAAAGCCCGATGTTAACATTCAAACGGAAAAAGCAAAGGTTAATAATATCAATAATAACAATAAGCCAAATAAAAATAATGAACAGTCCGGTAAGCCGGTTCGAAAGGCTGTAAAACCCGGTAAAATTACTCCGGTAGGACCTAAGCCTTCGGCTAAAAAACAGACTGTTCAGCAGAACAATATAAATAATCAGAACAAAAAAATTAACAATAATAATAACAATAACAATAAAGAGGTTAATATCAGCAATGACAACGAGATTCGCCGTCCTGCCGGCAGAATAGTTGACACACGCGCTTCACACGTAGAACTTGATAAGTATAACGAGAAGTACGACCGCTTGGCATCTGAAAAAATCAACCCCAATAATACGGTTGTTAAAAAGCAGAAATTCACTCAGCGCGGCGGGCGTTTCCGCGGCAGGCAGAGAAATTTCCGCAGGGAAACAGAAGCAGAGCGTCTACGCCGTATTGCGCGTGAACGCAAAGCAAAACCGATTACCATTCAAATTCCGGATGAAATTACGGTAGGCGAGCTTGCCCTGCGTTTAAAGGCAACTGCTGCAGAAGTTATTAAAAAACTTATGGCAATGGGTGTATTTGCATCTGTTAACGACGTTATCGACTTTGATACCGCGTCGCTTGCCGCTATGGAATTCCACGCAAAAGTGGAAAAAGAAGTTGTTGTTACAATTGAGGAACAGATTATTGACGACAGCGAAGATGATGACGATAACCTGGTTTCACGCGCTCCTGTTGTTGTTGTAATGGGACATGTCGACCACGGTAAAACTTCACTTCTTGATGCTATTCGCCATGCAAATGTTACTTCAACAGAAGCCGGCGGAATCACACAGCATATCGGCGCATATCAGGTAAAAATAGACGAAAGAGAAGTTACATTCCTCGATACCCCGGGTCATGCCGCATTTACAACCATGCGTGCAAGAGGCGCACAGGTAACGGATATTGCGGTACTTGTGGTTGCGGCAGACGATGGAATTATGCCACAGACAGTTGAGGCTATCCACCACGCAAAAGCGGCAAATGTTTCAATTATTGTAGCTATTAATAAAATGGATAAACCGGGCGCAAACCCACAGCATGTATTGGAACAGCTTACTGAATACGGTCTTGTGCCGGAAGATTGGGGCGGCGAGACACCGTGTATTCCTGTTTCTGCACTTAAAAGGACAGGAATTAAAGAACTATTGGAAATGATTATTCTCGTTGCGGATATGAAGGAACTTAAAGCAAACCCAGACAGAGCTGCAAAAGGAACAGTCATCGAAGCAAGGCTCGACAAGGGCCGCGGACCTATTGCCACAATGCTTATTCAGAACGGTACGCTCAGTACAGGCGATATTATCGTTGCGGGAACTGCGGTCGGCCGTGTTCGTGCTATGACCGACGAAAACGGAAATAAAATTGAAAAAGCAGGCCCAAGTGTACCTGTTGAAATTACAGGCCTTGACAAAGTTCCGACGGGCGGAGATATCGTCAACGCTGTTTCAGACGAACGTCTTGCAAGGGAGCTGGTTGAACAGCGCATAAACGAAAGAAAAGAAGAAAAATTCAATTCGCGCACCAAAGTTACACTTGATAACCTCTTTGACCAAATGAAAGAGGGCGATATGAAGGAACTCCAGATTATCGTTAAGGCGGACGTTCAAGGTTCGGTTGAAGCTGTACGTCAGTCACTCGAAAAACTCAGCAATGACGAAGTACGGGTAAATGTAATTCACGGAGGCGTCGGTGCTATCAGCGAATCGGACGTTATGCTCGCTGCGGCATCAAATGCAATTATTGTAGGATTTAATGTTCGCCCGGACCCTGTTGCAGAGGAAAACGCAAAGCGCGACGGCGTCGATATACGGTTGTACAGAATTATCTATGACTGCATTGAAGAAATTGAATCCGCAATGAAGGGTATGCTTGCACCGAAATATCGTGAGCAGACTTTGGGTAAAGCGGAATGCCGCGAAGTTTACAAGATTTCCAGTGTTGGTACTATTGCCGGCGCTCATGTAATTTCAGGTAAAATTACACGCAATGCACAGATACGTGTTGTTCGCGACGGTATTGTTATAACCGAAGACGAATTGGCTTCTTTAAAAAGATTTAAAGATGACGTCAAGGAAGTTGCTGACGGTTATGACTGCGGTATCGGCCTTGAACACTTCAACGATATTAAAGAAGGAGATATTTTTGAAGCGTTCGTAATGGAAGAATACAGAGATTAACTTAAAATAATCCCGTTACCTATTTGGGAAAACGCCCTGCGGCGGCTGGGATTTAAACGGAGGGATAAAATGGCAAGCCATAGAATAGGCAGAACAACCGAAGATATTAAACGTGAACTTACAGCAATTTTCAGGGAACTTAAAGACCCTCGCATCAAGGGACTTATAAGTATTGTCCGAGTTGAGGTAACAAGCGATTTGTCCTACTGCACAGTTTATGTAAGTGCAATGGAGGGCATAGAGCAGTCCAAAAGAGCTGTTGAGGGGCTAAAATCAGCTTCGGGGTTTATACGCCATGAACTCGGTTCACGGTTAAAACTCAGACATGTACCGGAGCTTCTGTTTAAAGCAACCGACTCAATCGAGTACAGCGCGAACATTTCGCGTATGCTAAGTGACTTGAGGAGTGAAAATAAGGATGATTAGTCCCCAAGAGGCCGCAGAGTTTCTAAAAAATTCCAATGATATATTGATTTTAACTCATCAGTTTCCGGACGGGGACACCCTCGGTTCTGCGGCGGCTTTGTGCTGTGGACTGCAAAAGCTTAATAAAAGAGTACAAGTGAAGTGTTCAGACCCGATAAGTTCTAAATATAAATTCCTTTTCAGCACCGTTAAAAAACAAAAATTTATCCCCCAAACGATTGTTGCGGTTGATATTGCCGATTTACAGCTTATCGGTGAGCCAAACCAAAGTCTTTACGGGGAGAAAACCGACCTTTGCATAGACCACCATCCGTCAAATTCGGGCTATGCAAAGCAAAGCTGTGTCAACCCAAATGCCGCCGCCACCTGCGAAATAATTTTTGATATTTTAAATATACTGGGGACGGATATTGACAAAGCAATGGCGGACGCGCTTTATACGGGTATTACGACAGATACGGGTTGTTTTAAATATATAAACGTAACTCCGTTAACGTACCGCATAGCTGCGGATTTGGTTGAAAAGGGAGCAAACGGGCATAAAATAAATCGTTTGATGTTTGACACAAAAAGTCCTGCAAGAATGGAACTTGAATGCAATGTGCTTAATACAATGGAGTATTTTTGTCAAAGCCGGGTTGCGGTTATCAAAATTACTAATGACATGATAAAAAGTGCGGGTGCATCGGAGGACGATATCGAGGGTCTCGCAACTATACCCCGCTCAATAAAAGGGGTTCTTGTAGGTGTAACCCTGCGTGAAAAGAGCGACGGAGGGATTAAAGTGTCCCTTAGGGCTCAGCCGCCTTTAAATGCTTCGAAAATCTGTGCCGCTTTCGGCGGCGGAGGGCATAAGGGTGCGGCAGGCTGTACTTTTCATACAAAAATGGAAACTGCTCAAAAGCAGATTCTTTCTGAAGTTATTAAATATATATAAAGACATTAAGGGGGAATCGTCATTAACGGCGTAATAGTAATAGACAAGCCGGAGGGGTTCACCTCTTTTGATGTCGTTGCGGTTATGCGGCGTCTGTGTCATCAAAAGAAAATCGGACACACAGGCACGCTCGACCCTATGGCAACAGGTGTTTTGCCGCTTCTTTTAGGTAAAGCCACTCGTGCGGCAAACTATTTGCAGGATACCGATAAAGAATATAATGCCGAGTTTAAGCTGGGGTATTGTACCGATACCCAGGATTCGACGGGAAAAACTCTTAATAAAAGCGATATAAAAGTAACGGGGGAGCAAATAGAAGACATTTTGACGGATTTCCGCGGAAATATCTTACAGACTCCGCCGATGTATTCTGCAGTGCAGATAAACGGACAACGGCTCTATACCCTTGCAAGAAAAGGTATAGAGGTGGAGCGGGAAAAGCGCCCCGTAACGGTTTATAAGCTTTTACTGAATAAATTTGACAAAAACACCCAAAGCGGCGAACTTACAATTCGCTGTTCTAAGGGGACTTATATAAGAACAATTTGTGCGGATATAGGTGAAAAGCTCGGCTGTTTTGGAGTTATGACTTCGCTCAGAAGAACTTTTGCCGCAGGATTTTCACTTACAGACGCAGTTACGCTTAAAGAAGCGGAAGAATTATCGGATAAGGATATTTTAAAAAACAGAGTATATCCGACCGAAAATCTATTTTCTGCGTTTGGGGCAGTGAAAGTTTCGCCCGCACAGTCAACACGTTTTAAAAACGGAGGCGGGCTAAGCCTTGAAAGAGTTTCGGCACTTCCGAAAAATATTTTTGACGGTATGATTTTTCGCGTGAAATCGTCTCAAGGTGAATTTTTGGGGCTCGGTACCGTTGACTTTGAAAAAGCGGAGCTGAAAGTACTGCGCCTTTTCTGTGACTAAAGGATTGGATTATTTAACGGAGCGTATGGATTATGAAAGTTTACTACGAATTGATGCCCTCCATCGGTGAGACCGCCGTTGCCTTGGGCAACTTTGATGGCTTACATATTGGTCATAAAAAGGTCATTACAACAGCGGCAGATACAAAAAAGCAGGGACTTATGCCGACTGTACTCACTTTTGCGCATAATCCGCTTACTGATTTGGGCGGAAGCGCAGGCGGGGAGATTATAACTCAGGAAGAAAAAATAAGACTGCTTGAAAAGTTCGGAGTAGAACAGCTTTATATTTTAAATTTTGCCTCTATTAAAGATTTGTCCGAAGTTGATTTTGTGGATAAGGTTCTCGTCGATATCTGCCATGCAAAAGAGGTTTGCTGCGGATTTAACTTCACTTTCGGCCGCGGGGGAAAAGGAAACAGCACGCTTCTTTCAAAACTTTGCAAGGAACGGGGAATTGAAGCAAAAATTATTAATGCTGTTTTATTTGACGGCGAACCTGTAAGTTCGACAAGAATAAGAAATCTTATCGCCGCAGGGGAAGTCGGCGACGCGGCAAGGCTTCTCGGCAGACCTTACGGCTACCGTTCAGAAGTGCTCCACGGGAGAAAAATCGGCAGAGATTTGGGAACACCGACGGTAAATCAGGCAATTCCAAAGGGCTTTGTTCTTCCGAGATTCGGCGTTTATGCGTCAAGAGTGTTTTTTAACAATAAAAAATATTACGGTGTAACAAACGTTGGAATTAAGCCGACGGTAGGGTCGCCCGATGTTTTGGCGGAAACGTGGATTCCGGATTACTGCGGGGCGGATTTTTACGGAAAAATTATTAACGTAGAACTGATAAAGTTTTTGCGGCCGGAACGCAAATTTTCGGGATTAGATGAGCTAAAACGGGCAATAATAAAGAATGGACACGAGGCAAAAGAGTATTTTGCAAAGAACGGTTTATAACCCGTAAAAATATTATAGTTATTATTTACAAAATAATATAAGCATGATATAATAACTCGTGTTGTACCCCTTTCCCGGATTAAGGAGTAAGCCCTTTTAGGGAATACACCCACCTTATTCTGCGATTGAGGGTAAATAAAGAAAGGGTGTTAACAAATGTTAAAACAAGAAAAACAGGAAATTATCCAAAAGTACGCTATGCATGAGGGAGACACTGGTTCTTCCGAAGTTCAAATTGCAGTTCTCACAAAGAGAATCAATGATTTGACAGACCACCTTAAGAGCCATAAAAAAGACTTCCATTCACGCCGCGGACTTTTAAAGATGGTTGGTAAGAGAAGAAATCTTCTCAAATATTTACAGAACAGCGATATCGAGCGCTATCGTGCAATTATTGCAAAACTCGGTCTTCGTAAGTAAAATTCAGTATTATTGGGCAGGCGGCGTATGTCGCCTGCCTTTAGGCTATTATCAGAAAATAAGAAAAAAGGGGCAAAGAGGACTTAGCAGTGAAACGAGCCGCCGTAAGGCGGAGGTTGGTTTTATTGCTAAACCTGCTTTCCCCTAAAAAACGGAGGAAGAAAATGTTCGAAAAATTTAAGGTCTATAAAACAGATTTTGCAGGACGCGAACTCGCTATTGAAACAGGAAAAATGGCGCAGCTTGCAAACGGTGAATGTCTTGTCCGCTACGGCGAAACAGTTGTTCACGTTGCTGTTGCCGCTTCGGCAAAACCACGTGATGGTGTTGACTTTTTCCCGCTTTCAGTTGATTTTGAAGAAAAGCTCTATTCAGTCGGAAAAATCCCGGGTTCTTATTTAAAACGCGAGGGACGTCCGAGCGAAAAAGCTATTTTAACTTCGCGTGTAATTGACCGTCCTATCCGCCCGCTTTTCCCCAAAGATATGAGAAACGACGTATCTGTTGTATGTACTGTTATGGCGGTTGACCACGACTGCGCTCCCGAAATTGCAGCTATGGTCGGTACTTCAATTGCTCTTAGCATTTCCGATATTCCGTGGAACGGACCTATTTCCGGTGTTTCCGTCGGCTATGTTGACGGCGAATATGTGATTAACCCGACTTCAGAGCAGAGAAAAGTTTCCAAAATGGCTGTTACTGTTGCATCAACAGATTCTAAAATTGCTATGATTGAGGCCGGCGCGGATATCGTTTCCGACGAAGTTATGTATAACGGAATTATGGCAGGTCATAAAGCAAATCAGGAAATTATTGAATTTATTAAAGGAATACAAAAAGAAATCGGTAAGACTAAGTTTGAGTATCCGAGTAACGAACCCGACGAAGAAATGCTTAACGCTGTTAAAGAGTTTGCTACGGAAGACGTTAAGCTTGCTCTTGATACGGATGACAAAACTGTCCGCGACGAAAGACTTAAACCGATTTATGAAAAAGTACACGAGAAATTCGATGAGATATACCCGGATGCAGAATCAAAAATTGACGAGTGTATGTATAAAACACAGAAGTATATCGTCCGCCGCTGGCTTTTAGATGAGCAGAAACGTGTTGACGGAAGACAAATGGACGAAATGAGACCGCTTGCCGCAGAGGTTGACTTGCTTCCGCGCGTTCACGGTTCGGGTATGTTCACAAGAGGACAGACTCAAGTTCTTACCGTTGCTACTTTAGGCCCTGTAAGCGACTGCCAAATGCTCGACGGTATTGATGAGCAGGACAGTAAACGCTATATTCACCAGTATAACTTCCCTTCATACTCAGTTGGCGAAACTAAGCCGAGCCGAGGACCGGGAAGACGTGAAATAGGACATGGCGCACTTGCTGAAAGAGCGCTTGTTCCTGTTATTCCGAGCGTTGAGGAATTCCCATATGCTTACCGTCTTGTTTCTGAAGTTCTTTCTTCAAACGGTTCAACTTCACAGGCTTCAATCTGTGGTTCAACCCTTGCCCTTATGGCGGCGGGTGTTCCGATAAAAGCGCCTGTTGCAGGTATTTCCTGCGGATTAATCACCGAAGGCGAACGCTGGATGACAATGGTTGATATCCAGGGTTTGGAAGACTTCTTCGGCGATATGGACTTTAAGGTTGCCGGTACTCACGAGGGTATCACCGCTATTCAAATGGACCTTAAAATTGACGGACTTACCCCTGCAATGGTTAAAGAAGCACTTTTAAAGACACACAAAGCAAGGGACTATATCATTGATGAAATTATACTCAAAGCTATTCCGGAACCGAGAAAGCAGCTTTCCAAATATGCTCCGAAAATGCTTTCAACATTAATTCCTGTTGAGAAAATCCGCGAAGTTATCGGTGCAGGCGGAAAAGTAATTCAAAAAATCTGTGCGGAATGTAATGTAAAAGTCGACGTCGAAGAAGACGGACACGTATTCGTATCCGGAATTGATGCCGAAAACTGCAGCCGCGCAATGACTATTATAGATACAATCGTAAACGACCCTGAACCGGGTGCAATTTATAACGGTAAAGTTACCCGCATTATGGATTTCGGCGCATTTGTTGAAATTGCTCCGGGTAAAGAAGGACTTGTCCACATTTCACGCCTTGACGTAAAGCGCACTGAAAAAGTTACAGATGTTGTCAATGTAGGTGATGAAGTAATGGTTAAGGTACTCGAAATAGATGAAAGAGGAAGACTTAATCTTTCACGCCGTGACGCTTTAATCGAGGTTGAAGGACTTACTCCGGAAAATGAAATTTCCGATGCACCGAGCCACCGTGTGCAGCACAACGGTGACCGCCGCCGCGATAACCGCCGTGATGACCGTCAGGATGACCGTCCGCGTGCAAGCAACGGATTTATTGCCAACACCAATAAACCACACAACTGATATTAATTTTTAATTTGAACTCCCGATTAATTTCGGGAGTTTTTATTAATTATATTCATATATTTGTAGTACGAACATAAGGTGGAACATTAAAAATCTAAAGTTATACTAAATTTTTCCAAAATATTGCAGTTTCAAAAGTTAACGCCTTTGTCGGTTTCCTCAGAAAACGAAATCCTTTTGCCATAGGGGAGCATCCTTTTTGGTGAGAGCCCCCAGTCCTTAATATAATATAGAGCCAATCTAATATGTGAAAGGATAATGGAATGAAATATTTTCAAAAAAACAAGCTTGTTATAGGAATATGTATTATTTTTATTGTTTTGTGCAGTGCTTTTATTACTAAAATAATTTTCAAGCCGTCAATAACTGAAATAGTTAAAAATAATAATATTGAATTAACAAAGATTGCTGAAGATATTATAAATAATAAAAGTGTCGGAGAACACACTTTTAAAAATGTATGGGAAATATCATATCATGAAAATAGTAATACGGTAGAGTTTTTCTGTAACGGTTCCGGTTTGGATTCAGAAACATATTATGAGGGATTTTATTATTCTCCCTTAAATAAGCCTCTGGGGTTCCAAGGAGAAAATGTGAAATTTATAAAATATAGTAAAGGGTTTAAATACATAGGAGTAGGGGACAACTGGCAGTATACCGAGAAAATAATGGATAAATGGTATCTATACAAAGCACATTTCTAATAGCTTAATTTTTGTATATATATTGTCAGTTAGGTATGATATAAAAAGACTTTGCAGTTTATTTAAATTACAGAGTTTTTTTGTCTGCTTAACGAAATATATAAATTTTAATTTATAAAACGTTTACGATATAGTTCTTCAAAACGGCATTAAAATATGATATAATTTAGGTTAATAAAATTATAGGAGATATAATCATGTCGGCTGTAACACAGGCAAAAAGAATTGTAGTAAAAGTCGGTACTTCTACTCTTACATATGAAAACGGAAAAATAAACCTTCGCAGAATGGAAGTTTTGTGCAAGGTTTTAAGTGACTTACAAAATTCCGGTAAAGAAATAATCCTTGTTACTTCGGGAGCAATCGGAGTCGGAGTGGGAAAACTCGGACTTGCACAAAGGCCGCAGGAAACCGAAAGAAAACAGGCTGTAGCCGCGGTTGGACAATGCGAGCTGATGTTTATGTATGACAAGCTGTTCGGCGAATACAACCGAACTGTGGCACAGGTGCTTTTGACAGGCGACGTTGTAGCAAACGAACACAACAAGAAAAACACTGAAAATACATTTAACGAACTTATAAAAATGGACATTATTCCTGTTGTCAACGAAAATGACTCGGTCGCCATCGACGAACTTGTCGGCAATAATTTCGGCGACAACGATACACTTTCCGCAACGGTTGCAACTTTGGTCGAATCGGACCTTCTTGTTATTTTAACGGATATAGACGGGCTGTACGATGCTAACCCAAGGAGTAACCCGAATGCAAAACGTATTCCTTATGTTGCAAAAGTTACCGACGAAATCCGCGCGCTTGCGGGGGGAACGGGTTCTAACCGCGGAACAGGCGGAATGAGTACAAAAGTCAAAGCGGCGGATATTGCTAATAGAAGTGGAATTCCCTGCTGTGTAATAAGCGGTGCAGACCCAAAAACACTTTACCGCCTTTTTGACGGAGAACAAATAGGGACAGTTTTCGGCACGGAAATGAAGTAATATTATAAGGGGTGAAATCATGACCGTTTTGGAACAAATGGGTAAAAACGCCAAATCAGCCGAGAGAGTTCTTGCTTCGGCGGGTGCGCTTAAAAATAAAGCTCTTCTTTCTATGGCGGATGCGATAGAAAAAAATGCGGAAGAAATTATATCCGCGAATAAAAAGGATTTAAAGTCCGCAAAAGAAAGCGGTATGAGCGAATCCCTTTTGGACAGGCTGACTTTAAATAGCGAGAGAATTAAAGGAATGGCAGAGGGAATACGCAGTGTTGCGGCGCAAAGCGACCCTATAGGAAAAATAATCGGTGGAGAAGTACGTCCGAACGGGCTTAAAATAGAACGGGTTCGAGTGCCGCTCGGCGTAATTGGTATTATATATGAGGCAAGACCGAATGTAACGTCTGATGCGGCGGCGCTGTGCCTTAAATCGGGAAACGCAGTTATCCTCCGCGGCGGCAAAGAAGCTATAAATTCAAATAAATGCACAGCGGATATTATGAGAAACGCGGTTTCTGCCGTGGGACTGCCTAAAGACTGTATTCAGCTTGTGGCGGATACAAGCCGCAGTTCATCTGTCGAAATGATGCAGCTTACAAGTTATCTCGACGTTCTTATACCGCGCGGCGGCAAAGGACTTATTAAATCCGTTGTACAAAATTCAAAAGTACCCGTAATTGAAACGGGTTCGGGAAACTGCCATGTTTATGTTGATGACAGTGCAGATATCGATATGGCGGCAAATATAATTTATAATGCGAAAACTTCCCGTCCTTCGGTGTGCAACGCAATTGAAACAGTGCTTGTCCACAAAGATACAGCACAAAAAGCTCTTCCGAAAATTAAAGAAAAGCTTGACCGAAAAAATGTTGAGATTCGCGGATGTGAATTAACACGGAAAATACTTGGCGAAAGTATTGTTCCGGCATCGGATAAAGACTGGGAAACGGAATATCTTGACTATATTCTCGCTGTTAAAGTGGTAAAAAATATTGACGAGGCAATAGAACATATAGCTGAATATTCAAGCGGACACAGCGAAGCTATAATAACTAAAAGTTATGAAAATGCCCTAAAATTTACAACAGAGGTAGATTCTGCGGCGGTTTATGTAAACTCGTCAACACGCTTTACCGACGGCGGAGAATTTGGATTGGGCGCGGAAATAGGAATTTCCACTCAAAAACTTCATGCGCGCGGCCCTATGGGTGTAAATGAATTGACTTCTACAAAATTTGTTATCAGCGGCAGCGGTCAAATAAGATAGAAAACGGAGTTTATTCAAATGAGTAAAAAGAGAAAGAAGAAAATTCAGAGTTTTACGGCGGACTACCGGGATGCTTATGGTAAGGACGCAAAAAACCCTGTAATTGAGGAAGAAAACGATATTGAAATCGATGACTTTCTCCCTGAAAGTGACAATAACGACGACGAGGAGCTTTTAACTAAGTGGGACGGCGAACTTGAAAGTGAAGACGAAAAACAAGATAAGCAAGTTGAAAGTTTAGGCGAGAGGCCGCGCCACAGGCGGCGTTACGGAGTCGCCGCAGGGGTGATTGTTCTTATTTTGGCGCTTTTGGGCGTATGTTTTATTGCGGGTTCAATTGGTAAGAAGATTTATTTGGCGGCGACTGACGATACAAAACTGCGCCAATATGATGAACTGCTTTCTACGGTAGTAATGCAGGACCCGAAACCTTTTGAATCGCCTGATAAGGCAAACGAGGAGTTTGTTATGATTGCATCTCTTTGGAAAACGATTACCGCAAATAACGGTACGAATTATACCAATTACGATGATATGGGAAGAATAATGGTTCCTTTGGGGGATGTGGTGGAATCATGCCACATACTTTTCGGGCCGGACTGTCAGCTTCAGCCGAAAAAACCGGCACAGGAAACGTTTTTCGAATACAATGCGGAGGAAAACCAGTTCCATGTTGCAATGTATTCTTCGGACAGCTATTTTACCCCATATACGGAGAGCGCAAAAAAAGAGGGCGACAGCACAATTCTGCGTGTAGGATATGTGTCACCGAGTGACGAGTGGCGCACACAGACTTCAAGTGCCGTCTCCGCTCCGAAGCCGACAAAATATATGGAATATGTAATGAAGCTCAATCCGAAAACAAAGCAGGAATATATTTACTCTGTGAAGGAAATAAAAAAAGAATGACTATAAAATTAAGTACATTAAAGCGAAAATCAAACCGGTGTCGGCATTTTCCTGAACAAGAAGGAGAATAAGCACCAAAAGCAGGGTTCGTTCGCTGTCACTTAAAAGACTTTCGAAAACATCTTTTACTGGGTTCATTTGGGTCTTTTGAAAATTTTGACTCTGTTCCATATTTTCACCATGCGGGGGTATGGGTATATGCATACCGCCCGGACTGTCCGCCCCACTTGGAGGCGGACTGCGGCGTACCGATTCGCTGCGGGACTGTGGGTCCGGCGCGGGGGGCGAGCCGCTTTTCCGTACTGTATTTTGCGCAGGGGTTGCTCCGAGCGCGCGTGCCTGCATTTCACGGGCTCGTCGGATAGCGTCCTGCCGTAGACGGTTCATATCCATATTGTTGTTGTCTGCCATTTAAAACACCTCAGAAAAGTCCGCTGTCCTTTAATAGCGGAAGTACCCGCATCAGCTGTAAAAGCTTGATGGCTTCATCAAGCTTTTTTTGGCGCTCGGGACCAAGCATAGGACGTAAAGCGTTCAAAAAACGAGTGTTGTCGTCTTCCCTGCGAAAACTGGAAAGCAGCGGCGCCAGTTTAGATACCATTTTGACGGTATCACCGTCAATGCCGGGAAAACCGCCGCTTTGCTCGGGAACCGGTGGGGACGGACTGCTTGTTTGATTTTCATTTTGCTCAGAATTACCCCCAAGAAGGCCCGCAAGATTTTTTATATTATCGAGTGCTCCGGGGCTTTGAAGCAGTTCACCGAGTTTTGCGGCAAGGTCATCCATTATTTTCCTCCCATGAACTTTTTCATCAATTCTTTTGCTTGGGGCGTATTCAGTATTTTTTCAGTTTCCGTCTTGTCGGATAAAATATTATTCAACTTTGCACGGTCTTCAGCGTTCAGCTGACTTAAAAGGTTGTTAATCATTTGGTTCTTTTCATTTTTATTCATTATACAATCACCCCGCTAACATTGTATGAAGCGGGTTTAATATATATTCGGCATGAATGCCGCAATTTTCCGGAGGTTTAAATATGCGAATTTTAGTAGTTTCAGATACACACAGAGATTTAATATCATTACGGGATGTAATCTTAAAACAGCCGAAAGCAGAAGTAGTTATTCACTTGGGTGACGGGGAGGATGAGGCCGAGGAAATGAAAGAATGTTTTCCCGAGAAAACTTTCTTAATGGTGCGCGGCAACTGTGACTGGGGCTCAATGCTACCGACCGAAGAATGCATTTTTCTTGAAGGGAAAAGAATTTTTTATACTCATGGTTATACATATAATGTAAAATACGGATTGTATGATTTGAAACTGGCGGCAAGGGACCGAGAAGCGGATATTGTACTTTTCGGGCATACACACAATGCATTAACCGATTACGATAATGGATTATATATAATGAATCCGGGCTCTCTGCACGGGAGCAGGGGTACATACGGAATAATAGATATTACCAAAGCGGGCATTGTGACAAATATCCTTCAAATATAATTGACACAAAATCAAACTAATGTTAATCTGTATTTCAATAAAGCAGAATAATTTCATTTTGGAAAGGAATGTTTCTTGTGACAGAATATAAAAGATGGCTTAATAAAAATTTAGATGATTCGGATTTAACACGGGAACTTAAAGAAATAGAGGGCAAAGAAGACCAAATAAACGACAGATTTTATCGTGACTTGGAGTTCGGTACAGGCGGTTTAAGGGGAGTTATCGGTGCAGGTACAAACCGCATGAATGTTTATACCGTAAGAAAAGCTACCCAGGGGCTTGCAAACTATTTAAATAAGACCTGCAAAAATCCGTCGGTTGCCATTGCTTACGACAGCCGCATAAAATCGGATTTGTTTGCAAAGCAGAGCGCTGCGGTACTTGCGGCAAACGGAATTACAGCTCATATATATCCTTGGCTTTCGCCTACTCCAACACTTTCATATGCAGTGCGTTATTTAAAATGTGATGCAGGTATCTGCATTACCGCAAGTCATAATCCGGCAAAGTACAACGGATACAAGGCATACGGAAGCGACGGATGCCAAATTGCGCTCGAGATGGCGGACAAGGTATATGAGGAAATAAGTGCGCTCGATATTTTTGACGATGTTAAGTATATGGATTTTGAAGAGGGCATAAAATGCGGCAAAATCTGTTATATTAAAGATGAAGTTATTGATGCTTTTTTAAACGAAGTTGTAAACCAAAGGGTTCTCAATAAAAACTGCGACGGACTCAAGGTTGTTTATACGCCGCTTAACGGTACGGGCAGAGTGTGCGTTACAAGAATACTCGATATAATCGGGGTAAAAGATGTTACGGTTGTTCCAGAACAGGAATTTCCCGACGGTACTTTTAAAACATGTCCTTTCCCTAACCCGGAAATTAAAGAAGCACTTCAAAAGGGAATTGAACTTTCAGAAAAAATTCAGCCGGATTTGCTCCTTGCAACTGACCCGGACTGCGACCGCTGCGGAATTGCCGTTAATCAAAACGGAAAATACATTTTGATGAGCGGAAACGAAGTGGGTGTCCTCTTGCTTGACTTTATTGCAAAAAACCGTATAAAAAATGAAACAATGCCTAAAAAACCTGTTGCTGTAACAACTATTGTAAGCACTGATATGGCAGCACCTGTTGCGGAAAAATACGGCATTGACTTAAAACGTGTTTTGACAGGATTTAAATATATCGGCGACCAAATTGCACTTCTTGAAGCAAAGGGCGAAAGTGACCGCTATATTTTCGGCTTTGAGGAAAGCTACGGATATTTGTCGGGCGGGTATGTCCGCGACAAAGATGCTGTTAATGCAAGTATGCTTATTTGCGAAATGGCGTATTACTATAAAAGAGAGGGAATTACCCTTGTTGACGCTATGGATGCCCTTTATAAAAAGTACGGTTACTATAAGAATGAGCTGATTAACTTTACCTTTGAAGGCGAAGACGGCATGAAAAAAATGAATCTTATAATGGAGACATTAAGAAGACAAGCTCCGAAAGAAATTGCCGGGATTAAAGTTGTGGGTTCAAGTGACTACAAAACCTCAAAGAAAAACGACAACGGTAAAATAAGCGAAATCGATCTTCCCAAATCCAATGTTTTGGAATACCGCCTCGAAAACGGCAGTAAGCTTATTGTCCGTCCAAGCGGAACAGAACCAAAGATTAAAGTTTATATATCAGTAAAGGGCAGCGATAGAGATAACTCCGAAAAAATTACGGATAAAATTAAATCAGCCGCACCAAGAGATTTGAAAATAGAGTAAATTACAACAAAAACACAACTAATACAACAATTTTTTTATAGATACTTGACAAATACTATGCAATATGCTAATATATATCCATACAGTACAGGACAACCGAAGTTCGCGCGATATATTAGAATTAGCGCCGTGCGTTATGCATACTGCCGGCTTTGGCAGTAAGGTCTGTATACCAAAGAGGTTAAGTTTTTCTTAACCTCTTTTTATTTGAGGAGGAGACGGAGGGGGAATTGCCCCCTCCATAAAAGGGCATTATGTATTCTGCCTATTTGCGGAAAGGTCTGTATATCTTAATTGAGAGGTTAGGGATTTTTCCTTAACCTATTATTTATCGTAATTTTTCAATAATGGCATTTATACTATTTGAAACAAATACATAGTAAATATAAAAAACTGTAAAAAACTATTGACAGTTATAAAATTAAATGCTACTATGTATATAGTTTATACAGTACAGGACAATCGTGGTTCGCGTGATATATTAGAATAAGCGCCTTGCAATTATGTATTCTGCCATTGGGCAGAAAGGTCTGTATATTACAGGGGTTAAGGATTTTTCCTTAACCCCTTTTTTGACTGTAGATTTCTAAAAATATAATTTAGTATATATTATAAG
>DHNU01000057.1 GCA_002407645.1 Ruminococcaceae bacterium UBA5408
AAGTCAAGGTCAAAATCCATTTGTGAAGTGGCTTCGCGCAGATTGAAATAAAATCTTGCAGCATCTACAGGAACCTCGTCCAACAAATCGGCAAGCTGAATGGCTTTTCCGGTACGCTTGCTCATCTTAACAACTTCGCCGCCTCTTACCAACCTTACAAGCTGAATTAAAACAACGTCGAGTTTGTCGCCGTCAAGGCCAATTGCATTCATAGCGCCTTTCATTCTTGCGACATGGCCGTGGTGGTCAGCGCCCCAAACGTCGATACAGCGTTCAAATCCACGCTTTTCAAATTTATTGCGATGATATGCGATATCTGCTGTAAAATAAGTCGGATTTCCATTTTGGCGAACAAGAACCTCGTCTTTTTCGGCACCGAATTCCGTCGCCTTGTACCATAATGCACCGTCTTTTTCATAAGTAAGATTTTTATCTTTTAAAATTTTGATAACTTCGTCTAATTCGCCGTCGTTGTGAAGGCGGCTTTCAAGAAACCATTCGTCATACTCAATTCCGTACTTTTTAAGGTCGGATTTCATTTTTTCAATGTTCTTCGGAAGTGCAAAATCAACTAAAGCTTTACAGCGTTCCTCAGAACTGACATTAACATATTTATCGCCATATTCTTTAGCAAACTGCTTTGCTCTTTCTTTAATATCATCACCGTGGTAACCGTCTTCGGGGAATTCGACATTTTCTTCGCCTTTAAATATCTGTAGATATCTTACAGATAGGGAATTGCCGAATTTTTCGATTTGGTTTCCGGCGTCATTGACGTAAAATTCACGCCAAACATCATATCCTGCGGCATCGAGTACGGAAGCAAGGCAGTCGCCGAGTGCACCGCCGCGGGCATTTCCCATATGCATTGGGCCGGTCGGGTTCGCTGATACATATTCGACCATGATTTTTTTGTGTTTTCCGTAATCACTGCGTCCGTAATTTTCACCGCTTGTTTTAATATCTTTAAGTACTTCGGTATAAAAGTTTTGATTTAGAAAGAAATTGATAAATCCCGGTCCGGCAATTTCAAAACGTTCAAAAAAAGTACCGCTGAGGTCAATATTATCAGTAATAAGCTGCGCAATTTTTCGCGGTGCAAGTCGGAATGCCTTGGCGGACACCATTGCGGCATTTGTTGCCCAATCGCCGTGTGAACGGTCAGCAGGTACTTCTATTGAAAAATCGGGCATATCTGCTTTTGGAAGTTCACCTTTGGATTGCGCATTTAAAACTGCGGTTTGAATTGCTTTTTTTAATTCATTGGTTGACTGTAACACTATTTTTGACATCTTTTTTGTTTGCCTCCTTGACCGTAATAAACAGCTCGTTTAAACTTGATAAGTTTGAATTTATATCCAGGGTATATTTTATTTCCAAATTTCCGCCCAGGTCGCTGAGTTCGGATTTAACGTTGCTTGTGAAAATACCGACCATTAAACGGCCGTATCCTGTGTCATATTGACATAAATGGCGTTTCCCACTTTCTAAAATAAGGCGGGTGCTTTCTGTGCCTCCTCGTATTAGAGTAACTTTGGAATTTCCGTCAACCCTTAATACAGAAGTTTGGGACTTACTGTGGTTTTTTGAATTATATTCCTTATATACTATATAACGGCTGTTGCCCTTTCGGACATACGAACCAAGCGTGGTGACATCTATTTCTCCGGTTTCATCGTCTATTTTTTGACGTCCCTTGATAGAGATAAGATAATTTTCCAGCATTTCTTCGCTCCTTAATATAAACCTATATTATAATCAGTATAAATCGATATTTATATGTTTGACTTCATTTTTTATATCTTTTCCAAGGAAAATTCCTGCTGTTTTTGAGAAGCCTTCAACACGGTCACTTACAAAAAATGAACAATTTCCTTTTTTTTGATTGTCGGACAAAAGCTCTTTTTGTTTTAGAATCTTTGCACAATAAAGAGCTGTTTCACGACCGCTGTCTATTAAAGTAACGTTTTCTCCCATAACTTTGCATAAAATATTTCTGATTATCGGATAATGTGTACATCCCATTATAAGGGTGTCGATACCTGCTTTTTTTAAATCTCCGAGATAACGCTGTGCCACAAGACGCGTTACTTCGTCATTATCGTCGATAAATCCGTTTTCGACAAGTGGTACAAAAAGTGGGCAGTCGCGTTCATAAACTTCAATGCTTGAATCGATTTGGATAAGCTCTTTACGATATGAACCGCTTCTGATAGTTGCCGTTGTTCCGATAATTCCTATGCGCTTGTTTTTGGTTGCCGCGGCGGCGGATATGGCTGTGGGCTTTAAAACTCCGGTAAAAGGAATATCCAAGCTTTCGCCAAGATTTCCTGCAACGGAACTTACAGTACCGCAGGCGGCTATTATCATTTTAACATTATTTGACTTTAAAAATTCAATATCCTGTTTAGCATATTTTAAAATGGTTTCACTGCTTCGTGTTCCATACGGTACTCTGCCGGTATCGCCAAAATATATTACATCCTCGTTAGGCATAATTTTCAGTATTTGTTTAACTGCTGTAAGTCCGCCTAAGCCGGAATCAAAAACGCCGATTGGTCTGTTATCCATTATTTACATCGCTCCAAGATTATTTGATTAATTAATATTTTGTTTTAATTTGAAAAGACAGTGAGACCAATTTATCCAGCAGTTCGCTGTAAGAAACTCCGCATGATTCCCAAAGTTTTGGGTACATGCTTATTGGGGTAAATCCCGGCATGGTATTAAGTTCGTTCAATATAACTTCTTTACCGTCTCTTACAAAAAAATCAACACGTGTAAGTCCGGTACAGCCCAAAATCCTGTAAGCTCTTTCTGCTGTCGAACGGATTTTTTCGGAGACTTCATTGTCAATATGCGCGGGAATATAAAGCTTTGATTTGCCGGAATTATATTTATCGTCATAATCGTAAAACTCGGCAGATGCGGATATTTCACCCACTGCAGAAGCTTTTGGCTCGCTGTTTCCGAGAACTGCACATTCTACTTCCTGACCGATAACAGCTTCTTCAATAACGATTTTCTCATCTTCATTTGCAGCTTTGGCTACCGCTGCGTCAAGTTCAGTTTCATCGTTAACTTTGCTTATTCCAACTGATGAACCTGCATTTGCGGGCTTTACAAAAACAGGGTAGCCGAGCCTTGCTTTTACTTTTATTTTGATTTTATCGGAACCCGTTTTGTATTTGTCGGCATAAAACCAAAGGTAATTTGCCTGATTAATGCCTGCGGCAGTTAAAAGAGTATGAGTAACGGCTTTATCCATACATACAGCGGAAGCAAGCGTACGGCAGCCGACATATGGAATACCGCTTAACTGTAAAAGGCCCTGAATCGTGCCGTCTTCACCGTTCCTTCCATGCAGAACAGGGAAGACACAGTCAACTTTAATAACATCAAATCCCATTTTACCGTCCACAACAATTCCGCCTATATTTCTATCCGGCGAAATAAATGCAGGCTGTATCAGAGGATTGTTTTCCCAGCTCCCGTCCATAATCTCATCAGTGGAACCGTTAAACAGATACCATCTTCCGTCTTTGGTAATGCCAATGCATATGACCTCGTATTTATCCTTTGGCAGGTTGCTGATTACCGAAGCTGCAGATACACGGGAAACTTCATGTTCTGAAGAGCAGCCGCCGAACACAACGGCAATCTTCTTTTTA
>DHNU01000072.1:0-962 GCA_002407645.1 Ruminococcaceae bacterium UBA5408
TTTCCCCAGCGTTCAAGTTTTTCTCCGTTTGAAGTATCTATTAATTCATAGTCTTTCCAATTTGCTGTCCTCAAAACTATACTCCTTTATGCCAAACGCTCACGTACAACGTCGGCAACAGAATTTGCAAGTACGCTGATATATTCGGGGTCTTCCCCTTCAATCATAACACGAAGCAGCGGCTCTGTACCGGAAGGACGTACAATAATTCTGCCGTTACTGCCGAGTTTCGCCTTTGCCTTTTCAATAGCGTCTTTTACTCCGTCATCTGTATAGAAACGAAGTTTGCCTTCAGCGCTCACATTAACATTTACCATAACTTGAGGATAACGTGTCATAAGAGTTGCAAGACTTGAAAGATTTGCTCCCCTTCTGTGAACAATACTCATAAGCTGTGCCGCCGTAAGCTGACCGTCACCTGTTGTTGCAAAATCAAGGAAAATGATATGCCCGCTCTGTTCACCCCCGAAGTTATATCCTTCAAGGAGCATTTCCTCAAGAACATAGCGGTCGCCGACCTTTGTTGAGGAAAATTTTATACCGTTATCTTCGCAAAAACGGTTAAAGCCCATATTTGTCATTATTGTTCCGACTGCCGTATTCTTGCTCAGCTTACCGCGGCTCTTCATATCTGCGGCGCAGATTGCCATTACATAGTCACCGTCTACAAGCTGGCCTTTTTCATCCACCGCAAGACATCTGTCAGCGTCACCGTCAAACGCAACTCCTGCATCAAGGTGGTTTTCCTTTACAAACGACATTAAGCTTTCCATATGGGTTGAACCGCAGTTGTCGTTTACATTAACTCCGTTCGGATTATCCGAGAGCATATGACATTCAGCGCCAAGCTCTGTGAAAAGTTTTTCCGCTGTGCGGCTTGCCGAACCGTTTGCACAGTCAATTCCGATTTTCATACCGTCAAGTGAAAATGCAACCGTACTTTTAATATGGTCAATATAATC
>DHNU01000072.1:1239-5381 GCA_002407645.1 Ruminococcaceae bacterium UBA5408
TCGCCGCTGAAAATCTTAATTCCGTTGAATTCACACGGGTTATGGCTTGCTGTAAGCATTACGCCTGCGTCCGCCTTGTATTTTCCGACTAAAAATGCAACCGCCGGGGTTGGAACTACTCCGAGCTGAACAACATTTGCTCCAACAGAGCAGAGCCCCGCTGTAATAGCACTTTCAAGCATATCCGACGAAATTCTTGTGTCTTTCCCGATAAGAATTTTGGGGTGACGGTGTTCTCTGTCTGTTAAAACCATTGCCGCCGCACGACCGATATTCAGTGCCATTTCACAGGTTAATTCGCTGTTTGCGACTCCTCTGACTCCGTCTGTTCCAAAAAGTCTTCCCATAATATAAAACATCTCCTCATTATCAGGTTTAATAAAATGGAAGAATATCCATCAATAATTTTATTCTTCCGATAGCGAATATAATTAATATAATTTTTGCTGATTTTCTTCTTCTTTATTCGGCGGAGTCAACCCTAAGTGCAAATATGCCGCACGGGTAGCGCACCGTCCTCTCGGGGTACGATTTAAAAAGCCGATTTGCATAAGATAAGGCTCATAAACATCTTCGATTGTAATTGCTTCTTCGCCGATTGCGGCGGCGAGGGTTTCCAAGCCAACCGGTCCTCCGTTATAGAAATTAATTAAAGTTTCAAGCATTCTTCTGTCGTTAGCATCAAGACCGATTTCATCTATTTCAAGTCTGTCAAGACCAATTTTCGCTGAATTAAAGGTAATTACACCGTTACTGATGACCTGCGCAAAATCTCTCACGCGTTTTAAAAGCCGATTTGCAATACGCGGTGTTCCGCGTGAACGCGACGCAATTTCCAATGCACCGTCGGCTTCAATGTCTATTCCGAGTATTTTAGCACTTCTCATAATAATCTGTGAAAGCTCTTTAGGGGAATACATTTCAAGCCTTAATACCACACCGAAACGGTCGCGTAAAGGCGCTGAAAGCTGTCCCGCACGGGTCGTAGCGCCGACAAGTGTAAATTTAGGCAGTGGAAGATGGTAAGACGCCGCCATCTGCCCTTTTCCCGTTATTATATCAAGAGCATAGTCTTCCATTGCAGGGTACAGTATTTCTTCCACACTGCGTGAAAGCCTATGTACCTCGTCTATAAAAAGCACATCACCTTGATTTAAGTTAGTTAAAAGCGCCGCCAAATCACCTGGCTTTTCAATTGCGGGGCCTGAAGTAATTCGCAAATTAACGTTAAGTTCGTTTGCAATAATTCCCGCAAGTGTTGTTTTGCCAAGTCCCGGGGGACCGTAAAGCAAGACATGGTCAAGCGATTCTTTTCTCTGTTTTGCGGCTTCGATAAATATCGAAAGGTTCTCTTTAACCTTATCTTGCCCAATATATTCCGAAAGTACTTTAGGACGCAGAGGATTTTCCACTTCTGCATCTTCAGGTACATATTCCGGAGCAATCATTCGGTTTTCAAAATCATAATCGTTTGTGTTTTCGTCATAATTCAATTTCGGGTTCTCCCTCCTTTAAAATTCGGGATATTCCTTATTTTATGTATTCCTTTATAATTACATATTGCTCCCCATCTCTTTAAGCGACATTCGGATAAGTTCCTCAACGGGGAGTGAGCTGTCAAATTTGCCGACAACCGAGGCGGCTTCCGTAGGTGAATATCCAAGAACAGTAAGCGCGTTTACTGCAGCTCCCGCATTTGAAGATGCAGAAACAACACCGTTTGCAGCCGCTCCGGATTCAGCCATTTCCATTCCTTTAACCTTATCCCTAAGTTCAAGGGAAATCCGCTGTGCAAGTTTTTTGCCTACGCCACTTGCTCTTGTAAGTGCTTTGCTGTCGTTAGTTGCAACAGCGGCGGCTACCTGTTCGGGGGTAAGCTCTGAAAGAATCGCCAAACCTACTTTAGGTCCTACTCCGCTTACACTTGTAAGCATTTTAAAACAGTTAAGTTCATTCATAGCCGAAAATCCGTACAAGTCGAGTGCATCCTCGCGGACATTCAGATGAGTGTAAAGAAAAACTTCCTCACCTGTTTTTGGTAAATTTCTCTGTGTATTCAGCGTTACAAGGCATTTAAAGCCTACTCCGCCGCATTCAACCACAGCTATACCCGGTTCAACATGAGATAATATTCCTTTTAAGCTGTAGAACATTTTAACTCTCCATTTTAATTTATATTTTACATATAAGTTAATATTTTCTAAACAATGATATGTATATCAGCGTCCGGCACTGTTAATAAGTCTCCGCCTAAGTGCGGAGCCCGCCGCTTGACCGTGGCATATTGCCATAGCGAGCGCATCGGCGGTATCGTCGGGTTTGGGTATCTTCTTTAGGCAGAGAAGACGGCGCGTCATTTCCATAACCTGCGGTTTTTGAGCCTGCCCATATCCCGTAACAGCCATTTTAACCTGCAAAGGCGTATATTCATATATTTCAATACCGGCTTTTTGCGCCGCCAAAAGGATTACTCCCCTTGCTTCGGCGACTCCGATTGCCGTTTTTTGGTTATTTTGGAAATATAATTTTTCAATAGAAACCGAATCGGGCTTCCATTGGTTTATAACTTTTGTAAGCGAATCATAAATAATTTCAAGGCGCCGATTAAAATTCTGTCCTGCCTTCGTAACAATTGCACCATGTTCAAGCGGATGATAGCGCCCGTTCTGCATTTGAACCACTCCGTAGCCCACTATGGCATACCCCGGGTCTATTCCGAGAATAATCATTTAATAATCCGCTCCAAACTTTCAATTATACATTTTAATTAATTATAAACAGTCAAACATATTTCTGCCCATAATATCCGTTTTATTATATCACACAAGACATTAATAGTGAATAGCTGACTTTTGAATTTGCTGAAATCAAAATTTACTTTTATCATTATAAATTTTTCCCAAAAGCCTGACAAAGGACGAAACAAACAGGATACCCATAGCAAGCGCTCCGGCTATTCCAAGGGTATGAAGTCCCGTTTCTATAAACATAGCGTCATTTCCTATTACACAGTATTCCATTGTGTAATAAATGCCGCCGCCCGGCACCATTGGAAGCAAAGCTACAAGTAGCAACCCCGTTACAGGTATTTTTAATATTCGAGCCATTATTTCCGCATAAATTGATATAACTACGGTAGCAATAAAATACTGTAAAATATCGTTGTTTATAGGACTGCTTAAAATGTAAAAAAACCAGCCTATTGCACCGCCGAGAGAACACAGATACAAATTTTTACCGTGCAGGTTCATTACGGCACCGAAAGGTACACAGGCTAAAAAAGCCCATACACAGGGCAGAAATTCTTTCATTACTATACCCCCAAAACAGCACGTGTTGCAGTAAGCGCAAAACCCGCACCGATTGCAATAGCGGTAGCTACAAGCAGACTTTCCATAAATCTTATAATTCCCGCCATTAAGTCGCCGTCTATCATATCCCTCATAAAGCTTGTAATTGCAATTCCGGGAACTAAATTCATAAGAGCGCCGATAATAATTTTATCAGGGTTTAAAGACATATTAATATAAGCCGCTGTCATTGCTATTAATCCCGCCGCAAAGCTTGCAATAATGTTTACGATAAATGCATTAGTATCAAATTTGTTCATGTTGTAGCATACAATTTTTATTGCCGCTCCGCAGAACATTGAGCAAATCGCATCGGAAAAATCTCCCCCATAAAACAGAGTAAACGAAAATGATACCATGGCAAATGCCAAAATTTGAAAACCAAGGCTGTAAACAGGACGGTGTTTGATTTCCTCCAACTCACGCCGAATAGTTTTAAAATCGGGTTTGTCGCGGCAAATTCGGCGGCAGAGGTCGTTGCCCTTTTCAACTTTGTCAAGGTCTGTCGAGCGCGTTGGAAGACGCCGTATTAAAGTAATCGGCTTGCCCTGCGGCGTTACGACTGTTACGTTTATACAGGTAGGTATTGCAAATACTTCACCAGTATATACCCCGTAAGCGCGAAAAATTCTAAGCATTGATTCCTCAACACGATAGATTTCCGCTCCGTTTGCAAGCAGTAAACAACCAACATCCGTTGTGAGAGTAACCAGTTCATCATAATTCATTCGCAACACCCTTTAAGATTTCGCTCTTTTTATTTTGCGCACATTTTATCATATTTTTAATTAC
>DHNU01000072.1:5563-8533 GCA_002407645.1 Ruminococcaceae bacterium UBA5408
AAACAATATGAGTTTATTGTATAGTTTATGTATTAAGTGTTGTCTACTTTCTTCATAATAAAAAAGCCCCCGAAAGCGGGGGCAATTTTTATTATCGGTTAGCCATTTTATAAATTCGGTAGGCATCTTCTGTATCAAGAACTTTAAAATTGCCTACTTTGCGTTTTCCGCCAAACATACAGCGGTTTGCAAGGTCTCGGAGGGTATCATCGCTTTGAACACCTATTTTAAGCTCTGTAAAACAGGTTGGCATTGAAAGTGAAGAAAAATATGAAACAGTCTTTTCTATTGCAGCTTTTGCGGTTTCTTCCGTACTGCCTTTGTTAATGCCCCAAACGTTTTTTCCAAACTGTTCGAATCTTTCAGGGTGTTCTTTATATGAATAAAAAGCCCATGATCCCCAAACGGCAGAAAGACTTGCGCCGTGGGCAACATCGAATTTTCCGCTGAGTTCATGTCCGAGCTGATGGGTTGAAAAATCTTTTTCCGCTCCAAGCCCTGTAAGGCCGTTATGTGAAAGACTTCCACACCACATTAGTTCGCTCATTGCACCATAATCATGCGGATTTTCAAGAGCCTTTTTACCGTTTCCGATTACTACCCGTAAAAGTGACTCTGCGATTTCGTCAGTCAGTTCGTTACCCTTTGTAGATGTAAAATAGCGGTCGAGAGTGTGCATCATTATGTCGACAACTCCGCAGGCAATTTGGAAATGCGGAAGTGTATATGTAAGTTCCGGATCCATAATTGCAAATTTCGGGCGGTTTAGTGGGGTGCCCAATCCCCTTTTTTCATGTGTCTCCTCATTCGTAAGAACGGCTGAATCGCTTGTTTCGCTTCCTGCCGCTGAAATTGTAAGTATTGCTCCTACCGGCATGCTCTTTTTAAGTTCCGCTTCGTGTATCCAGAATTTCCAAACATCCGTTTCAGGATTGGCTGTGCCGTGCGCTATGCCCTTAGCTGTATCTATGACACTTCCGCCGCCTACAGCAAGTATAAAATCAGCTTTAAACTCAATTGCCTTTTTAACCGCTTCTCTTACAAGCGATACCCTCGGATTGGGTTTAACACCTCCGACTGATATATATTCAAGCCCCGCATTTTTTAGTGAATTTTTAATTTTGTCGAGAAGTCCGCTTTTAACTGCACTTCTTCCGCCGTAAACAATTAGCACACGTGTTCCCGAGTGTTTAATAATTTCATCCGCCGCTTTCAGCTCCGTACCTTTACCGAAAATAACTTCTGTTGGTGAACAGAATGTAAAACTATTCATATGACACATCCTTCCTTAAAATGTAATCCTAAATTTGTATTAATAAGTATTTCCTTTATTTTACACCATTGATATATTATGTCAAATTTTATTTAATTTCATGTTGAACCGCTGAATTAATATGTACATGTTAGCATTGTATAAAATAACATAACAGCCGCTCTGTATGCTTGGTTTAAAAAGACGGCTGCAGTGAGTTTTATTAAGAACGTTTTTAGCTTTATACTATGCTGATATAAAACAGTATGTATATTTTCCTCAAAATTTTCACAAATTAAATTAGTGCAGCCATATTGAAGAGATTGCAGCTACTCCCGTTCCCAATGCTACACCTGCCAATACCTCACATGGTTTATGACCCAAAGACTCGTTTAAAGTATTTGTTGCAGCTTTAAAGAACTTATCATCATAAGGCAATTTACTTTCATTTTTCTTTAAGTACCCTTGAATAGAATTAATAGCTTTTGCCTGTCTTCCGGCGGCACGTCTTACTCCCATTGCATCATAAAGAACAATTACAGCCACGGTAAACGCAAGGGAAAAGTACGGTGAAGATATTCCATATTCTTGAGCCGCACCGACTGCAACGGAAGAAACCAAAGCCGAGTGTGCGCTCGGCATCCCGCCCGAGCCCGAAAGTCTTCTGAAATCCATTTTCTTATTTCTTGCATAGAACAGGAATGTTTTCAAAAGCTGAGCCGCTACCCAAGAAATAACCGCTACGCCTATTAAATAATTATAAGTCAATATTTTAAGTATCATCTTTCTTCCTGTCTTTCCATAAACATTTTATAATAATATTATTTATTTGATATTTAATTATTATATCATTTGATAATTAAAATTTCATTAATAATTTTATTATAACAAAGATAAAGTATTAGTTTTTTCCTAAATATTTATTTAATAAAAAAATAAAACAATAAAAATGGTATGTTTTACAAATTTTGCTTAAAGCTGTATAATTACAGCTTAAGGGTGGTGTTTTTATTTTATGAATAAAGGATGGTCTTTTTACCGAAAACTATTTACTTCTACTTTTTATTTAAGCGCTTTTACTTTCGGAGGAGGATATGTAATAGTTCCGCTTATGAAAAAGAAATTTGTAGATGAATTAAAATGGATTGAAGAAAAAGAAATGCTCGATATGGTTGCTATCGCACAGTCTGCCCCGGGTGTTATAGCAGTTAATACTTCTATTATGTTAGGATACCGTTTAGCCGGTATTTCAGGAGCTTTTATTACTGTATTGGGTACGGTACTGCCGCCGCTTATTATTCTTTCTGTAATTTCACTTTTTTATGCCGCATTTAAAGAAAACGCGGCAGTACACGCAGTTTTAAAGGGCATGAGTGCAGGTGTTGCCGCTTTAATAGCTGATGTTACGGTAAACATGTCAAAAAATATAATCAAAGAAAAGAATATATTTTCAATACTTATTATGGCTGTTACTTTTTGTGCTGTTTTCTTTTTTAATGTAGATGTAATGTATGTCCTCCTTATAAGCGGGGTAATAGGTATTTTATATACGCTGTACCGGATGTCAAAAAACAGGGGGAATGCTAAGTGATATATTTACAATTGTTTTGGAGTTTTTTCCAGGTCGGATTATTTAGCATCGGCGGCGGATATGCGGCACTTCCATTGATTCAAAAACAGATTGTCGAAATAAATCATTTTCTCACTATGAATGAATT
>DHNU01000027.1:0-6335 GCA_002407645.1 Ruminococcaceae bacterium UBA5408
AAGTTTATGGAACAAATCAACCTATTTCCGTAAAAACTTCACAACCGATAGAAAAGAGTAAAATATTCGATTGCCTAAAAGAGATCTCCAAGCATACAGTTATGCGCCCCGTACAAATTGGTGAAGTTTTACTCAAGAATGTATGTGGAACGCAGGTTAACATTATTGCAACAAAGGAACTTGAATAAATTAACATAATTTTGTAAGAATAATGACTATATTGACAGGAGGCATTTTATGAAGAAGCTAATTAACAGTGTGGACAATGTAGAACAGGAAATGATACTCGGAATGGTAAAAGCTTATCCTGGATATGTTAAAAAACTGGATTGCGGTAATGTTGTTGTAAGGGCAAAGAAAAAAGAAGATAAAGTTGCTCTTATAAGCGGCGGCGGAAGCGGTCATGAGCCGGCTCATGGCGGCTATGTAGGCGAGGGAATGCTCGATTGTGCAGTTGCAGGCACGGTATTTACTTCTCCAACTCCTGATCAAATTTATGAAGGTATTAAAGCAATTGCAACCGATAAAGGTGTATTGATGGTTGTAAAAAACTATACCGGCGATGTCATGAACTTTGAAATGGCAGCCGAAATGGCACAAGCGGACGGTATTCCGGTTGAATACGTTGTAACTAACGACGATGTAGCTGTTAAAGACAGCCTTTATACAACCGGACGCCGCGGTGTTGCCGGAACTGTTTTTGTTCATAAAATTGCCGGAGCAAAAGCCGAATCCGGCGCGGACTTAAAAGAAGTCCATCGTGTAGCGCAAAAAGTTGTTGATAATGTTAGAACAATGGGAATGGCACTGACTCCTTGTACTGTTCCAGCGGCCGGTAAACCGGGTTTTACGCTAAAAGATGATGAAATGGAAATCGGAATTGGTATTCACGGTGAGCCGGGTATTCATCGTGAGAAGGTAAAACCTGCGGATGAAATTGCTGAAATGTTGCTCGACAAAATTTTAGCTGACATTGATTACAGCGGCAAAGAAGTTGCTGTTATGATTAATGGTTCCGGCGGTACTCCGCTTATGGAGCTTTATATTATTAACAACAAGGTTAATGATTATCTAAAAGAAAAAGGTATAAAAATTTATAAAACTTATGTTGGTAACTATATGACCTCTATTGAAATGGCAGGGTTTTCAATCACATTACTTCGTCTTGATAAAGAGATTAAAGAACTGCTTGATGCGAAAGCCAATACTCCTGCATTTAAGGAATAATTTCTGTCTAATGCGGCGGATTAGAATAATAATTCGCCGCATTTACATTAAATCTGTTCGTATTATAAGTAAATTTAACAACAATAGACTTTTGAGAGGAAAATGAGTATGACGGACAGCAAAAAAATTACAAGTATTATAAAAGAAATCGGAAATGTAATTCAAAAAGAAAAAGACTTTTTAACTGAATTAGACAGTTTTATCGGTGATGCTGATCACGGTATCAACATGGCAAGAGGTTTTAAAGAAGTTGAGAAAAAATTGCCCGGTTTGGAAGATAAGGATGTTGGGACTATATTGAAAACCGTAGGGATGACATTGGTTTCAACGGTAGGCGGTGCTTCGGGGCCGCTTTATGGGACAGCATTCATGAAAGCGGGTATGGCAATAGGCGCCAAAAATGATATAGATGGCGATGATTTTATTACTGCGCTTAATGCTGCAGTAGAGGGAATTAAAATGAGAGGTAAATCGCATGAGGGCGAAAAAACTATGCTTGATGCTTTAATTCCCGCTCTTAATACAATTAAAAAAGTTTATGAAGAAAACAAGGACTTCAAAGCGGCACTTGAACAGGGCATAAAAGCCGCCGAAGAAGGAGTTGAATATACAAAAACCATTATTGCAACAAAAGGCAGAGCGAGCTATCTTGGTGAGAGAAGTATCGGACATCAAGATCCCGGTGCAACATCTTCATATTTGATGTTAAAAGCAATTTGTAGTATAATATAACAAGAGAGGATTATTATGGTAGGAATTGTAATTGTTTCACACAGTAATAAACTTGCTCAAGGCGTTATGGAATTGGCTAAAATGATGGCCTCAGATGCGCTGGTTGCAGCTGCCGGAGGTCTGGAAGACGGTTCTTTCGGTACAAGTTACGAGAAAATAAATGCAGCCATAAATTCAGTATATACCGATGACGGCGTCGTAATCCTAATGGATATGGGTAGCGCTGTTATGACGGCTGAAATGGTTATTGAAAATATGCCCAATAAAAAAATTCAGATGATTGATTGCCCTTTAGTAGAGGGTGCGGTTGTAGCAGCGATTGCTTCCAGTTCAAATCAAAGTATGGGTGAGGTTATTAATGAAGCAAAGAATGCATCCAAAGAATCAAAAATCTGAATATTATTTAATTTGAGTACAACTTTACTTATTCCATGTTTCGACACATACCATAGCAGCGAGCATATTGTTCCATATTTTATGGAGCAATGTGCTTGTTGCTTTTATATTACATTTTAGTCATGAATATTAAAAGGTAAAGTGAAATATATTCACGAATTTTGTATTTATATATTAAATATATTTGTGCGGTTTCAACAAATATAATAATATACATAAATTTATTAAGGAAAATAAAGAAATATTTGTCAAATTGTAAGAAGGTATATTTATATTTTAAGAGGAAATATTAAATAAACACCTCATTGAATATTAATATAAGGAGATAATATTATGGAAGAAAATTATAAGATTAATAATATGAATGGTGAAACACGCAATAATAAAAAATCATATAGTATAAATAATATGAATGGTAAAACACGTAACAAGTATGATATTACCGGCGAAAAAGATAAATTTGAAAACAGCAATTCTAATGACTGCCAAAATAAAAATAAATAAAATGTAATATGTAAAAAGAGGCTGATACAAAACAACAAGTTCTGTTACAGCCTCTTAATTTTTAAGAATCCGTAATTTCTTCCTTATCTCTGAATAATAATGAGATGCACCAAACAGCCGCAAGGGCTATAATTACATAAATAATTCTACTGATAGTTCCGCTTTGTCCTCCGCCAATCCAGGCCACAAGGTCAAATTCAAAAAGTCCAATAGAACCCCAGTTTAGTCCACCTATTATTACTAACAGTAGAGCAATTTTATCAAACATATATTTCACTCTCCTTTGCATTATTATAATCCGTTTGATTTAGGATATTCAAAGTTATGAAAAGTTTTTAATTTAAAATATTGGATTGACTTTAATAATATTATTTTTTATTAAATATAAAAAAGAAATAAAAAATTTCAATAAACACTTGACAAGCAGGAGTGAATATAATATTCTATATAAAATAAATTAAATGCGCAGATGGGGACAGAATGTAAAACACCCGTTATCAGAGAGCTGTCGGTTGGTGTGAGACAGCAACGAAAATTACATGAAATCACCCCGGAGCTGGCTACTGAACACTTAGAAGTAAGTAAGCCCGGTTTCTTACCGTTAAAAGAGAGTGCATTGTTAGATGCATTGAGATGTCGCTTCGGCGGCGAATTAGAGTGGTACCGTGAAGTTAACCCTTCGCCTCTATACATGGGGGCGGAGGGATTTTTTATTTTTATTTTTATTTTTTATAAGGAGGAATAGATATGAAGTTAACAGGAGCTCAAATTATTATGGAGTGCCTAATCGAACAAGGGGTAGATACGGTTTTCGGTTATCCGGGAGGTGCTGTACTGAATATTTATGACGCGTTATTTGAGTACAAAAATAGGATTAAACATATTAGAACCGCCCACGAACAGGGCGCGGCACATGCGGCTGATGGATATGCACGTTCAACCGGTAAAACAGGAGTGTGTATTGCAACGTCCGGTCCCGGCGCGACGAATTTAGTTACCGGAATTGCAACCGCGTACATGGATTCAGTACCTATGGTTGCCATTACAGGTAATGTAAGCTGTGATTTATTGGGACTTGACAGTTTTCAAGAAGTGGATATAACCGGAATTACAATGCCTGTAACAAAGCATAATTTTCTCGTGAGGAATATAGAGGATTTAGCAGATACTTTAAGAAAAGCCTTTATAATTGCAAGTTCAGGCCGAAAAGGCCCAGTCCTTGTTGATATTCCAAAAGATGTTACTGCACAAAAATTTGAATATGAAATCAAGAACGTAGATTTTCATATTTATAAAACGCCGTTTCCAAAAGCGGAACGCTTGGAAAAAGCTGTAAAAATGCTCAGGGACAGTGAAAAACCGTTTATTTATACGGGCGGAGGTGTAATTGCAGCCGAGGCAAGCGAAGAATTAAAAGAATTTGCTGAATTGCTCGATGCTCCTGTTTCTTCATCCTTAATGTGTCAGGGCGGCTATGACCAAAAGGAAGCTCGGTATATGGGAATGCTCGGTATGCATGGTACAAAAACAGCGGCACTTGCAATTAAAAATTGTGATTTACTAATTGCTGTCGGTACGCGCTTTTCAGACAGAGTTCTCTGTAACGCAAATCTTTTTGCTCAGCATTGTCCAATTATTCAGATAGATATTGATACTGCTGAATTTAATAAAAATATTGATGTTGATTTAAAATTAAAAGGCAATGCAAAAGAAATACTGACTCATATAAACGAATTACTGCCACAGCGTCAGCATAAGCAGTGGATGGAACAAATTTTTGAATGGAAAGATTTTTATCCGCTTGAACAGGATTGTTTATCAGAGGACGAAGTTACACCGAAAGAAGTAATTGAGACACTTGATAGACTCACTAAGTCAAATGCTGTTATCGTTACTGAAGTAGGGCAGCACCAAATGTGGGCGGCTCAATTTTATAATTATCGTTCACCGCGTCATTTTATAACTTCGGGTGGACTCGGAACTATGGGATTCGGCTTAGGCGCAGCTATCGGCGCACAGACTGCAAATCTTGATAAAAAAGTAATAAATATTGCAGGCGACGGAAGTTTCCATATGAATTGCAATGAACTTTCAACCGCTGCGAACTATAATATTCCGGTTGTTGAACTTATTTTCAACAATTCTGTTTTGGGAATGGTTCATCAATGGCAGAAGCTCTTTTATCAAAACCGTTTTTCTGAAACAAACCTTGATAAAACTACAAATTTTGAAATGCTTGCAAATGCATTCGGGGTAAAAGCATTTACAATAACAAAACGAGAAGATATTGAACCCGTTTTAAAAGAAGCTCTTGAATTAAACGAACCTGTAGTAATTAACTGTCTTATTAATCCGGATTATAACGTACTGCCGATGGTGCCTGCAGGAGGATCCGTTGAAGCACCGATTTTGGAAATATAGAGGAGGCTGTATTATGAGCAGATATAATGACAAAGAATATATATTATCGGTACTTGCAAAAAATAAACCCGGTGTACTTTTACGCATAGCGGGACTTTTCAGCCGCAGATGCTACAATATTTTAAGCATTGTAGCTGCACAAACTGAAAATATGGAGTATTCAAGAATTTTGATTGTTGTTTCCGGTGATGACCGTATTGTGCGCCAGGTTGACAAACAATTAAGTAAACTTATTGATATTGAAAATGTAACGGTTCTTAACAAAGAAGAAGCTGTTGTACGGGAACACTTACTTTTAAAAGTTGAACGCAATATGGAAAACAATGAAAAGTTAGTACAAATAGCAGATGTTTTTCACGCTAATATTTTAAATGTGGAAAAAGATTCTATGATAGTCGAGCTTACGGGTGACGCAACAACTATAAATTCGTTTATAGAACTGTATAATCCTTATAATATAATTAAAATTTTGCGTACGGGTTCAATGGCAATGGTAAAATAAAAATTATTACGATTGGGGGTAACAGATTGCTTACTTTAGACCAGGTTTACCACGCAGCCTATGTATTAAAAGATGTAATCCGTGAGACAGAATTAATCAGTGCACCTCAAGTTAACCCTGAAAGCGAAATTTATTTAAAAACGGAAAATCTCCAAATTACGGGGTCATTTAAAATAAGGGGTGCGTACTATAAAATTTCGCAGTTGTCCGACGAAGAAAAGGCAAAAGGAGTTATAGCTTGATCCGCGGGCAACCATGCACAGGGTGTTGCATTGGCGGCGGCGAAAAGTGGTATTAAATCACTTATTTGTATTCCGGACAGCGCTCCGATTTCAAAAGTAGAGGCAACAAAAAGTTACGGAGCAGATGTTTACCTTGTAAAAGGCGTTTATGACGATGCCTATAAAAAAGCCTGTGAACTGCAAAAAGAAAGCGGAGCTACGTTTATTCATCCATTTAATGATACAAAGGTTATTGCGGGGCAGGGAACAATTGGACTTGAAATTTTAAATCAGCTTGCTGATGTAGATGCTGTTATTGTTCCGGTGGGCGG
>DHNU01000027.1:6635-40275 GCA_002407645.1 Ruminococcaceae bacterium UBA5408
TTTGCGGACGGAATAGCAGTAAAATGTCCCGGAGATTTAACATATGACCTTTGCAGTAAGTATGTTGATGAAATTGTAACGGTAACAGATGATGAAATAGCGACTGCAATTCTTACATTAATTGAACGCCATAAAATGATTGCCGAGGGAGCAGGCGCTGTTGCCGTTTCCACCGCAATGTTCAATAAAGTGGATATAAAAGGAAAAAAAGTTGTATGCCTGGTGTCAGGCGGAAACATAGATGTAACTATTTTATCAAGAGTAATTACCCACGGACTTTTCAGTGTTTAACGGAGTATATGAGAAGTATTTCACCGAAAAGCCTGCACGTTCTTGTGTTGAAGTAAAACAACTTCCGAAAAATGTTCTTGTTGAAGTAGAAGTAATTGCAAGCGTATAAAAATAACTCCCGTATTAATTTACGGGAGTTAATTATTTTTTAAGGCTTTTAGTTTTATAAAGTATATTTTTTTTAATTCTTTGTAATGACTCGTTATTTTTAAATGATTTCATACTTGGAAAGGCGTTAATCATTCGTTTCTGATACAACTTTACTTCTGATTCAATTTTATTTTTCTTTTCAAATAAGCTTTTTATGTAGGCGGTTTTACAGTCATAGTTTATTAAATTACTAATCGCTGATTGTAAATTTTCAATTGTTTCTAATTTTGTATAAGAAACCTTATCTTTCAGTTCGTTAATAATTATTTGCATTTCATCAAGCTTGATATTAAAATTGTAAATTGATTTTACAGTAATTACTGTGTCAATAATGAAATAAATTAAAAACGCCAAAGATATAAACGGCAGTACATATTTCGGAATTAAGTTAAAAAGACGCATGAGCGACGGGTGAATATAAAGAATCCCAATTACACTCATGACTCCGAACAGAAGAGAATTTTCAAGGCACACACGACCTTGAATATTATATTTATTGTTAGAGTAATCCCAATATTTTGTGTGAAATATTTTTTCAAGTGCAAATCCTGTTATATATTCAAGAAGCGATGTTATTATAACTCCCGAAAAATAGAGAACAGCTATGTTATCTTTAAACGGTGATAAAATAGTAATAACAAGAATGCCGCCTAAACCGTAAACAGGGCAGAAAGGACCGTTTAAAAAGCCGCGGTTAATAAATTTACCTGTGGGAATGGAACAAAAAAGACTTTCTGTAAGCCAACCCAAAAAACTGTATGCAGTAAATACCAAAAACAGCATCCAAAAACTATACATTCTAATACCTCTATTGTTAAATATCCGATTAGGTATTTAGTTTAACGTTTTAATTTTATTTTGTCAAACTATAAAACAATACAATTTTTGGAATAATAACAATACATAATATAATAGTGCCGCACATACACTGGGGGCTATAATCCAGCCTACTATATCAACTTTAAGCTTTGTAACTTTTAACAGCCTGTTAATGCTTAGTGAAGCGTTATAAATTTCGCTCATGAAAATAATTGTGATAAACGCTTTAATTCCGAATATAGGGACAAAAACAGCAATCAGAATAACTCTCATAATTGAATCGCTGAAATTGTATTTTAACGAATACAGCTGTTGGTCGAGCCCTTTTAATATGGAGTCAACTACATGGTCAAGGTACATAAGCGGTATTATCGGTGCCATAATCCTAAGAATATTTCCTACATCATGGCTTTTATAAATTGCGACGCCAATATTATCCGCAAACACAATTAATACTGAAGTTATAAGAAAAGAAAATATAAGCGTATAGCGGAATGCCTTTTCAACGTAGCGCTGAATTGAAGATTGATTATTTTCCGCTTTAGCCTGTGCCATTTCAGGTATTAAAAGTACCGAAAGCGCTGTAAGAAACGATGACGGAAAAAACAATATAGGCATAACCATACCTTGCATTACTCCGTACTGCGCCAATGCACCGTCGTCACCTGCGCCATACTGTTTTAATCCTCGCGGAATTAAAACATTTTCAACACTGCTTAATAGGCTCCTGAAAAAAGAACTGCTGAATATCGGGACAGCAATATGAAGAATACTCTTAATCACTCCGCCGCCCTTTTCCTTTGACAGTTTGCGAATGTTAACAAAAATAAGATACATTAAAACTATGTAGACGAAGGATGCAAAATCACCTATGGTAGAACCTATTATCAGAGCATTTAAGGAGTTTTTCATTCTATTCAATAAAAATATTGAAGAACCTATGGTAACGAACTGCTCAATTATATCGCTTGTAACACCAACTACGGTATTTCGTATAGCAATAAAATATCCTTTAAGGCAAGAAGAAACGGCTATGAATATAAGTGACGGAGAAAGAAGCTTAAGGGGAACAGCGGCAGACGGATTGCCAATAAAGTTAACTGCAACAAAATCAGATGAAAAGAAAAGCAATGATGCTGCGGCAAGACTTAAACATGCGGCAAACAGTGCACATCTCCTAATAGTATCCCTTGTAGCGCGTTTTTCGGAAACAAGGCGCGTTACGGTAAGGCTGATACCGGAACAGCAAAGGGTAATCCCCAGAATAAATACCGATAGTATCAGCTGATATAATCCCATTCCCGACGCACCGATTTTCGAGCATATAAATGAGCAGAACCAAATATTAACCAAGCGCAGAATAACAGCGCTTGATGTAAGGATTATTGCATTAACATAAAAAACGCGTTTCTTCATTTAACTAACACCTTTATTTTGTTCGTTAATCAAATGTATTCACGCACAAGGTAAAATAAGTCTATAATTTTGCTTTATGATGGGTTATAATAAGTAGTAATATTAATTTTGGAGGAAAATATGGACTGGACGGAAATAAAAATTGATGTAAACGCAGAAGATATTGACAAAGCCGGCGACATAGCCCAAATGGTTGTGCCGTATGGAATTTATATTGAAGATTATTCGCATTTGAATGAAGAAGTGGAAGAAATTGCACATATTGATTTAATAGACGAAGATTTATTAAAAAAAGACCGTACAAAAGCAATTGTACATGTGTATATAAGCCCGGAAGAAAATCCCGCCGAAGCAATTGCATTTTTAAGTGAGAGATATAATGCAGAAGGCATAAAGCACAAAATAACAACAGAATCATGTGTAATGGAAGACTGGATTAACAACTGGAAAAAATATTTTAAACCTATTAAAGTAGGAAAAAAACTTTTAATACGCCCAACTTGGGAAGAGGAATACGAAGCGGGTGAGCGCAAAGTTCTTCATTTAGAACCGGGACTTGCTTTCGGAACGGGAACACACGAAACTACACGTCTTTGTATGGAATTTTTAGAGAAATACGTTAAAGACGGAGATACTGTATTAGATATCGGCTGTGGGAGCGGCATTTTGTCTGTTGCGGCTCTGCTTTTAGGAGCTAAAAACGCTGTAGGAGTAGATATTGACGCTCTTGCGGTAAAAACTGCGGTACAAAACGCTGAAATTAACCATGTGGGCGGTAAATTCACCGGTATCTGCGGTGATTTAACGGATAAGGTCAGCGGAAAATATAACGTTGTAGTTGCTAATATAGTTGCTGACGTTATAATTATGCTTTCAAAAAATGTAGAAAATTATATGAATCCGGATACGGTATTTTTAATGAGCGGAATAATCGACACCCGTGAACAGGACGTTCTTGACGCAATCGAGAGTAAATTCGATATAATCGGCCGAAAAACAGAAAGAGGCTGGGTTGCCCTTGCAGCAAAGCTGAAAGCAAATTAATTAGATTTTTTATTTGATATTTTATTATCATTTATAATTTGTATATTGTTACTTTGACAATTTATGTACATCTCCTCAACTTCTTGTTGAACTTGTGTCAACTGGTTAACAGTATCGGTTATTTTATTAAATAATATATAGTACATCCCTTTATAATCGGGCATAATAACACCTCCAAATAACATTATAGTCTATATATCGACTATATGCAACATGTCTACTATATTTTATGCTATTTAATATAGGGAGATGTTGATGTGATAGTATACACACCGTTTTGGAAAACTATTGAGAAAAAAGGTATTACAACATATGCTTTAATAAAAAAATATAAAATAAGCAGTAGTACAGTATCAAGGCTAAGACATAATAAGCCTCTTTCAACTGTGACTCTAAATGACTTATGCCGCATATTAAATTGCAAAGTTCAGGATATTCTACTATATGATGAAAATTCAGAAGACCAGACGTTATAAACAAAAAACCCCGCAAAGCTATTGGCCTTGCGGGTTTAGTTCATTTAACAGATTATTCGTTTTCGGTGTAGTTTCCCAAGAAAGAAAACCGCGGCAGCTCATTGTAAAGCGAACAAAGAAGGTTTAAGGTTTGTTCTTCACGGACATTACCCGTGAAATCAAGGTAAAAGTCATATTCAAAGTTCTTGCCGGCTATGGGGCGGCTTTCTATTTTTGTAAGGTTAAGTCCTGCTGCGGCAAACCTTGCGAGTACGCTGTAAAGAGAACCGGTTTTGTGTAAAAGCGAAAAACACAAGCTGATTTTCTGCGCATCTTTTGGAATGAAAAGACGTCGGCTTATAACTATAAAACGGGTACAGTTGTTTGAATTATTCTGAATATCGTCGGCTATTATTTGAAGACCGTATTCTTTCGCCGCATGTTCCGAACATATTGCCGCAATGCCGGCTTCCTGCCGCTGAGATATCATTTGTGCCGCCGCCGTAGTGTTTGAACATGGCTGTGATTTCATATCATTCTTTTTAATATAGTCAGAACATTGTGAAAGTGCCTGCGGGTGAGAATAAACAATGCCGATACTGCGGGAATCTACTTTTTTAGCCGCCGCAAGGCAATGATGAACCTGCAGTGAAGTAGCCGCTATAATGTAAAATCGGTATTTCATAATAAAATCATAGACTTCGCTTACAGAACCTGCTGATGAATTTTCAACAGGGACAAGCCCCAAATCGGCACTCCCGTTTTCAACCGCCGCAAAAATACCGCCGAAATTTTGGTAAAACTGAGGGACTGAATTAGGATAAAGCTTTTTAAGCGCTTCATGGGAATAAGAACCGTTTTCCCCAAGGCATGCTATTTTTTCTGTTTTTAAAGTTTCACTTTCAGCCTCGGCAATGGTTTGGCGGAGTTCTTTTCCGCTTGACAGCAGATTGTGCTGAAGTGAACGGCTCATATCCATCATATTTGAATATAAAAGTTTTGCTTCGCCTTTATATTTACCTGTTTCACTGCCAATACGGTTTAATATTTCCTGTTCTCTTTTCGGATTAAAGACAGGAATATTATTTTCTTTTTTAACTTTTGCCACTTTTTTTGCACAGTCCATGCGGGCTAAAAACAGGGGAAGAAGTTTAGAATCTATTTCATCTATTTCTTTACGGATATCTTCAAGCGTCATTTTGTTCACCTCAAAAATTTAATATTAAATATTCATCATATTAATAAGCGCAACTGCCGCAGCGGCTTCAACAACGGGTACGGCTCTCGGGACAATACAAGGGTCATGTCTTCCGTGAATACTGAGTTCCGCGTCGGTATTTGAAATAAGGTCGATACTCTGCTGTTTTACTGCAATTGACGGTGTCGGCTTGAATGCGGTTTTAAAAATAATCGGCATACCGTTAGAAATTCCACCTAAAATACCGCCGCAGTTATTTGTTTTTGTTTTTACGGTGCCGTTGTCATAATAATACTCATCGTTATTCTCACTGCCTGTGAGTTTTGAAGAACCGAAGCCTGCACCGAATTCTACACCTTTTACAGCGGGAATACCGAAAAGTATTGAAGAAAATACTGGCTCTATTCCCCCAAACAGCGGGCCGCCTATCCCAGATGGGACACCTGTCAATGCACATTCGACAATTCCGCCTACGCTGTTTTGAGCCAAACTTGCTTTTTCGATTTCTTCACGCATTTTTATTTCGCTTTCACTGTCTATTACGGCAAAGTAAGCTGATGATAATTTATTAAGAAGTCCTTTTGAGATTTTTACCGGATTAAACGGTGAATCCTCAATATTTCCGATGGAGTAAACGTGCGCCCCTATAAAAATACCCCTGCGCTGTAGGATTTGTCGGCAGACAGCGCCCGCAAAAACAAGCGGAGCAGTAAGCCTGCCTGAAAAATGTCCTCCACCCCGTATATCATTATTTCCGTTGTACTTGATATATGCGGCAAAATCCGAGTGCCCGGGCCGAGGTACAAATTTTAAATTATCATAATCATCGGATTTGGTGTTCTTGTTTTCAATTATAGCACAAATAGGAGCGCCGGTGGTTTTTCCGTTAAGCATACCGCTTAAAATAATCGGAAGGTCGCTTTCTTTACGGGGAGTTGTTGTTTTGTCCCTTCCGGGTGCGCGGCGGCTCATCTGAACCGAAACAGCTTCAAAGTCGATTTCTTCGCCTGCGGGAAGACCGTCCATAACCACACCGATAGCTTTTCCATGGCTTTCACCGAAAACAGATATTTTTATTTTTTCACCCCAGGTTGACGACATCGGCTTTACCTCCAAGCATATTGTAATCTTTAAAGAAGTTCGGATAGCTTTTGCTTATACTCTGTGCATCGGTTATTTCAACACAGCCGTCGGCATTGAGAGCTGCAATTGATAACGCCATTACTATGCGGTGGTCGTTATATCCGTCAACCTTACCGCCATGTAGTTTTTCTATTCCGTCGATGATAAGTCCATCGTCTGTTTCTTTAACCTTACCGCCAAGTCTGTTTAAACCTTCTGCAATTGCGGAAAGACGATCGCTTTCCTTTATTCTTAAACGCCCTGCGTTAAAAATACATGTACGCCCATTGCAAAACGCGGCTGTTGCGGCTAAAATCGGTACAAGGTCGGGAATTTGGGATGCGTCAATATTAATACCGTTAAGTTTATTGGGTGATACGGAAAGAACTGAATTTGTCCATTTAACGTAAGCGCCGAAACAACGAAACAGTTTTTCCGCCGCTTTATCACCCTGACATGAGTTTTTATTTAGTCCTAAAAGTTTGACATTGCCGCCGAGAGCTCCTGCCGCTATAAAGAAAGCTGCCTGCGACCAGTCGCGTTCAACTTTAAAGTCAATCGGCATATATTTTTGACTGCCATTTATATACCAGCCGTTTTTCGACTTTTGAACTGTAACCCCGAAACTTTCCATAATTTCAGTTGTCATATCTACATATGCCGCACTTTCAAGCGGAGATGAAAGAATAATCTCACTGTCACCGTTTAGAAGAGGAAGGGCAAGCAGCAGCCCCGTAATAAACTGCGAACTTACATTTCCGGGAAGAATAAATTTTCCGGTTGTAAGCTGTCCTTTAATTTTTAACGGAAGTCCGCCTTCTGTTTTGCACTCAATGCCATGATTTGGCAGGCAGTCAAGATAAACTCCGATTGGACGACAGGGAAGACGCCCATGTCCGACAAATTCGGCTGTAATACCCTGCGCAGCGGCTATCGGAATTAAAAAACGGAGAGTTGAACCTGATTCTCCACAGTCAATCCTCAGAGTATCACCGTTATAACTTTTAAGAGATTTCACAGCGGATATTGTTGCTTTTATATCATCGCTCAGAAACTCATGGGTTGAGAAAATATCATTTCCGTTTGCAAGCGCAGAACATATTACCGCACGGTGCGCCGCACTTTTTGAAGGCGGTACCGATATACGACCATTTAATACCGACGGAAAAATCTTTACGCTGCTCATTTCAGTACCTCAATTAATTTGCGAAGTCCGCCGCGGTCAACCTTTTTTATAAAACTATCTCCGATTTCTTTAAGCATAATAAGGTTAATATTTCCGCCTCTGCTCTTTTTATCAAGGGCGGCGGCTTCAAGAATTTTTTCGGTGTCCATATCGTCCCAAATAGGGAGATTGTATTTTTTAAGTGCCTTTTGAATTTCTGCTGAAGTACCTTCTTTTGTAATGTCCGCTTTTTCACCGCATTTAGCCATCATTGCCATTCCGACTCCGACAGCTTCTCCGTGCGAAAGCTTTTTAAAGTTATAGTTTTTTTCAAGTGCGTGTCCGAAAGTATGGCCGAAATTTAAAAGCATACGTTCGCCGTTGTCAAATTCATCACGCTCAACTACTCCGCGTTTAATATCGATACAGCTATATATCAGTTCTTCAATATTTTCTTTAATATCCGTGTTTAAAATCATATCAAATAATTTACGGCTCTTAATACATCCGTATTTGATTGCTTCCCCCATACCGTCGGAAAAATAGTGCGGCGGCAGAGTGGAAAGTGTATTGGGGTCAATAAGGACAAGGCAGGGCTGATGGAAAGAGCCGACTAAATTTTTGCCTTGGGGTAAATCAACAGCTGTTTTTCCACCAACCGAAGAATCGATTTGTGCCAAAAGTGAAGTCGGAATTTGAATAAATTTAATACCGCGAAGATACGTCGCCGCGGCAAATCCCGCCATATCACCGGTTACACCGCCGCCGAGAGCTACAATAAAGTCACTTCTTGTAAAGCCGTTTTCCGAAAGTTTAAAGTACATCTCTTCAATAGTATTAAGCCTTTTGCTTTCTTCTCCCGCAGGGAAAGCATATTCATAGACTTTAAATCCGGCGGCTTTAAGAGAATCCGCTGTCGTTTTACCGTAAATCGGAAGTACGTTTGAGTCGCTTATAATAAATGCTTTACTGCCTTTATTAAGCAGGTTTTCGGCAAACGTACCGATTTGCTTAATACAGCCTCGTTCTATTATAATATTGTAATTGTCGGATGTCCTAACGGTAAGTTCCATTATTCACCAAGCCCTTCTTTTATAAGTCTGCCTTTTTTTAGCAATTCACGCAGTAAATTATCGTCACAATTCTCTACTGCGTTTTTTATATCTGTAATATTATTAATAAGTATATCAAGCTCTTTTACGAGAGACTTTTTATTATCTGTGAACAGTTCAGTCCAAAGTTTTTCGTTTATATTTGCAACGCGGGAAACATCGCGGTAACTGCCCGCCGAATACCCAACGTGCTCCTTACAGCACGGGCTCATTACATATGCGCACGCAAGCACATGAGGAAGCTGGCTTGTAAATGCTATCATTCGGTCGTGATGTTCCGGGGTGGTAATAACCGTTCCTCCGAACCCGAGTTTTACCGAAATTACGGTTAAAAGGTCAATTGCCTTTCGGGGAGCGCCGCACGGAACAATAATGTAGCTGGCACCGGCAAACAGTTCGGCTTCGCTTGCATAAAAACCGCTCTTCTCTTTTCCCGCCATAGGGTGTCCGCCAATAAATGTAAAACCGTGTTCTTTTGCAATTATCGGCAGATGTGCGCATATTTCAGACTTTATTCCACAGGTATCGGTAACAATGCAGTTTGAAGGAATTAAATCGGCGTGTGAATTAACGAAATCGATGTCTGCCTTTGGATAAAGACAAAGATAAATAATATCGGCACTTTTTATGTCTTCATTATTGCCGATTTTATCAATTGCACCGCATTCTACAGCGGATTTAAGAACATTTTTGTCGGTGTCTATTCCGCAAACCGTATAATCGGTGTACTCTTTAAAGGCTTTTGCCATTGAACCGCCTATTAGACCCAGACCTACAATAACGATTTTTTTATCCATAAGGCTTTCCCCCAATGCGCTTTATTTACTCTTTATTATAACAAATATACTTCGTCTAATCTACCTTTCTTCCGAACGCTTTTGCGGCTGACAAAATATGTTCTGCAACATTTTCAAACTGCTTTGGCGTCAGCGACTGTGCGCCGTCGGAAAGTGCTTTCGACGGATTGTTATGAACTTCTATAATAAGCCCGTCTGCACCTGCGGCTACTGCGGCGAGTGCAAGCGGTTTTACAAGCCATGCAATGCCGCCGGCATGGCTTGGGTCTACAACAACGGGAAGGTGTGATAACCTTTTCAGAATCGGTATTGCGGAAATATCAAGTGTGTTTCTTGTGTATGTTTCGTAAGTTCTTATGCCTCTTTCGCAAAGAATAACCTGTTCATTGCCGCCCGCCATAATGTATTCTGCACTCATCAAAAGTTCTTCAATTGTACTCGAAAGTCCTCGCTTTAAAAGAATTGGCTTTTTAACTTTTCCCAGTTCTTTTAAAAGTTCAAAATTCTGCATATTTCTTGCGCCTACCTGAATTATATCGACACCGGCCTGTAAGAACATATCAATATGGCGCACGCTCATAATTTCGGTCACTATCGGAAGCCCTGTTTTCTTTTTTGCCTCTTTTAAAAGTTCAAGTCCTTCGGCTTTAAGCCCTTGGAATGCGTAGGGTGAAGTTCTCGGCTTAAAAGCACCGCCGCGAAGAAACTGTGCGCCTGCTTTTTTTACATCTGCGGCAATACCGCAAATTTGTTCTTCATTTTCAACGGAGCAGGGTCCTGCAATCAGCGAAAGACCTCCGTCACCGATTTTTTGCCCTGTCGGCAATGTGATGACAGTATCTCCCGGGTGGAATTTTCGGTTTGCTTTTTTGTATGGCTCCTGTACCCGCTTAACATTTTCAACAAAATCCTGTGCCGCAATATAATCTATATCAATATCGTGTGTATCGCCGATTAAACCAAGTACGGTGCTTTGGGTTCCTACCCATGTGTTAACTTTAATGTTATATTCCTTTGTGAGCTGATTTGTAAATTCTTCTACCTGCTTTTTTGTACATTCCGGTTTTAAAACAATAATCATTTTTGTACCTCCAATTTTTATAGGTTCTATATTAAATGTTGGGGTTAGGGGTAGGTATTAAATATTAATTTACCCGAGCAATTATTAAAGAACCTTTTTATAATGCTGATATTATTACAAGTGGGTAAAAAAATAACGGAGCCGCTGAAAGCTCCGTTAAAAAATATAAATAGTCAATCTGTAATTTATAAATACAGCTATTTAAACCCATACAAAAGCCTACAGCCTATTTTATTGCATGCACAAAAATCCCTCACCATAAAATAGCGGGGATAGCAAAAATCTGTAAATCGTGTTGTAACAGCAATAAAATTCATTGTGAGACTCCTTAGCATATCTTATCCTGTATAATAATACATATAAAAAAATGTGTCAAGTGATTTATTTCACAGTATAATTTAAAAATTGAAAAAAGTAGGATTTTTAAATTTATTTTTTGTAAAAAATTGTAATTTTTGTAAATATGACTAAAATATCTTGATTATATTGCACTAAATTGTTATAATCAAAGGCATGTATATAATAAATTTGACGATATTTTACGTATAGACAGAAAGAAGGAAATCCGATGCCTATTCAACCACAAAAATTAAGCATTGAAAATATTGTTAACCATTTAGGCGGAGGGATTTTCTGCTGTAAAAATGATGATGTGCTTACTGTTTATTACGCAAGTAAATCTTTTTACGATATGATTGGTTACAAAGAAAACGAAATAACGGCTTTCTGCGGAAATGAAGCAAATTATGTAATCAGTCGTGAACAGCATATAAACTGGAAAAAGCTCAGCATTATTCTTAAAAAAAGGGGATTTGTAGAGCTTGAACTTAAACTAAAAAAGAAAAACGGTCATCACATTTGGACCAGCTGCTTTTTAAGGCTTATGACAATGAAAGACGGTTCAAATTATTTCTGTGGTATTCTCGAAGATATTACAAAAAAACGCCGCTGTCTCAAGATGGAACGAAAGCAGCTCGAAACTATAAAAAGAGCTAAGCAGGAACTTGCGGTAAATGAAGAACGTTATAGAATTATTATGGAGCAGGTTGCTGACCCAATTTTTGATTATAATTTCCAAACGCAGGAATTTTATTGTTCACCCCCGTTTAAAAAATGCTTCGGAAGTGAAGGCAGTATTGATGGACTGCTTGACAAACTTTATCATTCCAATGTCATTCATAATGATGACAGAAGCCGCATTATAAACGATATCTATCTATTTATAAACGGGATGCAGTCAATTTGTCCGGAATACAGGTTTAAAGATGCTACAAAAGACTATCGCTGGTATCGAATAAAGGGCAGGCTTATTCGTGCCGAAAATGGTATTCCACTTAGGGTAATCGCTTTTATAACCGATATTGACAAAGAAAAAAGGGAAAGGTTAAGGCTTAAAGAAAGAGCTGAACGTGACCTTTTGAGCGGACTGTATAATCATGTTACTACTACAAATATAATTAACAAAACAATAGAAGAAAGTGATAAAGACAGCCAACACGCTTTATTATTAATTGATATTGATAATTTTAAATACGTAAATGACAACCTTGGACATCTTTTGGGTGATGAACTTATAGAGAAAATTTCATATAAATTAAAAAAGCAGTTCAGGGACGGGGATATAATCGGCAGGATAGGCGGCGATGAATTTGTTGTATTTTTAAAAAATATTAAAGAAAAAGATGCTGCACATAGGGCAGAGATAGTTCAAGAGATTTTTAACAATACAAATTTAAACGAAAAAAATGATTTTAAAGTTTCAGGAAGTATGGGAATTTCCATTTATCCAAGGGACGGGGATAATTACCATGCACTTTTAAAAAAAGCAGATATTGCTATGTATGCCGCTAAAAAGAAAGGAAAAGATGCTTACTGTATATATTCTGACCTAATGCAAAGTGAAGAATAATTTAAAACCCGCTTATTAATTAAGCGGGTTTTCTAATATTTGTATTATTTTTTTCGATACGCTTTCTGCATTACTTTCCGCATCGATAATTATATCTGCTGCATTTTTAAAAGTTTCAATACGTTCATCATAGATATTTTTTATAATTTCGTCTTTGTTTGGTTTTGCAAGCAAAGGCCGCGAATTGTCGTCTTTAAGTCTTGCGAAAATCAGAGAGGGAGAAACATCGAGCATTACAACAGCTCCATTTTCTTTTAATGCATTAACATTTTCAGGGTTCATCAATGTTCCGCCGCCTGTTGCAATAATAAATCCGTTTTTTCCTCCAAATTCCTTTGATGTTTCGTATTCCATATTTCTAAAATATTTTTCACCGTATTTTGAAAAAATTTCAGAAACGGTCATTCCGGCTTTTTCTTCAATATAATTGTCCATATCTACAAAATGTTTATTGGTTTTCTGTGAAATAATTTTGCCAACGGTAGTTTTACCGCTGCCCATACAGCCGCATAGCACAATATTACCAAACTTTTTTTTCATTTGAATTACGGCATTTTCACAGATTCTATTAATATCGTTAGCATTAAATTTAGAGCCGAACCAAATTTCTTGTGCAGCTGCCGCCTGCCATACGAGCATACTCATTCCGGAAATAGCGGGAATTGAGTTCTTCTTTGCGATTTTAATTAATAGAGTATCATTGGGATTGTATACTGCGTCGAACACAAATGATGACTTTTTTATCGTTTCTTCAGAAACAGGGCATGAGTTAGAATTTGGGTACATACCCACAGGAGTTGCATTTGCAAGTAAGTCAATTTTACCTTTAATTTCGTTTAAAAGGCAAAAATCCACTTTTGAATTTTTAATTTTAGATTTTATGTCAGCACACAGCTTTTTTGCCGAAGGCAGACTGTGTTCACGGACGGCTAAAGTTACGCGTCCACCTTTTAATGCGCATTCGAAAGCCATCACTCTTCCAACTCCGCCGGCGCCGAGTATAACTGTTCTTCCGGTCAAATCTGCTCCGCCTGCGTCAAGTGCACGGCAAAATCCAATTCCGTCCGTAGTATACCCGATAAGACGGCCGTTAGAATTTTTTACAGTATTTACTGAATTATAAAATGTGGATTTTTGTTCCAGCTCGTCTAAATACGGAATAATTGCCTGTTTGAGGGGAATGGTTATGTTGAAACCGGAGAATGAATGTAAAATACTCATTTTATCCGATATTTCTTCGGGCGGAATATCCAAAATACCGTAACTGTATTTTTTTTGAGATATGGAAAAAAGCTGTTTGTGTATATACGGCGACATACTATGCTTTATTGGGTGCCCAATAACAGTAAAGTTATTTACAGTCATTATGAATTCCTCTTACTTTCTTAAATAAAACATAAAAAACATATTGACAAAGTGTAAGTTTGCTAATAATATGTGGTTAGACAATAAGCGTTCGGAACGTTATATGTGGTTATTTCTGTGGCAATTGTAACATAACTGTTCTGTTTTTGTCCACAAATTCAATAACGTTTTCCGTATGCAATTTAATTTCTAAAAAATTCTTAAATGTTCTAAGGAGGATATGACATGGTTTTAGAAAAAGTAAAAGCTATTTTAAGCGAACAGTTTGATGTAGAGGAGGATTCAATAACACCTGATTCAAGCATTGCCGATGATTTGGGTGCAGATTCTTTGGACGTAGTTGACCTTTTAATGTCAATTGAAGATGAATTTGAAATTGAAATACCGGACGAAGAGATAGACAACATTAAAACTGTCGGTGACTTGGTAAAATATATTGAGGGTAATATTTAAAAAATTTTATCCTGCTAATCCGCCGTGCTTGCTCATGGCGGATTTTTTTTATTTTTTTTATATTTTTAAAATACTTTGAAACCTTGAAAAACTACTTTATTCCTTATATAATAGTAAAGTATGTTATAAAATGTAAGAAAATTTAAAAATTAAAGAGGAGTGTTACAGTTCTTGAGTGAATTTGGATTTTTAATTAAAGGGGTAACATCAATCACATGGCAAATGGCTTTAATGTGGTTTATCGGCGGATTGCTTATTTGGCTTGCCATAAAGAAGGACTTTGAACCTGCACTGCTTCTTCCTATGGGATTCGGTGCTATAATCGTAAACCTTCCGTTTACCGGAGTAATTGGGGATACAGGAATTATTCAGTGGCTTTTCGAAAAAGGCATAGCTGCTTCAGAAGCATTTCCTCTTTTGCTGTTTATTGGTATAGGTGCAATGATTGACTTTGGGCCGCTGCTTTCGAATCCAAGAATGTTATTGTTCGGCGGCGCGGCTCAGTTCGGAATATTCTTTACTATTACCATGGCTGTACTTCTCGGTTTCCCGCTGAAAGATGCTATGAGTATTGGCGTTATCGGTGCTGCTGACGGACCTACTTCCATTTTGGTATCCCAACAGCTGAACAGCGCTTATAAGGGCGCAATAGCAGTTGCGGCGTATTCTTATATGGCATTGGTGCCGCTTATTCAGCCTATGGCAATCAAATTGGTAACCACAAAACGTGAACGAATGATACACATGCCTTACAGACCCGATTCGGTTTCGAAGACTACAAAAATATTATTCCCTATTATTGTTACAATGATTGCGGGACTTATTGCTCCTGATTCAATCGCACTTGTTGGCTTTTTAATGTTTGGAAATCTTATTCGTGAATGCGGAAAACTTGAAAATCTTTCACAAACAGCACAGGGGCCTCTTGCAAATCTCATTACTATTATGCTCGGTATTACAATCGCATTCCAGATGCGTGCCGACGTTTTTGTAACGGGTGGAACTCTGCTTGTTATGGCTCTCGGTCTGGTCGCTTTTATTTTCGATACTATAGGCGGTGTGCTTTTTGCAAAACTGCTTAATATCTTTCTTCCTAAAGACAAAAAAATCAACCCGATGGTCGGCGGTGCAGGTATTTCTGCGTTCCCAATGTCCGCAAGAGTAATTCAAAAAATGGCGCTTAAAGAAGATAACCAAAACCATGTTTTGATGCATGCGGTCGGAGCAAATGTTGCTGGGCAAATCGGCTCGGTTGTAGCGGGAGGAATAATCCTCTCCCTTGCACAACAATTTTTAGCTTAAGGAGGCTGCACAATGTTAAACTGGAACCTTTTGGTGGCGTTTACAAGTATTTTGGGTGACGTTCACAGCGCTGACGTTGAAAAGTCCTTAGAACTTATGGGAAAAGGCATGCTTGGCATATTTATAGTCATGCTTCTTATATTTTTGGTAATTGTAATTTTAAACAAAACTACGCATGACAAAAATGACGATAAATAACTTAATTGATAATTAGAGGAGACCTTGAAAATGGCAGAACAAAAAAAGATGGTAGAGGCAATAACTCCCATGGAGGAAGATTTTGCCAAATGGTATACTGATATTGTCAAAAAGGCAGAATTAATGGATTATACCAGTGTACGAGGCTGTATGGTAATTGAGCCGTACGGTTGGGCAATATGGGAAAATATTCAGCATATTCTTGATACAAGGTTTAAACAACTCGGTCATGAAAATGTTTCTATGCCGATGTTTATCCCCGAAAGCCTTTTAAACAAAGAAAAAGACCATGTTAAGGGTTTTGCACCGGAAGTCGCATGGGTTACCATGGGCGGTGAAGAAAAACTTCAAGAAAGAATGTGCGTTCGTCCGACATCTGAAACATTGTTCTGCGACCACTATGCAAAGGTAATTCACTCATGGAGAGATTTGCCGAAACTTTATAATCAATGGTGTTCGGTTGTACGTTGGGAAAAGACAACGCGTCCGTTTTTACGCTCTGTTGAATTCCATTGGCAGGAAGGCCATACAATGCATGAAACGTCTGAGGAGGCAAAAGCCGAAACAGAGCAAATGCTGAAAGTGTATGCTGATTTCTGTGAAAATGAGCTTGCTATTCCTGTAATAAAAGGACGTAAGACAGAAAAAGAAAAATTTGCGGGTGCAGAGGCAACTTATACAATAGAAGCAATGATGCATGACGGAAAAGCATTGCAGTCAGGAACAAGCCACTATTTCGGTGATGGGTTTGCAAAAGCGTTCAATGTAACTTTTCAGGGAAGGGACAATTCAATCTGCCATCCGTTCCAAACTTCATGGGGAATGAGTACACGCATTATAGGTGGTATAATTATGACTCACGGTGATAATAACGGCCTGATTCTTCCTCCTGCGGTTGCACCTATTCAGGTTATTATTCTTCCTATTGCACAGCATAAGCCAGGTGTACTGGAAAAGGCAAACGAACTTAAAGAACGTTTGAAGGATAGTTTCCGTGTACGCATGGATGACTCTGACCAATCACCCGGATGGAAATTTGCACAGTATGAAATGAAGGGTGTTCCGCTTCGTTTGGAAATCGGTCCAAAGGATATTGAGAAAAATCAGTGTGTATTGGTACGCAGAAATGACCGTAAAAAAGTTTTTGTTCCGCTTGATAACTTGGAACAGGCTATTGCAGAACAGCTTGAAGAAGTAAGAAAGGGCATTTACAATAAAGCACTTGAGCGCCGCGAAAGCATGACATATGAAGCTAAAAATATGGACGACCTTAAGGAAATTGCAGATAATAAGCCAGGATTTATTAAGGCCATGTGGTGCGGTGACACTGAATGTGAAGAAAAGCTTAAAGAAATTGCGGGAGTATCCTCACGCTGTATGCCTTTTGAACAGGAACATGTTTCCGATACCTGCGTTTGCTGTGGAAAGCCTGCGAAAACAATGGTATATTGGGGTAAAGCATACTAATATAATAAAATATTAAAGAATAAAAAGTTCAGACGATTGCAGATTTAATATTTCTGCAGTCGTCTTTTCATATTCTCTTAATATATTTGAATTATATTAAGAGTTTGGAAAATATTGTAATACAAAATTGTATCAAATTTGTATTCATATTGTAATTGATTTTTTGAAATGAGTGTGGTAGCATATAAAACGTTTCAAAATATTTCCATAAAAAGTTTGAACTTTTTACTAAATCAGGATAATTATGTATGAGAACTAAAGGAGTGTTTTATTATGAAAAAATTAATTGCGATTGTATGCTCTATTTTAATGATTATGTCATTTGCGGCATGCAACGGAAAGAATGACAAACCGGCAAACAAGACGGAATCAGGAGTCACCTCAGCAGAATCCGCAGGTATAGTTAAAAAAGAGAGCCCTGCAAAAGCCGCACCGCAAACTGTTTCCAAAGTACCAAGCCAAAAAGCGGTAAGCCTTAAAAATGACGGCAATTATGAAGTCAAAATGAAAAAATACAGCTTTTCCAAAGACAATATGAATTATACAGCTTCATATCCTGAACTAAAAGGAAATATTCCTAATGTGGCTCAGATTAACAAGGCAATGGAAACTTGTGCTCTCAAAACAATAAATTCTTTGGGAACAAGCCCAAAGGCAAAGAAAACAAATGTAAAAGTAAACTGCGACGTTACATATGAAGGTAAGAACTTTATAAGCGTAGGCTTCAACGAGTACTCAAAAATAAACGGAGCAAAAAAAGCGACACATGCACTTCGTTCTGTCAATGCAAACTTAAAAACCGGTGCTTTGGTTACAGCAAAAGATTTAGCAGTTAAAAACGATGCGCTTTATAAAGCACTTGAAGTTTCAGCAAAGGATCAGCTTAGCCCTGATGATTCAAAATATGTAACAGCAGATGTCATTAAAGCCGGTCTTGACCCTGAAACAATTAACTTTACAAAATACGGGGCTGTATTCAATATTCATCTCACAAAACCTGAAAAACGCGATACATCAATCAATGTCCCATTTGCACAGATGAAATCTTTACATACTTCAAATGATGTTTGGAATAATTTCATCTAATATTTGACAAAATAATAGAAATTTGTACTTAACGGAGGCGGCTATGAAAAAGTTATTAAAAATTACGGCAGCAGTAACTTTCGCACTGTCCTTTGCGGCATCTTTGCTGCAAAGGAAGGACCGCCCTAAACCTTTATTTCAAGCAGAGGTGTCTGCATTTGGTACTTTAGGCAAGAATTCTAAAGGAGTGTTTGCTGTAAAAAATCAGACACCTTTTACATTTATTCAACTTTTTAAAAGGATAAACTCAAATATTTCCTCTTTTTGTATTTCAATTTTATGTAATCGCTAATTTAAAGCATTATATAGTCAATATAAACAAAAAGTTGGTTATAATTTCTTATAAAAAAGAGAATTTTAGTATTGCATATTTACATGTAATATGGTATTATAATCAAGCACGACTGCGACAGATATGCGTTGAAGCGGGAGGTTGCGGCTGAAATATGCCGGTTTTTCCGTGGAGTATGTCCGATTTTAAACCGGGCGACAGATACTTTGAGCGTGCTTTAAGGGAATAATTGCATATTACATTACTTTTATGCAATACTCTTATTATGCTCAGACGTTTTTATGATTGCACCCGGATTTAACTTGAAAAAGTTAATCCGGTTTTTAAATGTGTTATGAGGGAACACCCGGCACGGTGTAATGATTTAGAAACGCCGCCCGCCAACTACAATAAGGAGGCGATTTACGTGGCAGTCAAAGAGAAAATCAGGATAAGAATTAAGGGCTATGATCATCAGCTGGTTGATCAGTCGGCTGAAAAGATTGTACAGACAGCAAAGCGCACAGGCGCAAGGATTTCCGGACCGGTTCCGCTTCCAACAGAGAAACAGATCATTACAATCCTTCGTGCTGTTCATAAGTACAAAGACAGCCGTGAGCAATTTGAGATGAGAACACACAAAAGACTTATCGACATTCTCAGACCATCTAACAAAACTGTAGAGGCTTTAATGAGTCTCGAACTCCCCGCCGGCGTTGAAATAGAGATTAAACTCTAATTTAACCTACCTGCGGTCGAGGTCAAGTTGGCAAAAGCCAACCAATAACCTGCATAGGAGGAAAAATAATGCAAAAAGGTATTATCGGTAAGAAAATCGGCATGACTCAGATTTTCGACGAAGCGGGAAAAGTTATTCCTGTTACGGTTGTACAAGCCGGTCCCTGCATTGTATCGCAGAAAAAGACAGTCGAAAACGACGGTTATGCAGCTATCCAGATTGGATACGGAGACATGAAACCGCAAAAAGTCACTAAGCCTATGAAAGGGCATTTTGATAAAGCGGACGTTGCCCCAAAGAAAACTTTAAGAGAGTTTAGAATTGAAAACACAGATGCTTATAATGTGGGCGACCTTGTTAAAGCAGACGTTTTCGCACAAGGGGACAAAATCGATGTCACCGCTACCAGCAAAGGTAAAGGTTACGCAGGCGTAATTAAGCGCTGGAACTTCCAAAGACTTAAAGAGTCCCACGGTACCGGCCCCTGCGCACGTAAAGGTGGTTCCTTCGGTTGCTGTTCCAGTCCGTCAAGGGTGTTTCCCGGAGTTAAAAAAGCGGGCCACTTGGGAGCAGAAAAAGTCACAGTTCAGAATTTGACCGTTGCAAAAGTTGATGCGGAAAACAATCTGATTGCTATTAAAGGCGCAGTTCCGGGTCCGAACGGCGGAATTGTAGTAATTCATGACAGCGTTAAGGCGTAAGGGAAGGAGGAATTGTAATGCCTACAGTAGCAGTACTTGATATGGCCGGTAAAGAAGTTGAGAAAATTGACCTTTCCGATGCCATATTCGGAATTGAACCCAACAAAAAAGTTTTGCATGAAGTAGTGGTAAACTATCTTGCAAACCAGCGTCAGGGCACACAGTCGGCACTAACCCGCGCCGAGGTATCGGGCGGCGGCAGAAAACCGTGGAGACAAAAAGGAACAGGTCACGCAAGACAGGGTTCCACACGTGCTCCGCAGTGGACACACGGCGGTATCGCTTTTGCTCCGAAGCCGCGCGATTACAGCTATTCATTAAATAAAAAGGTAAGACGTCTTGCAATGAAATCAGCTCTTTCAAGCAAAGTCATTGACAACGAAATGGTAGTGCTTGACAAGATTACACTTGACGAATACAAGACTAAGACCATTGCACAAATGCTCAAGGCAATTTCAGCCGGCAAAAAGGCTTTAATCGTTCTCCCTGAGGTGAACGAAAAGGTTATTGCTTCGGCAGCCAATATTCCCGGAGTTAAAACAGCAATGGCTAACACCTTGAATGTCTATGACATCTTGAATGTAGATAAATTTATCGTACTTAAAGATGCTGTAGCTCAAATTGAGGAGGTGTATGCATAATGGCAGCACAGGATATTATTATCCGCCCCATTATCACCGAGAAAAGTATGGACGGTATTGGCATGAAGAAATACACCTTTGAAGTTGCCAAAGATGCCACAAAAATCGATATTGCAAGAGCAGTTGAAACCCTGTTCGGCGTTAAAGTCAACAAGGTAAATACACTGCATGTAAGAGGTCATATGCGCCGTCAGGGAAGAAGCCAAGGCTATACTCCTTCATGGAAAAAAGCCATTGTTACTCTTACAGAAGACAGCAAGACCATCGAGTTCTTTGAAGGCATGATGTAATCTCTGCCTTAAAAATGCAGAGGCACGAATGGGGAAACGGCAGTTCCCCGCAAAGCCATCATGAGGAGTGTGAAACCTAAATGCCTATTATTAATTTTAAACCTACCACGGCATCAAGACGTAATATGTCCGTTACGGATTATTCTGGTCTTTCAAAGGTTGCACCGGAAAAGAGTCTTTTGGCTCCGACAAAAAATCGTTCCGGTCGTAACAGCTATGGTAGAATTACAGTTCGTCACCGCGGTGGCGCAAACCGTAAAAAATATCGTATTATTGACTTTAAGCGTCAGAAATTCGACGCACCGGGAACCGTTCTTACTATTGAGTACGACCCGAACCGTTCAGCGTTTATTGCACTTTTGCAGTACGAAGACGGTGAAAAAAAATACATCATCGCTCCTAACGGCTTAAAAGTCGGCGATGTTGTTGTATCCGGTGCTTCAGCAGATATTAAACCCGGCAATGCTTTGCCGCTTGAAAATATCCCAACCGGTACTTTTATTCACAATATTGAACTTTATCCTGGCAAGGGCGCTCAGTTGGCACGCGCAGCCGGCAACATGGCTCAGCTTATGGCTAAAGAAAACGGAATGGCACTTTTAAGACTCCCTTCAGGTGAACTTAGAAACGTTCCGGTTAATTGCATGGCTACAGTCGGCCAGGTAAGTAACATTGACCATGAGAACGTTAAAATCGGTAAAGCAGGTCGTAAACGTCACATGGGTTGGCGTCCAACAGTACGCGGTTCTGTTATGAACCCGAATGACCATCCACACGGTGGTGGTGAAGGTAAAGCACCTATCGGTCATCCGTCACCGCTTACTCCTTGGGGCAAACCTACTCTTGGTTATAAGACACGTGCACGTAAAAACCGCTCCGATAAGTTTATCGTACAACGTAGAAACGAAAAATAAGGTGTACAGAAAGGAGCTTATGAACTATGAGCAGAAGCGTAAAAAAGGGTCCTTATGTACAGCCTGTGCTGCTTAAAAGGATTCAAGAAATGAATGAAGCCGGCGAAAAGAAAATCATTAAAACATGGAGTCGTTCTTCAGTTATTTTCCCTGATTTCGTTGGCCACACAATCGCGGTTCACGATGGCCGCAAACATGTTCCGGTATATGTAACCGAAGATATGGTCGGACACAAGCTCGGCGAGTTTGCACCAACCAGAACTTTTAAGGGACATTCCGGTTCCAAAACTACAGCGCCGACAAAATAACGGTCGAAAGGAGTGTATACCATGGAAGCAAGGGCTTATTTGAAATACGCCCGTATTTCACCACGCAAGGTCGAAATCGTGCTTGACCTCATTCGTAACAAGCCGGCTGACGTTGCAATGGCTATACTCAAGAATACACCAAAGGCCGCCTGCGAATATCTTTCAAAGTTATTAAAGTCGGCCATGGCTAATGCTGAGAATAACCACAATATGGATGTTTCCAGACTTTACGTAGCAGAATGCTTCGTATGTCCGGGCCCGATCCTCAAGCGCATTCGTCCAAGAGCGCAGGGTCGCGCGTACAGAATTGACAAAAGAACTTCGCACGTTACCCTCGTGCTAAAGGAAAAAGAATAAGGCAGAAGAGGAGGTAAACTATGGGCCAGAAAATAAATCCCCACGGCATTCGTGTGGGTGTAATTAAGGATTGGGATTCCCGCTGGTTCGCGAAGGATAATGTTTTCGGAGATACCCTCGTAGAAGACTACAACCTGCGCAAAGTGCTTTTAAAGCAGCTTAAACCGGCAGGCGTACCAAAGATTGAAATAGAACGTGACGCTTCTAAGGTTAGAATCCATATCCATTGTGCAAAGCCGGGTATGGTTATCGGCAAGGGCGGTTCTGAAATCGAAAAACTCCGCGTTCAGTGTGAGAAAATGATTAAAAAGCCGGTAATGATTAATATTATAGAAGTTAAATCACCGGATTTAAATGCTCAGTTAGTAGCTGAGAATATTGCACAGCAGCTGGAAAAAAGAATTTCTTTCCGCCGTGCAATGAAACAATGCATCGGCCGCTCCATGAAGCTTGGTGCCAGAGGAATTAAAACTCAGGTATCCGGTCGTTTGGGCGGTGCTGAAATTGCAAGACGTGAGCAGTACCATGACGGTACTATTCCACTTCAAACTCTTAGAGCCGATATAGACTACGGTTTTGCCGAAGCTGCCACAACATATGGCCGCATTGGTGTAAAAGTCTGGCTTTACAGAGGCGAGGTTCTCCACGATAACCGTAAGCCTCGTAAGGAAGGAGGAAGTAAATAATGCTGTTGCCTAAGCGTGTAAAATACCGTAGAGTGCATCGTGGCCGTTTAACCGGCAAATGCTACCGCGGCAATAAGGTAACATACGGCGATTTTGGCCTTCAGGCATTAGAGCCGGCATGGATTACTTCGAACCAAATAGAAGCAGCTCGTGTTGCTATGACACGTTACTGCAAAAGATTTGGTCAGGTTTGGATTAAGATATTCCCAGATAAACCAATAACCGAGAAACCGGCTGAAACTCGCATGGGTTCCGGAAAAGGTTCACCGGAGTATTGGGTAGCTGTTGTAAAGCCGGGCAGAGTTATGTTCGAAATTGGCGGTATTGCAGAAGAAACCGCAAAAGAAGCTCTGCGTTTGGCGTCAAGCAAACTGCCGATTAAGTGCAAGTTTGTAAAGAAGGAAGAAACGGGTGGTGAGCAGTAATGAAGGCCTCAGAAGTCAGACAATTAACTAAAGCAGAGCTTGAAAGTAAGCTTAAGGACCTCAAGGCCGAGCTTTTCAACCTGCGTTTCCAACTTGCCATTAATCAGCTCGATAACCCGATGCGTATATCCGCTGTCAAAAAAGATATCGCTCGTGTAAAGACTACTTTACGCGAAAACGAAATCAAGGACAGCGCCAATGCGTAACGGAAGGGAGGATTAATCTGTGAGCGATAGGAATATTAGAAAAACAGAGGTTGGCAAGGTCGTCAGCAACAAGATGGATAAGACTATCATTGTTGCTATACAAGACAGCGTAAAGCATCCGCTTTACAAAAAGATTATTAAACGTACCGTGAAGCTGAAAGCACATGATGAAAATAATGAATGCAATATCGGTGATCGCGTGCGTGTTATGGAGACCCGTCCGCTCAGCAAAGATAAAAGATGGCGTCTCGTCGATATTATAGAGAAAGCTAAGTAATTTTGGCTAAGCAAAGGAGGAACGCACTGTGATTCAACAGCAGACTTACCTCAACGTTGCCGACAATACCGGCGCGAAGCAGCTTATGTGCATCCGCGTTCTCGGCGGTACCGGCAGAAGGTATGCCAATATAGGTGACGTGGTTGTCGCTTCAGTTAAAAAAGCGACTCCGGGCGGCACAGTAAAAAAAGGCGAAGTTGTTAAGGCAGTTATTGTTCGTACTGCTTTCGGCGTTCGCCGTGATGATGGATCATACATCCGCTTTGATGAAAATGCGGCTGTCCTCATCAAAGACGACAAAAATCCAAGGGGTACTCGTATTTTCGGGCCTGTTGCCAGGGAATTACGAGATAAAGACTATCTTAAAATATTAAGTCTTGCCCCTGAAGTTCTGTGATGGGAGGTGCTCACTATGAATAACAAAGTTCATGTAAAGACTGGTGACACCGTCATCGTATTAAGTGGTAAGGAGCTCGGCAAGAAGGGAAAGATTCTCGCCGTTAGCCCTAAAGAGGGTAAAGTCATCATTGAGGGCATCAACATGGTATCTAAGCATGTTAAGCCCCGCAAAATGGGTGAACAAGGCGGTATAATCAAAGCTGAAGGTGCTATGTACGCCTGCAAAGTCCAGGTTGTTTGCCCTCACTGCGGCAAGCCCACACGTGTCTCACATAAGATTTATGAGGACGGCACCAAGGAACGCATTTGCAAAAAATGCGGCGAAGCGCTGTAAGGGAGGATTATAACGACATGGCAAGACTTAAGGATTACTATCTAAAAGATGTCGCACCGGCACTGATGAAGAAATTTTCTTACAAGAGCGTTATGGAAATACCTAAACTTGATAAAATTGTTATCAATGTCGGCGCTGGCGAAGCAAAAGACAATTCAAAAGTAATCGGCGCCATCTCAACTGATATTGCTGCAATTACCGGTCAAAAGCCGATGATCTGCAAAGCTAAAAAATCGGTTGCTAACTTTAAACTCCGCGAGGGTATGGACATTGGCGTTAAGGTAACACTCAGGGGAAGCAGAATGTACGAGTTTGTTGACAGACTCTTTAATGTTGCACTTCCACGTGTTAGAGATTTCAGAGGAATCAATCCAAACTCTTTTGATGGCCGCGGCAATTACAATATGGGTATCAAAGAGCAGCTTATTTTCCCTGAGATTGAGTACGATAAAATTGACAAGGTCCGCGGAATGGATATCTGTTTCGTAACGACCGCAAAAACTGACGAGGAATCCAGAGAGCTTTTAACACTCATGGGCGCCCCGTTTGCGAAATAAGGAGGGAATATTGTGGCCAAAACTTCGATGAAGATCAAACAGCAGAGAAAAGCAAAATTCTCGTCTCGCGAATATAACAGATGCAAAATCTGTGGCAGGCCGCATGCCTACCTTCGCAAGTTTGGAATTTGCCGCATATGCTTTAGGGAACTTGCATACAAAGGCGAGATCCCAGGCGTAAAAAAGGCCAGCTGGTAAAGCGTAGCAAAGGAGGTAACGGTATGCAAATAACAGATACAATTGCTGATTTGCTCACCCGTATTCGCAATGCAAGTTCTGCAAAGCATGATTCGGTTGACATTCCCGCTTCCAACATGAAAAAGGCCATTGTGCAAATTCTTGTTGACGAGGGCTATGTAAAGAATTATACGGTAATAGAGGACGGCAAACAAGGTATTATAAAAGTTAATCTTAAATATGGCGAGAATAAAGCCTCTGCCATAAACGGTCTGCGCAGAGTAAGTAAGCCAGGCCTTCGTATCTATTCAAATGCAGAGGAAATGCCAAGAGTCATGAAAGGACTCGGTATCGCCATTGTTTCTACTTCAAGGGGCGTAATGACTGACCGTCAGGCACGCAAAGAAAATATCGGCGGCGAAGTCCTCGCATTTATCTGGTAATAAGGGGGTGCAGTAATGTCGCGAATTGGAAGAAAACCCATAAATATTCCCGCTAACGTCACAGTAAATATTGACGGAAGCGTTGTTACAGTTAAGGGACCTAAGGGAACATTAACTAAGGAATTCAATAAGAATATGAAAATTTCTGTTGAAGACAATCAGGTTATTGTTACTCGTCCTGACGACGAAAAAGAAAACAAAGCACTGCACGGATTAACTCGTACACTCGTCCAAAATATGGTTGACGGTGTAACAGAGGGCTTTAAGAAAGAGCTTGATGTATTAGGTGTTGGTTTTCGTGTGCAGAAGAAGGGTAAAGACCTTGTAATGAACCTTGGTTTTTCCCATCAGGTTATCGTTCCGGAAATCGAAGGAATTACCATTGAATGTCCTTCTGCAAACAAAATTGTAATTTCAGGTGCAGACAAGCAAATGGTAGGTCAATTTGCTGCAGAAGTACGTGAAAAACGTCCGCCGGAGCCGTACAAGGGCAAAGGTATCAGATATACCGGTGAGTATGTCCGTCATAAGGAAGGCAAGGCCGGTAAGGGCGCTAAGAAGTAATTAAGGAGTGAATTATAAATGGTGAATAAGACTGACACAAATAAGGCCAGACTTAACCGTCACCGCAGGGTGCGCGGTAAAATCTCGGGCACAACAGAGTGCCCGCGCCTAAATGTATTTCGCTCTACCAAAAACATCTACGCCCAGATTATTGATGATGTTAAGGGAGTTACTCTCGTAGCAGCTTCTACACTGGACAAAGATTTCAATGGTAATGGCGGAAACAAGGATGCCGCACGAAAAGTTGGCGAGCTTATTGCTAAACGTGCCGCTGAAAAGGGCATAACCGAGGTCGTTTTTGACCGCGGCGGCTATATTTTCCACGGCCGCGTCAAAGAGCTGGCCGAAGGAGCCCGTGAGGGCGGCCTCAAGTTCTAAAGAAGGAGGAATACTTTTGGCTAGAATTGACGCAATATCAACGGAACTTAAAGAGCATGTAGTTGCTATAAATCGTGTATCCAAAACTGTTAAGGGCGGTCGTATTTTCAAATTCGCCGCTTTGGTAGTTGTGGGTGACGGAAATGGCACTGTAGGTTTCGGTATCGGAAAAGCGGGTGAAGTTCCCGATGCTATACGCAAAGGAATTGAAGACGCAAAGAAAAACCTCGTAAAGGTTGCTATGCGTGGTTCCACAATCCCTCACGAAATTATAGGTGCATTCGGTGCTGGCAGAGTTTTAATGAAACCTGCTGCTCCCGGTACCGGCGTTATCGCCGGCGGCCCTGTTCGTGCAGTTGTTGAAGCAGCCGGTATCAGAGATATCAGAACGAAGGCTCTTCGTTCAAATAATCCATGTAATGTAGTAAGAGCAACTTTAGACGGTATGTCTAAGCTGCGTACAGCCGATGAAGTCGCTGCAACACGCGGTAAATCGGTTAAAGATATTCTATAATAGGGGGGAGCAATATGGCACAGCTTAAGATAAAGCTGATAAGGAGTCTTATCGGCAGTAAAAAGGACCAGATTGCAACCGCCCAGTCCCTTGGTCTTTTTAAAGTAGGCGACTCTACTTTGCAGCCTGAGAATGGGCAGACCAAAGGTAAGGTGGCCAAGATAATCCACCTCATCGAGGTAAGCAAAGCGTAAGCAAGGAGGTGCGAGTAAATGAAGTTGCATGAACTGACAGCGGTACCGGGTTCCAATAAGGCACCTAAGCGTATCGGCAGAGGACATGGTTCAGGTCAGGGAAAAACTGCCGGCAAAGGTCATAAAGGTCAAAAGGCCAGAGCAGGCAGAGGTATGCGTCCGGGTTTTGAAGGCGGACAAATGCCATTACAAAGACGTATCCCTAAAAGAGGATTTAATAATATTTTTGCAAAGAAAATCATTGGTATTAATGTAGGAGCTCTTGAAAAATTTGATAACGGCTCTGTTGTTGATACACAAGCGTTGATTGATGCAGGTATTGTAAAGACATGTTGCGATGGGATTAAAATCCTTGGCAACGGAAAATTGACAAAAAAATTAGATGTAAAGGTAACTGCTTATTCCGAAGCTGCGAAGCAAAAGATTGAGACCGCGGGTGGGAAGGCAGAGGTGATCTAAGTTGTTTAAAACAATTAAGAATGCCTGGGCTATACCTGACCTTAGGAAAAAGATACTATTTACACTATTCATTATTGTAGTTTTCAGATTCGGTGCAGTTATTCCGGTTCCGTTTCTTAATGTAACCGCATTAAAGGGACTTATGACTACAGTCGACAAGACCGGCTCTGCACTGAGTTACCTTGATATGCTGTCCGGTGGCGCTTTTGCAAACGGTACATTATTTGCAATGAGTGTTACACCGTATATTAACAGTTCTATCATTATGCAGCTTTTAACAGTTGCAATCCCTGCTTTGGAAAGAATGGCAAAGGAAGGCGAGGAAGGCCGAAAGAAACTCGGAACCATAACTCGCTACGTTACCGTTGTTCTTGGCCTTATTCAGGGTACAGCATACTTCTTCTATCTGCGCAACAGTTCGTATCAGGGTACCTCAATCGTAAAGTATACCCATGGCTGGGAGCAGGTGTTCGCAGCTTTTGTTATCATCATGGTATTTACCGCAGGTACTGCTATGATGATGTGGCTTGGCGAACAAGTCAACCAAAAAGGTATCGGAAACGGAATTTCAATTCTGTTATTTGCCGGTATCGTTGCAAGAATGCCACATACCATTAGTTTACTTTCACAGTATATTCAGGCCGCTAACCAAGATCCGACAAGCTACGGCAAGTTCTATTTCTTAGTTCCGCTGTTTGTAGTCCTTTTCTTGGCGGTTATTTGGGTAATTGTGTTTATGAACGATGCTGAACGCAGAATTCCGGTTCAGTATGCTAAAAGGGTAGTCGGCAGGAAGATGTATGGCGGCCAAAGCAGTCATATTCCAATTAAAGTCGGCATGTCTGGTGTTATGCCGATTATATTTGCAAGTTCTATTCTCTCTATTCCGCCTACGATTCAGCTGTTCCTTGGAAACAGGGCAACAAGCGGATTTTGGAAAGGCTTCTTTGATGCTTTTTCATCAACCGGATGGCTTTATTCGTTCTTATATTTCTTACTGATTATTCTGTTTGCATACTTCTATGTAACAATTCAGTATAATCCAATAGAGATGGCCAATAATCTTCGTCAGAGTAACGGAACAATTCCGGGTATTCGTCCCGGAAAACCGACTTCGGACTTTATTGCAAGAATTCTTTCAAAAATCACTTTAATCGGGGCATTATTCCTTGCGTTTATTGCTCTGCTTCCAATAGGCTTCGGAGCTGCCACCGGTATGCGTAACCTTTCAATTGGTGGTACATCAATTCTGATTTTGGTTGGTGTAGCTCTTGAAACCGTAAAGCAGATGGAGTCGCAGATGATGATGCGCCACTACAAAGGTTTCCTTGATTGATAAGGAGTGAGAGAATATGAAATTAATTCTTCTCGGCGCACCAGGCGCCGGAAAAGGCACGCAAGCAGAAATAATCTGTGAGCGTTATAACATTCCTGCGATTTCTACGGGCAATATTATACGTGAAGCGCTGAAAAGCGGCACTGAAATGGGAATTCGCGCAAAATCCTATATGGATGAAGGAAAACTTGTACCGGATGAGGTAGTTATTGGCATAATTCAGGAAAGATTAGCCAAAAATGACTGCAGCAACGGTTTTGTACTTGACGGTTTTCCGCGTACAATTCCTCAGGCCGAGGCTCTGGACAAAATGGGTATTTCAATCGACAAAGTACTCGATATCGAGGTTTCCGACGAAGCAATAGTGCAGCGTATGTCCGGACGCCGTGTCTGCGAAAAATGCGGCGCAAGTTATCATTTGATTTATAAAAAACCTAATGTTGACGGCGTGTGCGATAAATGCGGAGGCACCCTTGTTCAGCGCAAGGACGACCACCCGGATACGGTTAAAGAACGTTTGAATGTTTATCACGAACAAACAGAACCCTTAAAGGACTACTATTCCAAACAGGGTAAACTTTGTATTGTAGAAGGGCAAGATGACGTTGCTGATACAACTAAAAAAGTTCTTGCCGCATTAGAGGCGTAATCATGATAGTGCTAAAAACTAACCGTGAACTCAAAATTATGAGAGAAGCGGGCAGGATATCTGCCAACGCACTGAAGCTTGCGGGAGAAGCAATTGAACCCGGTGTATCTACTTGGGAAATCGACCGTGTAGCACGCCGCTATATTGAGGAACAAGGGGCTACACCCTCGTTCCTTGGTTACGGCGGATTTCCGGCAAGCGCATGTATTTCCGTAAACGACGTGGTTATCCACGGCATACCACACAAGGGTAAGCTGATTAAACAAGGCGACATTGTAAGTATTGATGTTGGAGCTATTTTCGAAGGCTTTAACGGAGATAATGCATGGACTTTTCCGTGCGGCGATGTAAGCGAAGAGGCTCAAACCCTTATGGACACAACGCGTGAAAGCCTTTTTGAAGGTATAAAAGCCGCAAAAGCCGGTTCACGTATCGGGGATGTAGGAAGTGCGGTACAAAGGTATGCCGAAGCTCGCGGCTACTCGGTGGTACGGGATTATGTCGGCCACGGAGTAGGTGCGAAGATGCATGAAGACCCAAGTGTTCCTAATTACGGCACGCCCGGTAGGGGTGTGCGCCTGTTGCCTGGCATGACAATTGCAATTGAACCTATGATTAACCAAGGCGTGAAAGAAGTTAAAACACTGCAGGACGGTTGGACGACTGTCACCGCAGACAGAAAACTTTCTGCTCACTTTGAACATTCTGTCGCAATAACCCAAGACGGTCCCGTGATTTTAACGGTATCGGATTAAGGGGGTAGGAGATGGACTTTGTCAGAGGAATGGTTGTTCGGTCGGCGGCGGGACGCGACAAGAACGGATTTTTTGCCGTACTTGAAGCAAATGACCGTTATGCGTTAATCTGTGACGGCAGGCGGCGCAGCCTTAGTAACCCGAAAAAGAAAAAGTATATACATCTTTTTCCAACCAAAACTGTGCTGACCGAAAGTTCATTGCAAACCAATCGTGTGATTCGAGCTGCTCTTAAGGACTTTAATGTCGAGAGCCCATTTCTGCATGAGGAGGCTTAGTATATGTCAAAACAGGACGTAATAGAAACTGAAGGCGTAGTTACGGAAGCACTGCCAAACGCAACGTTTAAGGTAGAACTTCCAAACCACCATGAAATACTCGCTCATATTTCCGGAAAGCTTAGAATGAATTTTATTCGTATTCTTCCGGGGGATAAGGTTACAATTGAAATGTCACCTTATGATTTAACACGCGGACGTATTACATGGCGTTCAAAGTAATAAAAACAACTCGCTAAGGGAGGGCGCACAAATGAAAGTAAGACCTTCTGTCAAAAAAATGTGTGAAAAATGCAAGATTATAAAGCGCAAGGGTAAAGTCATGGTTATTTGTGACAACCCGAAGCACAAACAGCGCCAGGGCTAATTGGCGCAAACCTATAAACAATGGAGGTGCAACCAGTATGGCGCGTATAGCAGGTATTGATCTGCCGAGAGATAAGCGTATCGAAATTGCTCTTACTTATATTTTCGGAATAGGTCGCAAAACTGCAACAGATATTTGTGCGGCAACAGGTGTAAACCCCGACATCAGAGTTAGGGATTTAACAGAAGATGATGCTGCAAAACTCAGAGAGTATATCGACCATCACTGCCGCGTTGAGGGCGACCTTCGCCGCGACGTAGCATTTGACATTAAAAGACTTATAGAAATCGGTTGCTATCGTGGTGTCCGTCACCGTAAAGGCTTACCGGTTAGAGGCCAGCGTTCTAAGACCAACGCACGTACACGCAAAGGTCCGAGAAAGACAATGGCTAACAAGAAGAAGTAAACATAGGGAGGGATAAAAGATGGCAGCACAAAAGGGCTTAGCTAAAAAAGGCACCGCAGCTCGCAGACGTCGTGAACGCAAGAATATCGACAGAGGAGCTGCTCACATCCAGTCCACCTTTAATAACACAATAGTAACTATTACCGATTCCCAGGGAAACGCAGTTTCTTGGGCAAGTTCAGGTGAATTAGGATTTAGAGGTTCAAGAAAGTCCACTCCTTTCGCCGCACAGACCGCAGCTGAAACTGCTGCAAAGGCAGCAATGGAGCACGGAATGAAGACGGTAGAAGTTTATGTTAAGGGACCGGGATCCGGGCGTGAAGCGGCAATCCGTGCACTCCAGAATGCAGGGCTTGAGGTAAGCATGATAAAAGATGTTACTCCGATTCCGCATAACGGATGCCGTCCTCCGAAAAGAAGACGTGTATAGTTAAAACTGATAATAGGAGGTGCAACCAATAATATGGCAAGATATACAGATGCTGTGTGCAAACTCTGCCGCCGTGAAGGACAAAAACTTTTCTTAAAGGGTGAAAGATGCTACACAGATAAATGCGGTGTTACCCGCAGAGCATATGCTCCGGGCCAGCACGGTCAGGGACGTAAGAAAACCTCTGAGTACGGACTTCAGCTGCGTGCAAAGCAGATGACAAAACGTTACTACGGTGTATTGGAATCCCAATTTAGAAGCTACTATGTAATGGCAACACGCAAAGAAGGTAAAACAGGTGACGAACTGCTCAAGATTTTAGAGAGCCGTCTTGACAATGTCGTTTACCGCCTGGGTTGGGGAAGCTCAAGAGCGGAAGCACGTCAGTTGGTTGTTCACGGTCATTTTACTGTGAACGGTAAGAGAGTTGATATTCCTTCTTATCTTACAAAACCGGGCGAAGTTATTTCCATTAAAGATAAGAGCCGCCAAAGTGAAAAAATTAAGGCTGTTATTGAAGCTAACTCAGCGCATCCCGTTCCGAAATGGCTTGAAATTAATAGAGAAACTCTGGAAGGCAAAATCATTGCACTACCGGAACGTGAAGATATTGACCTTGCAGTCGATGAAACTCTCATCGTTGAGTTGTACTCCAAGTAATGCCGTTTCTTAACAGCATATACCACATCATGGCTGATAGATTAATCTGCTATATGTCAAGGAGGGTCGCTAATGATCGAGATTGAAAAGCCAAAAATAGATACAGAAGATTTGAGTAATGACGGAACCTATGGCAAATTTGTTGTAGAACCGCTTGAGCGTGGCTTTGGTACAACCTTGGGTAACAGCCTGAGACGTGTTCTTTTATCATCGCTACCGGGCGTTGCGGTCACATCAATAAAAGTAGACGGTGTTCTTCATGAATTTTCCACTATTCCCGGAGTTAAAGAAGACGTTACCGAGATAGTGCTTAATATCAAGGGATTGACCGCCAAACTCCATTGTGACGGACCAAAAACAGTAGAAATCTGTGCGGAGGGTCCGTGTGATGTAACGGCCGACTCTATCAAGTGCGACAGCGAGGTTGAAATCCTAAATCCTGAAATGCATATTGCAACTTTGGGTGATGGAGCAAAGCTGTATATGGAATTGACT
>DHNU01000027.1:40547-49515 GCA_002407645.1 Ruminococcaceae bacterium UBA5408
ATTCCGGTTGATTCTATTTACACTCCTGTTTATAAGGTGAATTTTAATGTTGAGCCAACTCGTGTGGGACAGAGTATTGACTTTGATAAATTGACACTCGAAGTTTGGACCAACGGTGTAATCGGCGCACAAGAAGCTGTTTCTTTAGCTGCTAAAATCCTGACTGAACACCTTAATTTATTTGTTGATTTGTCCGATAAGGGCAGCAACGCTGAAATTATGGTTGAAAAGGATGACAAGGGCAAGGAAAAGGTTCTTGAAATGACAATTGAAGAACTTGACTTATCAGTCCGTTCTTTTAACTGCTTAAAGCGTGCCGGTATTAATACGGTTGAGGATCTTCTCAGCAAATCCGAAGAAGATATGATGAAAGTTCGCAACCTCGGACGTAAATCCCTTGAGGAGGTCGTTTGGAAACTGGCCTCACTCGGTTTTCATCTGCGTAAAGACGACGAATAGTTTTTGTGCAAACCTAAGGTAAAGGAGTGATATTTCGATGCCCGGAACCAGAAAGCTCGGAAGAGACACTGACCACAGAACAGCTATGTTAAGGGCGATGGTAACCTTTCTTTTAGAGAATGGTAAAATCGAAACCACAGTTACTCGCGCCAAGGAGGTTCGCTCCATGACCGAGAAAATGATAACTATTGCGAAGGAAAATAATCTTCACAACAAACGCCTTGTTTTAGCTTTTATTACTAAGGAAGACGTTGCTAATAAATTGTTTAATGAGATTGCTCCAAAGTATGCAGACCGCAATGGTGGTTATACCCGAATCAGTAAGCTTGGCCCTCGCCGCGGTGATGCCGCTGAGATGGGAATTATAGAACTGGTCTAATAAATATAATAATTAAGGCTGCCGCATTGCGGCGGTCTTTTTTGTTATAATACGAAAATCCCCGGCTATGTCGGGGTGTTCAGAAAAAGCTTTAGCGATGAGTACGAAATGCAAGTGAAACCTACCCCTAACCCCTCCAATTTAGCCTACTTACTTAAATAATCGGCTGTACTTAAACGTGGGGAAGGGAGTGAGAACCACAACACTTAATATTAAAATCAATATTTCAGATGTATCACATATAAGGATAAAAAATGTAAGCATTCTTATATGGGAGTTATGTTGAATAGGGAAAAATTCATTAAATCGGATAGGTAATAACAATGTACAGTAAAATAATGGTTATGTGGTAACCTTAAAAAGGTATAATTAATTACAATAATTACATATAAGAATAATTCTTCTTCGTATCAAAAATTAGGTAGATGTAAGTTAAAATATAGAGAGAAAAAAGTCCCAATAATAAACAAAATAACAAAATATTGGAAAGGATTTAGAAAATGAAGAAGAAGTTTTTAAGCCTTGTATTATTGTTGGCAGTGTTAATTTCATCGTTAGGCAATACTTTTGCATTTGCAGAAGTAGTTCCTACAGAAACACCTCCAGCAGATGACCCTACCACTAAATCACAAATAACATTATCCGATGAGTTTAACGCTCTATCAGAATTGAGTTTGAAATCTATCCATTATAGCTGTGAAGTTGATGTTAATAATCCCGATATTACGCTTACAGCAACAAGCAGTGCTCCTGAAATAATTGATATTAGAGAAGACACTTCTCTTAAAGCACCCGGTGAATATTATTATGACCTTGCAGCTTGCAAGAACGGTACGGCTACACTGACATTTACGGCAAGCGATGGTGTATCTGTCACAAAAACCCTTACAGTTGAAGGAACGGGGGAAATGCCATACACTGTGAGTTCAGATGTAAATGAAGACTTTACACTTGCAAAGGGAAGCAGTAAATTAATTAATATTAACTTTGTTAATAATGATATCGATGTTTTAACATTCCCACTTCTCGGACCTATAGCAGACGGGGTAGTTCAAACAACATTAATTGAGGCAGACCAAGAAAACGGCAACTACCTTTACAGAGTCGATGTTATTGGAGATAAAGGTCAAACAGTCGACCTTTTTTTAGGCGGCTATGGTTTTATACCAAGTAAGCTGTGCACTGTCACAATTGGCGAAAATAAGAATTTAAACTTAGATACTGATGTGGACTACATTTGTAATACAGGTGATACATATCGGTTTGTAGCGTATACAAATTCTACAACGACTCCTAAAGTTTCCACTAACAATGATGTTGCATCTGTAACATTTTTAAGAAAAGTTACCGGTGGTTATGAGTATAAAATGACAGCGCTAAAGGCGGGAATTTCTTTGGTTAAAGCGGAGCTTAACGGAGAAACTTCCTCATTCCCTGTCAGTGTTAATGCGGAAGATGACTTTCCTATTCTTTCAATGGAAGATGATGAAGAAAACGTAACACTGCCAAAAGGTAATTCACGTATCTATAAATTTTCCGCAATGGGTGGAGGGGATCCCATAATTGTCGGAAGCAAAGAAAATGTTATTTCTTCAAAACTCGTTAAAAAAGAAGGAACTAACTATTCTTTTGAAGTTACAGCAGTGGGTCAGCCAAGTGCCAGTACGGAAGTTTATGCTATGTTCCCGGAAAGCAGATACGATGAATATGCTTACGAATTAGGTACAATCACTGTAGCAAAACCAGAACTTAAATCAGATACCACTCAAAATTTTACATTAAAAAAAGGTTCAAGCTATGTTTTTAAGATTACAAATGCAGCAACTTTTTATGCCGGCTCATCAAATGTCTTTAAAACTGAATTAATCAAAAAATCCGGAGCAGATTCATTTTACAGAATTACTGCAATAGGTAACCCGGGACAAGCCGCAGGTTTTTATATGGCTGCAGCCGGAGAACAGGCAAAAAAAGTCTGTGTAGTTACGATTGGCTCAGAAGCAGCACCAAAATCCGATACTAACAGTAACTTTTCTGTTAAAATTGGAGAAAGTTATATGTTTAAGATTTCAAATGCAACGGGATTTTTTGCCGGAACACCCGGGATATTTAAAACAGAACTTGCTTATAAATCCGGCAGCGACTCATATTACAGAATAACACCAACCGGAAAAGCCGGTCAGCAGGCAGGATTTTATATGACATCAGCGGGGTATCCGACACAAAAAGTCTGTGTTGTAACTGTAGAGAAGCCAACACCGATAAATATTGAATCAGATACAAATTCAGATTTTTCAGTTGCTAAAAATGCAACATATCAGTTTAAAATTACAGCACCGGGAGCTTCGGCAATTAATTTCTGTGCAGGTACAGACGGAGTATTTAAAATTACATTTGTACGTCGTACAGGCAGCGATTTCTATTACAAGATAACAGCTGTAGGCAAGTCTGGACAGAGCACAGGAATTTATGCATCGGTTCCGGGACAAAGTGCTAAAAAAGTTTGTGTAGTATCAGTAAAATAAGATATTATAATCGAAAAAGCTGTCACACTTTTTAGTGGCAGCTTTTTGTTATAATGCGAAAACCCCCGGCTATGTCGGAATGTTCAGAAGAGCTTTAGCTGTAAGTAATAAATGCGAGTGAAATCTATCGCAAACTCCTCCAATTTTTATTTCAAAGCGAAAACAGGCAGCTTTCGTGTTTCCATTCCGCACAAGATTGCTTGCGATTTTTAGTTATCCTGAGGTGTGGGAGGGGGCAGGGGGGTGAGAACTCCAACATTCATTATAAAGCCTTTTAAGAATGTATTGTTGGGTATAGTTTAATTGTCATAAAAAAAAGAAAATAAAATATATAATCACAGCTAAAAATTAGTTTATGTGTAGAATATATCAACTATAACTTTTATACCTTGAATAAAGATAATATTTGATTTATAATAATTAATTGAATGTAAAATAATAATAAAAGGTGAGATATTGTTGATATTAAAAAATGCTAAAATAGTGGACAACAGCTTCCACTTTATTAATGCTGACATTGAAATTAATAATGAGAAAATTTCTAAAATTCAACCCAATTTATCGGGCAGTGAAGAAATTGATTTAACAGGACTTGTTATTGTTCCGGGATTTGTAGACATTCATATCCATGGCTGTGTAGGTGCGGATACCTGTGATGCGGACACTGAAGACCTTGCAAAAATGTGTGCTCATTTGGCGACAAAAGGTGTCACTTCTTTCTGCCCTACTACTATGACAGTATCCCATGAAGCTATAAGTAAGTCGCTTATGGCTGTAAAGCAATGTATGGACAATCCCCCAAAGGGTGCTTCTATTGCAGGTGTTAATATGGAAGGACCGTATATTTCGAAGAATAAAAAGGGTGCTCAAGCCGAGGAGTTTGTTAAAAACCCAGATCTAAATGAGTTCAAAAGATTTTATGATGAATGTGGCGGAATAATAAAGCTTGTTGACATAGCACCGGAATGTGAAGGGGCTGACGAGTTTATTAAAGAGGCCTCTAAATTATGTACAGTATCCATAGCCCACACGGAAGCTGATTATAAATGTGCAAAGAATGCGTTTAATTTGGGAATAACCCATGCAACACATCTTTATAATGCAATGCCCGGTTTAACTCATCGTGCCCCGGGAGTTGTCGGTGCGGTATTTGATGATGAACGTATCAGAGCTGAAATTATATGTGATGGATTCCATATAGACCCTGCGGTTCTAAGAATAACATTCGGTGTACTTGGAAAAGACAGACCGATTATCATAAGCGACTCTATGCGTGCGGCAGGCAAACCCGATGGAGTTTCAAATCTCGGCGGACAAACCGTTTATGTAAAAAACGGCCAGGCAAGACTTGAAGACGGAACTATTGCAGGTTCAACCACAAATATGCATGACGAAATAAAGAACCTTATTTCGTACGGAGTACCGTTCCTTAATGTTATTAAAGCTGCAACAATTAATCCTGCAAGGGAAATAAAAGAGGACAATAAAATAGGGAGCATTAAAAAAGGAAAATATGCTGACCTTGTTGTAATGGACCCTCAGCTGAACATCAAAATGGTAGTTGTACGCGGCAAAATTGAAGTTGACAACATATAATGAGTTTTCAATAAATGTTGGGCAAAAATATAATATTAGACTCATATTTACTTGTGTTTATTAAAGAGGAGAAGTATCCCGGTTTTTGGCATAAAACAAATTAAATAAAGCAGTAATTAAAAAAGCTATCCTGTGGTTTCCCACGGGATAGCTTTTCAGTATTCACGACAAATTACTTAATTATTCTTACCCTTATAATTTCAGGCATTTCCTCAATATGAGATGCAGTGCTGTCAGTAACATTTCCGGTAACATCAAGAATTGTATAAGCATAATCTTTTTTTGATTTACTTTGCATATTCTCTATATTGATACCGTTATTTGCAAGTGCCCCGGACAGCTTGCTGATTGTATTGGGTATGTTTTTATGAAAAATACACATTCTTATGGAACAGGATGAGCAGTCGCGCGGCATTGATACCGACGGCATATTTACGGAATTTTTAATATTTCCGTTTTCAAGGTATTCCATTAATTCACATGCTGCCATACATGCGCAATTTTCTTCAGATTCCGGAGTTGAAGCACCGAGGTGCGGAATGGCAATTACGCCTTCTTCTCCGATAATATCATCACTCGGAAAATCTGTTACATAAGAAGAAATTTTTCCGTCTTTAAGAGCGGAGAGTACATCTTTGGTATTAACCAAACCGCCGCGTGCCAAGTTCAAAATTCTGACTCCGTCTTTCATTTTTGAAATGGATTCGGCGTTAATCATCTCTTTGGTATCCGGGTTAAGAGGTACATGAACTGTAATGTAATCACATGCTGCAAAAATTTCGTCCAATGTACGTGCATGTTTAACTGAACGTGAAAGTCCCCATGCGGCATCTACCGACAGAAACGGGTCATATCCGTAAACTTCCATACCGAGGCTTTTTGCAGCGTTCGCTACCAAAATGCCGATTGCACCAAGACCTATTACACCAAGTGTTTTGCCCTGAATTTCGGGTCCGGCAAAAGCACTTTTGCCCTTTTCAACTAATTTGCCGACCTTGTCGCCCTTACCCTTTAATGTTTTAGCCCAGCCAATAGCCGGAATAACTTTACGGGAAGATAGCAAAAGGCCTAAAACAACAAGTTCTTTTACTGCATTAGCGTTTGCTCCGGGAGTGTTAAAAACAGCAATGCCTTTTTCACTGCATTTGTCAAGCGGAATATTGTTGACTCCCGCTCCTGCTCTTGCAATTGCAAGCAGAGTTGAAGGCAACTCCATATCGTGCATTGAAGCAGACCTTACCATAATAGCATCGGGGTTTTGAGCATCATCTGAACAGCAGTAGCTTTCATTAAATCGTTCTAAACCAACAGCTGAAATTTTGTTTAAACATTTAATATGGTACATAATTCAATCCACCTACACAGTATATATTTGCTATTATTATTTGTTGTTCTTTTCGAAATCTTCCATAAATGCAACCAATTTTTCAACGCCTTCCATTGGCATAGCATTGTAAACAGAAGCACGCATTCCGCCGACTGTACGGTGACCTTTAATATTTACTAAATCATGTTCTTCTGCTTCTTTTACAAATTTAGCGTCGAGTTCTTTATTGCCTGTTACAAAAGGAATGTTCATAAGTGAACGGTCTTTAGGAACAACGGTACCTCTAAAGAGTTTGGAATTGTCAAGGAAATCATAAATGAGAGAAGACTTCTTCTCGTTAATCTTCTTCATTTCTTCAAGTCCGCCAATTGTATTTTTAATCCAATCCAATACGAGCATGCACATATAAATTGAATAACACGGGGGAGTATTGAACATGGAACCTTTATCTGCGTGTGTTTTGTAATTAAACATGGTTGGTGTAATGTCCATTGCACTTCCGATTAAATCTTCACGTATAATTACTACGGTTAAACCTGCGGGAGCCATATTTTTCTGTGCACCGGCGTAAAGAATGCCGAATTTGCTTACGTCGATTGGCTCACTTAAAACACAGGATGAAATATCAGCAACAAGCGTAACATCTCCGGTTTCGGGAAGTTTGTGATATTTTGTTCCGTAAATTGTGTTGTTCATGCAGATGTGGAAATAATCAGCATCTTTAGAGAAGGTTTCAGGATTGAGTTCAGGAATGTAGCTGAAAGTTTTGTCTTCCGAAGAAGCCACTACATTTGCTTTGCCGTAACGGGCAGCTTCTTTGTAGGCTTTTGTAGCCCACTGGCCGGTAAGAACAAAGTCTGCCTTGTTGTTCTTTGTCATCAGGTTTAACGGTACCATCGCAAATTGGGAGGAAGCACCGCCCTGTAAGAACAGGACTTTGTAATTATCGGGAATATTCATTACTTCACGAAGTAAACTTTCTGCAGAATTAATAATTCCCTCAAAAACTTTAGATCGATGGGACATCTCCATAACGGATTGACCGCATCCTTTGTAGTCAAGCATTTCTGCCGCGGCACGGCGCAGCACCGGTTCAGGCATCATTGAGGGACCTGCGGAAAAGTTGTAGACACGTTTCATTAAGCGCAACCTCCAAAAAAATTTTTATGGTAAAACCATAAGAGTTATAATGAGTAATTATAACGCTTTAGCTAAGTGAAGTCAATAACACAAATGTATAAAAAATAAAGGTAATTTGCCAAGTTTCGGTGAAATAACTCAAGACAAAAACATTGTTTAATTGCCAAAGCTGCTGCTTATGATACAATATTTATATAATTATTTTATGCCACACTGAAAATTTTGTTAATAATTAATCAAAACAAAGTGAATAAATAGAAATTAGAGATGTTATCAAAATTCTTGACGCAGATGTTATAATACAGGGTAATTCGGAAGAGAAACTTAAAGCTGCGTGTGGAAGCGATGTGATGAGCGGCATACTTACTGGGCTTGACTATTATTCGCGTGGTGTGCCGGCCTGCCGAGCGCTTGCAGAGGATATTGTTAAAGGGTATGCAAAGAAATTAAACAGGCAGCGGATGCTTTGCCTACAAGGTATAAAAATCAAAAAGGCGCAATTTTGCCTGCTTTACAGGAAGCACAGAATGTGTACGGATATCTTCTTATTGAAGTTCAGAGCATTATTGCAGAGGGACTAAACGTTAATTTATAATACAGAACCTAATATTCTTATTAGCCTTTTTATGTTATAATGATATAAATTAGTTAAATAAGGTGGTTAAATGAAAAAACTATTTAAAATTATATTTATTTTCTTTTCGCTTGCGGGTTTTGCATGGTTTTTTGAACCTATTTTATGTGGTGTAAAAAATATAGGTAATATATTCGGCCTTGCATTATGTGCGCTTGTTTTTGCGGTAACGATTTTTTGGGAAAAGATTATTTTAAAATGTAAAAAATCAAAAGGCGTACGAATTTTCTGCCGTACTGTTTTTGTATTGTTTGGTATCGGAATTTTGTGGACAGCAGTACTCACCGGGTGCATACTTTACGGCGCAAATGCTTTTAACAATAATCCAAAACCGCCCGAAGACGTAACGGTTGTCGTTTTAGGAAGTAAGGTTAACGGGACTGAACCGAGTGCGGATTTACGAGAAAGAATAAATGCGGCGTCAGAGTTTTTAAGGCAAAATCCAAGTGTAAAATGTATAGCAAGCGGAGGAAAGGGAGCAGGAGAACAAATATCAGAAGCCGAAGCAATACGTACAAGCTTAATAGAAAATAATATTGAGCCTTCAAGAATTTTAGTGGAGGACAAATCCAAATCGACTACGGAAAACCTTAAAAATTCACTGAATATTATAAATGAAAAAAATCTAAGTAAAAATATAGCAATAGTAACTGATGAATACCACCAGTTCCGCGCGGGCAAAATGGCATCTTCAATAGGGTTAAATCCATATCCCGTCAATGCCGCTACACCAAGTTATATTTTTTCCGCATGCTATGCAAGGGAGCTTTTGGCACTGACAAATTTCTTATTATTGGGCAATTTACTATCATAATAAAGTATAGTATAATTAAAATAATAATATTTAAATTCGGAGGTACTGATGGAGCGGCTTCTAATTAAGAATATCAGAATAGTTGACCCCGCAAACT
>DHNU01000027.1:49735-58305 GCA_002407645.1 Ruminococcaceae bacterium UBA5408
CTTGTTGATATGCATGTTCATCTGCGTGACCCCGGCTTTACAGATAAAGAAGATATTGTATCGGGCTGTAAAGCCGCTGCAGCAGGCGGAGTTACCAGCCTTTTGTGTATGCCGAATACAAATCCCACAGCGGATTGTCCGAAAGTAATAGAGTATATACTAAGTAAGGCAAAAAGTACAGGTATTAATGTTTATCCCGCCGCGGCGATAACGAAAGCACTTAAAAGCGAAGAACTAAATGACTTTGAAGCACTCCGTTCTGCCGGCGCAGCTGCATTAAGCGACGATGGCCGCCCTGTTATAAACAGCCTGCTTATGGCAAAAGCTATGCAGAAAGCGAATGAACTTAATATGCCCGTCCTTTCCCATTGTGAAGATTTATTTCTTTCTGAGGGCGGAAAGATGAACGAGGGAAAAGTTTCTGAAAAACTTAATGTAAAAGGTGTTCCTGCCGCCGCGGAAGACTGTGGCACTGCAAGGGAAATTGCACTTTCTGCGGCTTACGATGTACCTGTGCATATCTGTCATGTAAGCACGAAAACGTCGGTTGCGCTTATCCGTGATGCGAAAAGACGAGGTGTTAAGGTTACAGCTGAAACCGATCCGCATTATTTTTCGCTTACGGAAGATGAACTTTTAAAACGTGATGCGGATTATCGAATGAGTCCTCCGCTTAGAACGGAAGACGACCGTATTGCTGTAATTAAAGGAATAAAAGACGGCACGATTGACGCCATAGCTACGGACCATGCACCCCATACACCGAAAGAAAAATCCGATTTCTTATCTTCCCCAAACGGAAGTGTTGGAATGGAAACAAGTCTTGCGGCAGGTATTACTTACCTTGTAAATGAGAATTATATTACTTTAAATAGGTTAATAGAGCTTATGAGCTGTACACCGGCAAGATTGCTGAATATAAACGCAGGTACGATAAGTGAGGGCGCTCCTGCTGATTTAGTTTTATTCAGCACCGACGAAAAATGGATTGTAGATATAAATAAACTTCATGGAAAAAGCAAAAATGCCTTATTTAAAGGCAAAGAACTTTCAGGAAAAGTCAAGCTTACGATTTGCGGCGGAAAAATAGTATTTACCAATATGTAATTAACTATATAATAATTTGATATTAACGGAGGAAACAAGATGGCATTTGACAGATTAATAGAAGGTATTGTAAAACTGCAAAACCCCACAGTAGCTGGACTTGACCCCAAATTAAACTACATTCCTAATTATATTAAGGAAAGTTCCTTTAAAAAATATGGAGAAACACTTGACGGCGCGGCTGATGCAATTTTGGAATTCAACAAAGGATTAATTGATGAACTGTGCAAAATTGTTCCCGCGGTAAAACCGCAGTGCGCATACTATGAAATGTACGGCTGGCAGGGAGTTAAGGCATTATACGATACTATTTCCTACGCTAAGAAAAAAGGTATGTTCGTCATTACTGACGGAAAACGCAACGATATAGGAACAACCATGCAGGCTTATGCCGCTGCACACCTTGGAAATATTAGTGTGGAAAATAATGAATTTGCCCCTTTCGGTGCTGATGCGCTTACTGTCAATGCTTATCTCGGTTCAGACGGCATTAATCCGCTTTTGGATATCTGCAAAGATGGGGATAAGGGCATTTTTGTTCTTGTTAAAACTTCCAATCCGTCATCGGGAGAACTTCAGAACAGGGTGTTCGATGACGGAGCAACACTTTACGAAACAGTTGGAAATCTTTGCGAAGAATGGGGACAAAATCTCGAAGGAAAGTACGGATATTCCGGAGTGGGCGCAGTTGTAGGTGCAACATATCCCAAACAGCTTTTTGAACTCCGTAATAAATTAAAACATACATTTTTCCTCGTACCGGGTTACGGCGCACAGGGCGGAGGCGCAAAGGACGTAGCGCCTGCTTTTGATTCAAACGGCCTTGGCGCGGTTATAAATGCTTCCCGTTCAATTATGTGTGCATGGCAGAAAACAGGTGCCGACGAAAAAGATTATGCAAAAGCTGCCGCACAAGAGGCAGTAAATATGCGTGACTGCATTTCAAAAGAAATCGGCAAGATTTCATTATAATAGATACGGGAGCAGAAAAGATATGAAATATGATGTAATGCTCTGTAAAGTTACAGATAAAAAACAATTGACGGCGGATGTATTTGATATAACAGTATCAGCCGGCGATATTGCTTTAAATGCGAAGCCCGGCCAATTTGCACATATATATATTCCCGGAAAAACCCTGCGCCGCCCTATATCAATTTGTGAAATTAACAGAAAAGAACAAACTTTAAGATTTGTTTTTCAAATTCGCGGCGAAGGAACTCAAATGCTTGCCGAAACAAAACGCGGTGATGTGCTTAATATCCTTGCTCCGCTCGGCAACGGCTTTGATTTGGGCGACACAAACAGAAAAGCTGTTTTTGTCGGCGGAGGTATAGGAGTTCCCCCACTTTTGGAAGCGGCAAAAGCTTTCGGAAATAATGCTGTTGCAGTTACGGGATTTAGGAATAAATCCTCAATTATATTAAAAGAAGATTTTGAAAGCAACGGGATTAAAGTGATAATTGCAACCGATGACGGTTCGTACGGTCATCATGGTGTTGTTACCGACTGCTTAGAGGATTTAGATTTTGACGTAATTTTTGCCTGCGGCCCTACTCCAATGCTTAAATCTGTATGCAATTATGCTGAAAAACGCGGGGCTGAGTGCCAAATATCCCTTGAGGAGCGTATGGCATGCGGAATAGGTGCTTGTCTTGGCTGTGCGTGCAAACTTAGGAAAGACGGACGTGAATATTACGGTCATGTCTGTAAAGACGGTCCGGTATTCGATTACAAAAGTGTAGTATGGGAGGGGCGGTAATATGGCGGATTTAAGCGTTAACATAGCAGGAGTAAATTTTAATAATCCAATTATTGCTGCTTCCGGCACATTCGGTTTCGGTCATGAATATAAAGAGTTTTATCCGCTTAATACGCTTGGGGGTATTTCGTGTAAAGGAATTACTCTTGAGGAGCGTCAGGGAAATCCGCCGCCTCGTATAGCGGAAACTCCGGGCGGAATGCTTAATGCGGTGGGACTGCAAAACCCCGGTGTGGATTATTTTATAGAAAACGATTTACCATGGCTTAAAAAGCAGGGGACTGTTATTATTGCAAATATTGCGGGAAATACGCCAGAAGATTACTGTATGATGGCTGAAAAGCTTTCCGATACAGATGTGGATATGATTGAAATGAACATATCATGCCCAAATGTAAGACAAGGCGGTGTACAGTTTGGGACAAGCTGTGCCGGAGTAGAGAGTATTACGACCTCAGTAAGAAAATTCTGTAAAAAGCCGTTAATGGTTAAATTATCGCCGAATGTAAGCGATATAGCTGAAATAGCCGCCGCCGCCGAAAGCGCGGGCGCTGATGCGATTTCTATGATTAATACTTTAACAGGCATGAGGATTAATATAAATACTCATAGGCCAATTATTCGAAACAATACAGGCGGACTTTCCGGTCCTGCACTTCTTCCTGTTGCTGTAAGAATGATTTATCAGGCGGCACAGCGTGTAAAAATACCGATAGTCGGTATGGGCGGTATATCCAAGTGGGAAGATGCCGTGGAAATCCTTTTGGCGGGTGCATCTGCACTGCAAATAGGTACAGCATTTTTTACAGACCCTTATACGCCCATAAAGGTTTTAAAAGGGCTTAATCAATATCTCGATAATAATAAAATCTCTCGCGTTACTGAACTTACAGGTAAGGTAATTCCCTGGGATTAATATATAGGAGGTTTAAGTATGACACGAGTTATTTTAGTACGCCATTGTGAGGCGCAGGGAAACACATCCGGTGTTTTTCAAGGAAGTATTGACAGCGATATAAGCGGAAACGGTTCTACTCAGCTTGACCTTTTAGGCATTCGCTGCCGCAATATGCCTATAGATGTTATTTATTCCAGTCCCTTACAGCGGGCACATAAAACAGCAGAGGCGGTTAACCGCTATCATAATCTGCCAATTCATACAGACGAACGTCTTAAAGAAATTGACGGCGGTGAATTTGAGGGGAAACATTGGGAAGAACTGCCAGAACTGTTTCCTGATGAACTTAAAACATGGTACAGTACTCCTTGCGATTTTCAGCCTAAGGGCGGAGAATCAATGAGACATGTTTACGATAGAATGTGGGAAGCTATAACAGATATTGTAAAAGAAAACAGCGGCAAGACGATATGTATTGCGTCCCATGGATGTGCAATCCGAAATTTTCTGTGCCGTGCTTTACATAAGCCTATTGAAGAAATTAATGATGTTGGCTGGTGCGACAATACTGCAATAAGCATTATTGATTTTGATGATGACCTTAAAAGCGAAGTCGTTTTGATGAACGATGCTTCTCATTTGACTTCAGAGGTTTCTATTTTTGCCAATCAAACATGGTGGAAACCTGAAACCCAGAAAAAATTTTCTGCACGGAGGAATAAATGAAGATACTTGCGGTCGATTTGGGGAAAGCCCGTACGGGACTTGCCATATGCGATGAAAATGAGTGCTTGGCTTCTCCTATTGGGGTAATAAAAGAGTATAATATGAAACGGCTTGCAGACGTAATTGGAGAAAAAGCAAAGGAAAATGATGCGCAGCGAATTGTAGTGGGTTTGCCGAGAAATATGGATGGCAGTGAAGGGGAGAGCGCACAAAATGCTCGCTCTTTTGCCGAAATGCTTAAAACACTTGTAAGTGTACCCGTCGAATTATATGATGAACGCGGTACAACGATTATTGCTCACAGTTACCTTAATGAAACAAACACAAGGGGTAAAAAGAGAAAGTCCGTTGTTGATGCCGTTGCCGCAACTATTATATTAGAAGATTATTTAAATTACCGTAAGAATAATAAAAATCCTTAACGCTCTAAGTTTGTTAAATGATTATAATACTAAAGTAGGTACTGATTTAATATTGGTTCTTTAACAATTGTTAGGTTAAATTAATATTTAATACCTACCCCTAACCCTTCCCATTTTTATTTCAAAGCGAAAATAGGCAGTTTCTGTTAAATGAGGGGGCAGGGGGTGAGAACCTGAGCACCTGAGCACTTAATATAGAACCTTAAATGAATATAATAAAAAAGTAGGCGCTTTGCGCCTATTTTTTTATTTAACTATATTTGTATGTTTACAGTACGGATAATTAATAGCAAATATAAAAATACTCCTTCAGCCGTTTTTCTGAAGGAGTATTTTATCTAATCGTAATTTGACGATTAATCTCTGCTGGTTCCAAGGTAAAACAATGCAAGTGTTCCCGGCCCCGAATGTGTGCCGATTACCGGACCGATAGGATTGATTTCTATTGATTTAACATTAAGCTTTTTCTTTACTTGCTCTGCAATATATTTTGCGTCATCTAAAGAATCGCCGTGGCTTATAAAAATCATTTGCTTTTCGGGGTCTACTACAGCTTTTTCCATGTGGCGTATCATTGTATCCATAGATTGACGGCGTCCGCGTACTTTTTCAACAGGAACCAATCGCCCTTCGTTGTCAACATGCAGTACAGGCTTTATTCCCAATACAGTGCCTACCAGAGCAGCTGTTCCGGAGAGACGCCCGCCGCGTTTTAAATGATTTAAATCGTCAACTGTAAACCAGTGTGCAAGCTTTCTACGGTTTTCAATTAACCAGTTATGTAATTCGTCGATGGAAAGTCCCTCTTTTTTCTTTTGCACAGCATGGTAAACCAATAGCCCCTCTCCCATTGATGCAGAAAGGGAGTCAACAGCATAAATTTTTCTTTCAGGATATTTTTCTGAAAGTTCCTGTGCTACCAAACGGGCATTATTGTAAGTACCGCTAAGCGCTGAAGAAAATGCAATATATATTACATCATTACCCGATTTTAAAATAGGCTCAAATATTTCTGAAAATTCAATGGGGGTAATTTGTATTGTTTTTGAAGTTTCACCGTTACGTATTCTGTCATAAAAATCATGGGAAGATATTTCTCGTTCGTCAGCGTAATTTTGATAAGAGTTTTCTCCAATTGTAAAGACCATTGGAATTACTTCAACTCCCAAATCTTTTATAAGCTTTGGCGAAAGATCCGAAGTAGAATCAGTTATAATTTTATAATTGTTCATTTTATCTGCTCCTTTTAATACTTGACCAATTATATAATATTTAATGGTAACTGTACACCCACAAAAATAGTAAATTGTCAAAAATCACATTAAAAAGGCTCCTGAAAATCAGAAGCCTTCTGTAAATTAATTAAAATCCCGCCTGGCCGTAAGTGCTGAAATAACCTGCTACCAGTCAGCAGGTGGGTGCAATCCCAATGGTTTCATACTCCCTTCGTCCGGCATAGCCGGGAGGTCTGAAGTCCGCCACCGGAGTATATGCTCCCTATTAAAAAAACGTAGGGTTATTTTTGCAACGGTCCGCGCACCAGGCAGGCAAATATGAATTATTCTTCGTCTGAATCTTCAGAATCGTACAGTTCTTCAAAACGGCTTTCAAAAATATCTGCAAGTTTATCGAGCAGTTCTTCGTCTTCAACTTCAGCGAGCTGTTGTTCTCCGTTTTCTTCAACCGCTTCAAAGATATAATAAATACCCTCCGCGTCAACTTTATCCTGTGGGTTTTCAAATGTTGGCAGCAATGCATAAAAGCATCCGTCTTCATTATCAATTACATCCAAAATTTCAAATTCATGCTCTTGATTGTTTTCATCAACCAATGTTATTATATCCGCACCATACTCGTCGTACACAGGGGTCATCTCCTTGCAATTTATTTGGTTACATACCCATTTTACCTTTACAATTGAATTAAGTCAACAGGAAATTAGTGATACGAAAAAATTCATAAAAAATTTATAAAATTAATCAAAAATCTATTGACTTTTAACATTTATTTTATTATAATATAGACAGAAACAAGGACAAAGACAAAATGATTTGAAAGTCGGCTTGCAGTGCTAAAATAAGGTGGTGTCACAAAAATGATACCATAAAAAAGCACAGGTAGGAATGCCGATGGAATCAATTTTACAGAAAGAGGTGAGTCCAATGGGCGAAGAACCTTTTCCAAACCCGGCTGCAAGTTCATTGGATGCAGCTAAACATATTATTAAATGGAAAGGCTGAGAAGTCCCGTGCAGTAGCTATAATATTACAGTAAAGCAAGATTTTTTGAAAAGAAAATTTACGTTTTATAAATCTTAAAAATTAATGAGAAGAGGAATGAGTCCGAAGAACAGTTTATTTTTGAAAGGAATAGATAATTATTACTTTAGACAATCATCAAGACAAAACAGTATATTTCTTAGGTGCTGTGTGAGCTATACTTTGATACCTAATTTTAGAGCTTTTATAAAAAGCACTTTATATAAAGGGGTGAGTCCAAAATATAGTTTAAGTCACATAATTTTACCTAAAAATGAAATTGGTGGTTCCAATGTATAATTAAATAAAAAGCAAATTGTTGGCTCCGACAATATATATTGTCGGAGCTTTTTTATATCTGTTTGTTTTGAATGAGAAGTAATGAAGGCTAAATAAAGTAAACCAAACACCCCTGCCTTTAATTTAAAATATGCAGAAATATTATTATTGTGCATTATACAAAACAAAAATCAATAAAATCGGGTACTATTCTATATTAAATATTAATTTACCTGAACAATTGTTAAAAAACCTGAAATTGATAATATTTCTAAATTTTGAAATTTTTTCAAAAAAATTTATAAATTTAATTATTTTCAATTTACATTAACGTTATAATATATATTAAATATAAAAGACCTAAGGGAGAATATTTTTGGAAAATATTAATTTACAAGCAGTCCGTGCGGCTGCAGATAAGAATATTATGGAAGATTTTATAAAAAAACACGAATTATTTATTCTTTCGTGTGCATCCTCCGTTGTAAAAAGATACGTTACTAAAAGCGATGATGAATGGTCGGTTGCTCTTTCTGCATTTTCACAAGCAGTTATGGGATTTTCTAAGGATAAAGGAAGCTTTTATAGTTTTGCAAAAATAGTAATACACAGGAGACTAATAGATAATATTCGTAAACAATCCAAACATTATTCTGAAATTTCTGTTAGTCCATCAGTTTTTGAGGTTGAATCTGAAGAAGAAGCTGACAATTATGCTGTAAAATCAGCAGTTGCGGAAAAAATGGTAAATAATAATGATGACTCACTTAAACTGGAGATTGAATCAGTAAGTCAAGTATTTTTAGAATATAAGTTTTCTTTTTACGATTTGATATCATCTTCTCCAAAAGCTTACAAAACGAAACAGGCCTGTATGAAAGCCGCAGTATATATTATAAAAAATCCATCTGTGCTAAGTGCTATGAAAAAAAGCAGACAGCTGCCTGTTAAAGATATCTCGGAAAAAACCGGCGTACACCGAAAAATTATAGAACGACATCGAAAATATATAGTAGCGGCGGTAGAGATAATAACCGGCGATTACCCTTATCTTGCCGAATATGTTCGTTTCATCAGAGAGGAGCTAAACAGGTAATGAAAACGGTAATTGTGGAAAT
>DHNU01000024.1:0-2396 GCA_002407645.1 Ruminococcaceae bacterium UBA5408
ACATAAAACAGCACCGCGGATAAAAAAGTCCACGGTGCTGTTTTTTTAAGGTGTTTTAACCTTGATTTTTAATAAAGTTCCAGTTGTCCCTGCACATATCGTCAAGAGTGTATTTTGCTTCCCAGTTAAGTTCATTTTTTGCACGGGATACATCTGCAAAGCATGTTGCGATATCGCCGGCTCTGCGCGGTGCAATTTTGTAATTTACCTTTTTACCGCTTGCTTTTTCAAATGCCTTAACAACATCAAGCACACTGCTTCCTTTTCCTGTTCCCAGGTTGTATGCTTCTGCTCCGTCAATATGCGGAAGTTTCTCGAGCGCTTTTATATGGCCCGTTGCAAGGTCGCAAACATGAATGTAGTCGCGGACACCCGTTCCGTCGGGCGTCGGATAATCATTTCCGTAAACGCTCAGACACTCAAGCTTGCCGATGGCAACTTTCATAATATAAGGCATGAGGTTGTTCGGAATACCATTCGGATTTTCTCCGATAAGACCGCTTTGATGAGCGCCAATTGGATTAAAGTAGCGCAAAAGTGCGACCTTAAAGTTTTTGTCTGCAAAGCAAAGATCCCTAAGAATATTTTCAATCATCAACTTTGTTGTACCGTAAGGGTTTGTTGTTGAAAGCGGCATATCCTCTTTAAACGGCGCCTTATTGTTCATTCCGTAAACAGTTGCGGATGAACTGAACACAAGCTTATATACTTCGTGTTTTTTCATCAATTTCAAAAGATTGATAGTTCCGACTAAATTATTGTTGTAATATTCGAGTGGCTTTTCGACCGATTCACCAACAGCTTTAAGGCCTGCAAAATGAATTACCGCATCAATTTGGTTTTCATTGAATATTTTTTCAAAGCCGTTGTAATCGAGCATATCACATTCATATGCTGGAAAAGTCTTTCCGGTTAACTTTTCAACAATTTTTAAAACTTCGGGGGAAGAATTGCTGTAATTGTCCATTACGACTATGTCGTAACCGCTGTTTAAAAGTTCGATACAAGTGTGGGAACCGATATAGCCGGCTCCACCGGTAACCAATACTCTCATTATTTGTTCTCCTTATAACGTTTGTATGCCGCACGAAGCTCTTTTGATGTTTCTTCGGGGCAGGTGGGATTGCATGAAGCCCATGCGCCTGTTTCACTGGACGCATTAAATTTCTGCTTTTCGGCACTCCTCATCGGTGGGAAAAATTCAATATGAAAATGGAAATCCTTTGAATAGTCACCCGAATTTACGGGAGCATTATGCATACACATCATGTACGGAAATTTGTAATTAAAAAGGCTGTCAAGCATTCCTACGGTGTCACGTATAGTAACTCCGAGCGCAAATTTTTCTTCCTCGGTAAATTTAGTAATGTATTCGCAGTGGCGGTTGGAAATAATGTAAACACCGTATGGATACTCACAATAAAAAGGAAGAAATACAGTAAAATAATCGTTTTTAAAGATGATGCGTCTACTGTCCTCAAGCTCGTTTTTGAGCATATCGCAAAATAGGCACTCATGCTTTTCTTCATAATACTCTTTTGCAGAGTTTGTTTCAAGTTCTAATTTTTTAGGGATAAATGAATATCCGTAAATTTGCCCGTGCGGGTGGGGCATTGTAACACCGACTGCTTCACCGCGGTTTTCAAACGGGAAAATATATTTTATTTTTTCGTCTGCTTTCATAACGTTAAAGCGTTCGCACCATAAATCAACTAATTTTTTCATGTGATTGTCCGAAAGTTCCGGCAGCGTTACATAGTGACCGGGTGAATACAAAATTACTTCGCATTTTCCATAATTAGGTTTTACTTTAAAAAAATCATTAGAAACATCGTCCGGCTCGGGCGGATTTTGGGAAAGTGCGGGGAAGTCGTTATCGTATTCCATTACTTCATAATCGGGCACGTTTCCAAAACTCGGGCAGAACGGACAGTAGTCCTTTGGCATCTGCGGTCTGTTTTGTCTGTTCGAAGCAATCATTACCCAATCTTTAATTAAAGGGTGCCATCTTAATTCAGCCATTTTTATAAAGCCTCCCAATGCTTTAGGAATTATTATTTTTATATTATTTTTGTGCCGCCGACAGGCCTAATAGATAAAACATGGCAGCTGTCTTTGCCGAGCACATTTTCAATTTTTTCTACAAAGTCGTTTAACATATTTTTAGGAACAAATGTCTGTACCGTACCCGCAAATCCACCGCCGTGAACGCGGTATGCGCCTTTGCCTTTTAAGTATTTTTCACACAGAGCAAGCGTAATTGAAACGCCTTGCTGCTGAATATGTGACGGTGAAAAAACATTTTGAAGATACATATATGAAGAATATCCGCTTTCAATAATAAGTTTTTTGAACTCGTCGAAATTATTATCCTTTAATGCGGAAACTTCCTTTAA
>DHNU01000024.1:2610-4851 GCA_002407645.1 Ruminococcaceae bacterium UBA5408
TTCACCGATGTTTTTAAAAAATGATTCTTCATCCACTTCGCAAAGATATTCCTTACCGAAAAATTCTGCAACGGATTTCATTTCGGCGGGAATTGCCGCATAATCGGGGGTTAAATCTGCGTGGTCGCCCTTGGTGTCTATTATGCAGAGCGAATATCCGCTTTCTGCAAAGTTATAATCCACTTTTTTGACTTTGGGATTTTCGGTATCCTTAAAATCTATTGTTATAAAACTTCCAACGGAACTTGCCGCTTGGTCCATAAGTCCGCACGGTTTTCCAAAATAGACGTTTTCAGCGTATTGTCCAACTTGTGCTATTTTAAGAGCGGATTCTTTTTCACCGCAGAAAAGACTGTTTACAATAGTTCCGATAAGAACTTCAAATGCGGCGGAAGACGAAAGCCCCGAGCCTTTTAAGACGTTCGACGTTGTGTAAGCGTCGAAACCGCCGATTTTATAACCTAAGTCATTAAACTTGCTTGCAATTCCGCGGATAAGAGAAGAAGATTTGTTAAATTCTTGTTCTTTTACAACTAAATCTGAACTGTCAACCGTATCCATTGGGTATCCTTCGGATTTGACATTTATAATCTTACTTTCGCTTGCCGCAACAACCGCTATTACGTCGAGGTTAACGCTTGCGGCAAGAACATGACCGTGTTGGTGGTCGGTGTGGTTTCCACCGACTTCAGTTCTGCCGGGTGCACTGAAAATGTTTATGTCCCTGTTAGTTCCGAACAGTTCTTCAAAGTTATTTACAGCGTTTATTAATCTTTCTCTGTAATATGCAATTTTTTCTTTTGAGCATACATAAATATGAGAAAGTTTTTCATCGTATTTTCCTTGAGCAATCATCTCTTTTACTTTTGATGACAGCATTAAGAGCCCCCCTTATTATATTATAAATATAATTATTGACTAAATATAATTCTATATCCAAATAGTTTCAGTTACAAGAAGAAGTCTTCTCATTATTATGGATTAATGTTGCACAAGATATTTAAAAATTAACATTATATTATATTTGTGCATATAGTTATAATCTATATTTTAGGACGTCCGGTTTGATAAATACAAGCAAAGTGATATTAAATAAAATGCATTAGCCTTAATAAAACAGCACGCAAGACGCGTGCTGTTTTACTGTACAAATTAATATTTCAGTCCTTCATTTTCCCAGTAGATATCTATGCTGTCGCCGTCGGCAAGCGGCTGCATATATGAGGCATCCTGTCCGTTTACATGGAGGATAATATTGCCTTTCGGCTTAGATAAATCTATATCCACTAAATTCAGCATATCAATAAGCCGGTACGGACTTGAGTCTTCTTTAGGTTTGAGTGAAAGAAGTGCATGGTTTAAGGTGAAATTCAGCATATTTTCATTTGGAGTTTTTTCCGGAATTTGAGTCGTTTCCTCCGTTTTGGTTTCACTCTCCGTTTTTTTCCGCAGGGGTTGTTCCTCTATAATTTCTTTAGTGGGTTCGGTTTTGGGTACGGTGGTGTTCGGTGTATCTTTTGTTTCAGATTCTTTTGTGGACTTTGTTTCTATATCTTGAGGTTCAATTTTAGATTCAATTATTTCTTCGTTATTTTCTTCTTTTAAGGCTGTAACCTTGTCCCCGTTTTCAAGGTTTTGATTAAACTTTGCGGGTTTTTCGTTTACTAAATACGAACTTCCTATGTCTTCACCGATAAACTTTATAAAAGCGCCGAGCGTTTTTATTTCGAATGTTTCCACCGCGTCATGTAATTTAAGCTTATAATCCGCCTCAGCGTGGAATCCGTTTACTTTTGCACGGGTTCGCAGTGAATATTCTTTATCGTTAAAATACACCGTTCTCTTTTCAAAATCCACAACTTCCGAAAGTAAAGGTTGAGCGTCTTCGCCGCGTACAGCGGGTTCAAAGGTTATTTTGTCGCCTGCTTTTATTAAATCGGAAATCTTGGCTTCTTTTCCGTTAAGCATAATATTTGCTGTTTTAGGAAGTCCGCCGTATATAACTTTTTTTTCATCGTTTAATTCTATTACCATACTTTTGCCCGAACGGCTGATAAGCTGGTTATAGTTGTAGCCGTTCATCATCAGCACGTCCAAAACAGAAAGTTTACCGCTCCTGAACAGTTTTGCACGGTTTCCGTTCAGAGTAATTGAGAAACTGTCGTTAATAAGATTTAGTGCGGAAGAAATCGCGATTCCGAGCGGTGTTGCATATTCGGGATTTGTGATATCTTCGTCGCA
>DHNU01000056.1:0-1909 GCA_002407645.1 Ruminococcaceae bacterium UBA5408
CTTTTATTAACAATAGGTGCGCTCTCTTCCGGAATGAGTCTGTCAAGTGTATTGTCACAGGACTTAGACAAGAAAACTCCTTATGACGTATCATTCATTTACATGGGCCAAAAAGAAAAAATGATTAACCATGCTTTGTTTATCCAGATTGCAATTTATTTCTTTATGCCGCTTTCTCTTGCGATAATTCATTCGTACGTTGGAATAAGCGTAGTAAATAATATTGTATCCGTAGCTGGAAATATAAATATTGTAAGCAATACGTTCTATACAGCGTTAGTTTTCCTTATTATTTACGGCGGTTATTTCTTCGCAACTTATTTGGGAAGCAGAAGCATGATTAAAGCAAAAAGGAATTAATTTTGTTATTACAGTCGTCGGTTTTAAATCGGCGGCTGTTGTTTTTATATTTTAAAAAAGATATAATAAATTTAGGCTATTATTAATAGAGGTGAAATAGTGAAAACAGATTTTGAATATACAGATTACAAATCACTTGTAGAATACATTAAAACGTTAGCGGATGAACCGTATTTAAAAATGCAAAAGCGGTTAGTGCCGGGAGAAGAAAATATTTACGGAGTTAGAGTACCTAAATTGCGGATGCTTGCTAAACAAATTTCAAAGAGCAATTGGCACGATTATCTTAACGACGCACAGGACAATTCACTTGAAGAAAATATGCTTCATGGCCTTGTCATCGGTTACGCTAAAATGAATTTAGATGAACAGTTAAGCTGCCTTAAAAAATTTATACCTAAAATAAACAATTGGGCGGTTTGCGATACATGCTGTTCAAACTTAAAGTTCACATTAAAAAACAAAGAGCCGGTATTTGAATTTTTAAAGCCTTATATAAAGAGTAAAAATGAGTTCGATGTGCGCTTTGCCGCAGTTATGCTTATGGATTTTTATATTACGGATGAGTATATCGATAAAGTCATTAAAATATACGACGGTATAAAAAATGAAGGATATTATGCAAAAATGGCGGTTGCGTGGGGACTTTCTGTATGCTTTGTAAAATATTCCGATATAACTATGAAATACTTAAATAATAATAATCTAAATGATTGGACATATAATAAAGCGCTTCAAAAAATAACCGAGTCATTTCGTGTTGACGATGAAACCAAAAAGGTAATTCGGAAAATGAAACGTATGGTAAATTAAAATGGAGTATAAGTTAATACGTTCAAAACGAAAAACCATTGCAATATGTATCGGCAGGGATGCAGCAGTTACGGTACGCGCTCCCCTTAAAGCGCCAAAATGCCTTATAGATAAATTTATTGTAGAAAAGCAGAACTGGGTTTGCGATAAGACTGAGGAAATAAAAAAGTGCGGTAGCGAAAGACAAAATTTTGAGATAAAAGATGGCTCTTTGATTCAAATGCTCGGTAAAGACTATCCCGTTAATATTTCTTCAAAAGTATGTTTTGATGGGAACACATTTTTAGTTACGGCCCAGTCATCGGAAGAAATAAAGCGGCAAATTATAGAAATTTACAATGAAGCTGCCTTAAAAGTAATTACAGAAAGAACAGATTATTTTTCTAAACTTACGGGACTTATCCCTTCTAAAGTACGAATAGGTACGGCTAATACTTACTGGGGGTGTTGTTCGGGTAAAAACAGCATTAATTTCAGTTGGAAACTGATTATGGCTGAACCGCAAGTTATAGATTATGTTATAATTCATGAACTGTGTCATACTGCAGAGCATAATCATTCAAAAAGGTTTTGGCATATGGTTCAGAAAATTATTCCCGATTACAAGGAAAGAAGAATTAAACTAAAAGACCTTGAAAAAAAGCTCCAAACACAAGATTGGAGCCTTTAAAATATTTCTTATTTTAGTATAAATATGTTGATAATTGGAAATTTAAATATATAAAAGAAAACGAGG
>DHNU01000056.1:2154-4212 GCA_002407645.1 Ruminococcaceae bacterium UBA5408
TGCTTATTTTACGCGTATGTGCGTAGAGGAAGCATATAAAGCGGGAGCGGGCGAAGTGCTTGTAAATTGGAGTGACGAAGCTGTTACAAAGCTTGCTTACCAAAATGAAAGCACTGAAACACTTGCTGATATTGCTCCGTGGAAATTGGAACAAAAGAAAAACTGTATCGATAAAAAATGCTGCTTTTTGTACATCGAATCCAATACTCCGGGACTTCTCGCTAACATTGACGGAAAAAAACTTCAAACGGTTAGAATTGCAATGGAAACTGCCTTTGAAAAATTTGAATATTATACTATGGCAAATATCGGTCAATGGTCAATAGTTGCCATTCCAACAATTCCGTGGGCAAAAAAGGCTTTCCCTGATTTAGATGACGAGAAAGCTCTTGAAAAATTGTGGAATGCTGTTTTAATGAGTGTGCGAGTTTCAGAAAGCAATGACCCTATTGAGGAGTGGAAACAGCACAATGAAAATTTGGAACATTACTGTACACTTTTAAACGATTATAAGTTTAAATCACTGCACTTTAAAAATTCAATGGGAACGGATTTAAAGGTTGAGCTTATTAGAGACCATGTTTGGGCGGCCGGGAGTGAAATTGCTAAAAACGGTGCTCGGTTTAACCCCAATATGCCAACCGAAGAAGCTTTTACAATGCCGTATAAATATGGAGTGGACGGCAGAGTTTATGCCACAAAGCCGCTCAGTTATCAGGGAAAATTGATAGAGAATTTTTATCTCGATTTTAAAGACGGAAAAGTAGTCGGCTACTTTGCGGAAAAAGGCGAAGAAACTTTGAAAAATCTTCTTGACTTTGACGAAAACAGCAGGTACCTCGGAGAAGTGGCTCTTATTCCTTACAACTCGCCAATTTCAAAATCAGGTGTACTTTTCTTAAATACTCTATTTGATGAAAATGCATCGTGCCATTTGGCTCTTGGTGCTTCATATCCCGATAATGTTAAGAACGGTACAACACTAAAACGTGAAGAATTAGAAAAGCTTGGTTCAAATTATTCAAAAATACACTGCGATTTTATGTTTGGAAGCAGTGATATGAATATAGTAGGAGAAACAAGGAACGGTAAAAAAGTAGAAGTGTTCCAAAACGGAAATTATGCTATATAACAGTAAGAACAGAAAGAAGGCGGGAATATGGTTAATATAAGAAAATGTGCAATGATAGGTTGTGGATTCGTGGGCTCAAGTTCCGCATTCAGCTTAATTCAAAGCGGACTTTTTTCAGAACTTGTTTTAATTGATGCCAATAAAGCTAAAGCTGAAGGGGAAGCTATGGACTTAAGCCATGGACTGCCTTTTGCAAGGCCAATGGAAATTTACGCAGGTTCATATGACGATTTAACTGACTGTGGTCTAATAATTATTACAGCCGGCGCTAACCAAAAGCCGAATGAAACACGCATGGATTTGGTGAATAAAAATGTCGGTATATTTAAGTCAATACTTCCTGAAATTAAAAAAAGAAATTGCGAGGGGATTTTACTCATTGTTTCTAATCCTGTGGATATTTTAACATATGCAGCACTTAAAATTTCGGGATTCCCACCAAACAGAGTTATTGGTTCGGGTACTGTTTTGGATACCAGTAGATTAAAGTATCTTTTGGGACAGCACCTTAATGTTGACAGCCGAAGTATTCATGCTTTTATTATTGGTGAACACGGTGACAGTGAACTTGCTGTTTGGAGCAGTGCGAATGTGTCGGGAATAGATTTGAACCATTATTGTGAATTGTGCGGCCACTATAATCATTTAGATTCTATGAACCGACTTTATGAAGGTGTCCGTGACAGTGCATATGAAATTATAGAAAAAAAGGGCGCAACATACTATGGAATTGCAATGGCAGTAAGAAGAATTTCAGAATGTATTGTAAGGAATGAACATTCTATTTTGCCGATTTCCAGCTTAATTGAAGGACATTACGGAATAGATGGATTATGTATGGGCGTTCCGACTGTTGTCGGCAGCCATGGAGTTGAAAAGATGCTTGATATACCGCTAAGCCCTGAAGAACAGCAAAAACTGTTGGC
>DHNU01000056.1:4519-5147 GCA_002407645.1 Ruminococcaceae bacterium UBA5408
GCTAACGATTAATAAGAAACTATATATTTCTGTGATAATATGGAGGCTGATTATGACACTTGAAGAACTTAAAATCGGTCAAAAGGCAAAGATAATTGCTGTAAACGGGCAGGGAGCATTAAGGCGCAGACTTCTTGATATGGGACTTACACCTCATACTGAAGTCATGGTAAGAAAAGTTGCTCCAATGGGCGACCCGATTGAGATTCACCTGCGCGGTTATGAACTTACAATTCGTAAGGAAGATGCAAAAGAAATAGAAGTGGGGATGTGTTAATTCAATGATTTTCGCACTTGCAGGCAACCAAAATTGTGGGAAAACGACGCTTTTTAATCAGCTTACAGGTTCAAATCAACATGTTGGAAATTTTCCGGGAGTTACTGTTGAAAGTAAAGAAGGAATTATACGCGGCTATGATGATGTAAAGGTAGTGGACTTACCGGGTATCTACTCACTATCTCCATATACCAATGAAGAAATAGTAACAAGGGATTTTCTTGTTCACAATCGTCCGGATGGCATTATAAATATTGTTGATGCAACAAATATTGAAAGAAACTTATATTTAAGTATGCAGCTTATTGAGCTGAATTTTCCTATGGTGATAGCACTTAATATGATGGATGA
>DHNU01000019.1 GCA_002407645.1 Ruminococcaceae bacterium UBA5408
CTGCGGTTGTCCGTCCCTGTTCCAAAGGAGGATATGAGATTATTTCCGGGCACCGGAGAAAGCGCGCCTGTGAAATAATCGGGCTGAAAACAATGCCTGTCATTATACGGAAAATTGATGACGATCAGGCCGTGATCAGCATGGTGGACAGCAACTTGCAGCGGGAAACTCTGCTGCCGAGCGAACGGGCTTTTGCATATAAAATGAAGCTGGAAGCCATGAAGCGGCAGACCGGAAGACCGACAAAAGAAAATATGTCCCAAGTTGGGACACAAAAACGTTCAGACCAGATTGTAGCGGAACAAGTCGGAGAAAGCCGCAATCAAATACAGCGCTGCATCCGTCTAACGGAACTGATTCCTCCATTACTGGATAAGGTGGACGATAAAAAAATAGCTTTTAACACCGCCGTGGAACTGCCCTATCTGAAGCAGGACGAGCAGGCTGCTCTGCTGAATTTTATTCAAGATGGAACCGTTCCGACCCTTTCTCAGGCGCAGCGCCTGAAACAGTTCAGCCGGGAAGGCAAACTGAATGCCGATACTATAGAAGCCATCCTGTCAGAAAGCAATGCCGATCCGCAGAAAATCACTATCCGCCGGGAAAAGCTGAAACAGTATTTCCCTCCGTCTTACACTTCTGAACAAATGGAGAATGTAATTTTCAATCTGCTGGAAGAATGGAAAAGCAAAGGAGATTCTTCTCAATAAGATATATCCTGTTTGGTTTATGAAAAAGGAAGATGATAAAAATGTTTCCTGTTCTATTGAAAATTGGATTAGTATTACTTGCTTTTTTGATTGTTGTTATGAGAATATTAAAAATGAACCCTTTTCATCCATTTCGAAGACCACTAAAAAAGCGCAGCTACATAATTTATAACAACAATATAAAGTCCGGAGCAGACAAAAACAGATAAACAACTTAACCCAATATCTGCACTGGTAAGACAATCATGGTATTCGTTTTGTGTGTGAAATATTTTGTTGAACAGCCGGAATTCAATGAAAGTGGTGAATATTTCGCATAGAATTTCAGAAAAACATTTGAAATTATGAAGAATATATTTATACATGGATAATGATATCTTATATTTTTTTAAGCCATTTAAAAATTGGCTCATATCGTTCGTATAAGTACCAAAACATTTCCAATCTGTAATCGAATGTACTGATAAAAATATTGCGCCAACTAAAAGACATCCTAATATTATTTTATATATTTCATCTTCTTCTGAATCCAAGTATAATTGGGCATATCCTTTTGTATGCATAAAATACATGAGTGCTAATAAAATGGACATGCAAATTATGACAATGTGGAAAAATGCGTGAAATATCATTATCATTTGCTGAATAAAAACAGTAAACAAAATTGTAAGTATTACAACGACAAAATTTTTTACAGGTCTATTCCGTGTGAAAATGCTTGCCAAATTACCTATTCCAACCAAAATGGTTATTACAGCAGAAAGGAGTTTCAAATATTGCAACCAAGAATTACTATCCATTTGCTTATGTATTTTCCTCCTTGTTTAATACCAAGGTTTGCCAAAGTTCTTCTTATCGTTATATTATATTCCATAATAGCTTTATATTCCATAGCAATATGGAGCTATTTTGTAAAATCCGATAAATCAAGGCTTAAAATTCGGTCGGAAAACACTATGCTTTTTCGGCAAATCTATGATAATTTGAAAAAATCAGGCGGTGGCACAATTATTATTCAACAGCCTTCTTTGGTAAATCATGATGTAATTAGCCAAAAAATCTCTACGAGCAGCCGAGATAATATTTCCATTGAACTATGCAAAAGGATTACTTTTATCTTCTTTAATGGTGATCGTACATTTGTTGATTTCCGATAAAGTCAGATTAACCGCGAAAATGCTTCCCGTTGAAGGAATTAAAGCCTCCGATTTAACGGTTATTACACCGGAAGAATACGCTAGAAATTATGGGGATGTTGATGATGCTGAAAATCCAGTTCTATAATCAAAATCAAAAATATGTACAGGAGCTTGAACCCTTTGCAAATAAGGACGTTAGGCGAAAGATTAAACGAGCGTCTCAGTACGCAGCAGTCCACCCGGAAATTGCCGGGTGTACTGTTTCAAAATTTCTATAAATGAAAAGTGAGGGAAAACCAAAATGGAAGAAATGAGAGAAATTTTAATCCGTGGGTTTCATGAATGCCAAGAAGAAGATGCCGAAGAAATTTTTCCAGACAGCCAGTTTACAGAGATCATAACTTGACAAGTGGCAAAAATTGTGCTTTAGTTGGATAAGCGAATATTGATTCCGAATTAACGGCGAATGGAGGTTTGCCTTATGAAACAATTTTCTTTTAAATCGAAAAAGATTCTTATGTCTGTTGTTGTTGCAGCAGCTTGCGTTGGCGCTGTTGCCTTAGTTACGTCACAGAGAGCGAACGCTTCCGATACGGATACAAATTCAAACTCTTCCAACGCTTCCAGCGAAATTGTTTTGGAAGTCCCGGAAACTATCTCCGCGCCGCCGGTATCGTCTGCGACCAGCGATGATTCCGCGTTTGTACCTTCTTCTGGAGCGGCGGCAAGTAAACCGCTGACAACAATCTCGAAACCGACATCTCAGCCGCCAAAACCTACCCCACCGGCAAGCTCTGCGCTGACTGATAAAAGCAAGAAACCGACCTACAATACAAA
>DHNU01000049.1:0-7141 GCA_002407645.1 Ruminococcaceae bacterium UBA5408
GTAGTTAACAATATAGATGTACCCTCAAAACCAAGACAAATTGAATTTGCACGTCTTGGAATCAATAATACTGTTATGAGTAAGAGAAAACTCCGCGAACTTGTAGAAAAAAATTATGTCAGCGGTTGGGACGACCCTCGTATGCCTACACTGTGCGGTTTGCGCCGCAGGGGATATACACCCGGTTCTATTAGAAATTTTTGTGACAGAATAGGCGTATCTAAAGTTAACAGTACTGTTGAATACAGCTTTTTAGAGCACTGCCTGCGTGAAGATTTGAACATGAACGCACAGCGCACTATGGCGGTTTTAAATCCTATAAAATTAATAATTACAAATTATCCTGAAGATAAAACCGAAGAGTTCGAAGTTGAAAATAATCCAAACCGTCCCGAAGACGGCAAAAGAACCGTTACTTTTTCCCGTGAGCTTTGGATAGAAAAAGAAGACTTTATGGAAGAACCGATAAAGCGTTATTTCAGACTTTTCCCCGGAAACGAAGTACGTCTAAAAACTACTTATATTGTCAAATGTACAGGCTGTAAAAAAGACGAAAATGGCAATGTTATTGAAGTTTATGCCGAGTACGACCCGAAAACCAGGGGAGGCAATGCACCGGACGGAAGAAAAATAAAGGGAACTATTCATTGGGTAGACGCAAAATCGGCAATTGACGCGGAAGTAAGGCTTTACAGCAATTTATTTACTGTGCCTGAACCGGAAGCGGGTGATTTTCTAACATACATTAATCCCGAATCTTTGCAGGTATTAAATAATTGCAAGGTAGAACCTTCAATGAAAACTGCAACTGCTGAAATGTCATTCCAGTTTATGAGACAAGGCTATTTCTGTATTGATAATTGTGACAGCACACCCGACAACTTGGTGTTTAACCGTTCTGTGTCTTTAAAAGACGGATTTAAGAAGAAATAGAAAGTATAAAAGTATATATAAAAAACTCGCTGTAAAAAAATCACAGCGAGTTTTCTTGGTTTATTGGCCGTAAATTCCCTGTACGGTAACTTCACCTGAATGTATCGGAATTAGTTTTCCGTCATCACATTTTACTACTAATTCACCGTTTGAAGATATATCAACAGCTTTACCTGTCATTTTTTTATCCATGTGAGTAAATCCGACGGTTTTATTTAATGAAACACATGAATTTTTATATTCTTCAAGCAATAATTTAGGATTTTCTGAGTATTGATTGAGGACAAGTTCAAATTCTTTTAATATTTCTTTGAGAATATCAGTGCGAACGAATGAGTGACCGCATTCAATTAATAATGATGTTGCTTTTACAGATATTTCTTCAGAAAAACTTTCATTATTTACATTAATTCCAATACCGACAACAACATATTCTATTCTGCCGATTTCTGCAACCATTTCTGTTAAAATGCCGCAGACTTTTTTACTGCCGATTACTATGTCATTGGGCCATTTTATCATGGCATCACAATTCATCATTTTACAAATTGTACGGCAAACTGCAAGTCCCGCAAGAAGAGTGATACTTGTAACCTGGGGCGGAAGCATATTTTTGCGTAAAAGAACCGAAAACCAAAGACCGCATCCTGACGGGGATTCCCAAGTACGCCCAAGCCTGCCTTTTCCGCCGAGCTGCTTTTCGGCAATAAACAGGCTCCCATCCGGCGCACCGTGAAGTGCCTGCCGTTTTGCTTCTTCATTGGTTGAATCAATGCTGTCATAGCAATAAACTTTTTTTGCAAGAAATTTTGTATCTAAAACCGAAGAAATAATTTCCGAAGTTATTTTGTCAGGGCAATAAACAAGTTTGTATCCACGGTTTGTTATTGAATCAATTTTGTAATCACTGTTTCTAAGGTTATTAATATTTTTCCAAACAGCAGTACGAGAAATGTTTAAATGCTCGCTTAGTTCCTCACCGGAAACATAACCTTCGTGCTTTTTAAGATATTCTAAAATCTGTTCTTTTGTAGACATATTATCACGCCTTTATATTTGTTATAATATAAATTATACATTGTTATACGGTATTCTATCAAGTAAATAATAAAAAAATATTGTAGGTATTGTCGTTTTAGTGATATACTATACTATATATATTTTATAAAAGTATTTGAGAAAGTGAGGTGCCAAGCATGGATGTCAGACCCGGGGACATATTAGAAATGAAAAAACCTCATCCATGCGGGAGCAAGACCTTTCTTGTCCTGCGTTCGGGGATGGACTTTAAGATTCGCTGTACATCTTGCGGCCATGAAGTCATGATTCCAAGATTAAAGTGCGAAAAGAATATTAGAAAAATTATCCGTGAAAATGTTGAGGATGAACTGTAGCTCCTTAATTGTACAAAAATATCTATAATTAAGGAGAAATATAATGTTTGAAAATTTAGACACTTTTGACAAAAGATATGAAGAGCTTAATCAGAAGCTTTATGATCCATCAGTCATTTCGAATCTGGAACTTTATACTGAATTAATGAAGGAATACAAAAGTATTACGCCTATTGTAGAAAAATATCAGGAGTTAAAGAAAGTGGAAAAATCCGTTTCAGACTCGGAGGAACTGCTAAAAGAAAGCGGAATTGACAAGGAATTAAAAGAACTTGCCGAGGAGGAACTCCACACATCTAAAGCGGATGTTGAAAGATTAGGCGAAGAGTTAAAAATACTTTTACTTCCACATGACCCTAATGATGAAAGAAATGTTATCGTTGAGATACGAGCAGGTGCGGGAGGGGAAGAAGCGGCACTGTTTTCTTCCGTACTTTTCCGTATGTACAGCATGTATTCTGAATCTAAAGGTTGGAAAACCGAAATTTTAAATATAAATGAAACTGAAATAGGCGGCATTAAAGAAATTAGCTTTATGATTAACGGAAAAGGAGCCTATTCGCGGTTAAAATATGAAAGTGGAGTACACCGCGTCCAGCGTGTTCCTCAAACCGAAACGCAGGGTAGAGTTCACACTTCAACAGCAACTGTTGCAGTACTGCCGGAGGCTGACGAGGTTGAAATTGAAATAAATCCCAAGGATTTGCAAATTGACACCTACCGTTCAAGTGGTGCAGGTGGACAGCACGTTAACAAAACATCGTCAGCTATTAGAATTACACACCTGCCGAGCGGCATGGTAGTTGAATGCCAGGACGAGCGAAGCCAGTTTAAAAACAAAGAGAAAGCAATGAAAGTCCTACGGTCAAGGCTTTATGAAATAAAGCTTAGAGAACATGACGAAAAAATCGCAAATGAACGAAAATCACAAGTTGGAACGGGCGACCGTTCAGAGCGTATCCGTACTTACAACTATCCTCAAGGTCGTGTTACCGACCATAGAATAGGTCTTACGCTTTATTGCTTGGATGATATATTAAACGGAAATATTGATGAAATAGTCGATTCTTTGATAACAGCTGACCGCGCAGAACAGCTTAAGGAAACAATTGACAACCAATCAGAAGAGAGAGATTAATAAAAATGCAGACGCTACGACTAAATGCAGATAAAAAAGAAGATATAGTAAAAGCCGCACAGATTATTAAGGATGGCGGTTTAGTAGGAATGCCGACGGAAACGGTATATGGGCTTGCAGCTAATGCTTTAAATGGAAAAGCGGTTGCAGATATATTTAAAGCAAAAGGAAGACCAATGGATAATCCTTTAATTGTCCATATATCCGACTTTAATCAAATTTACAAACTTGTAAAAGAAGTGCCTGATGATGCTAAAAAATTAGCAAAAGCTTTTTGGCCGGGTCCTATGACTATAATTCTGCCAAAATCGGATATTATTCCTGATGAAGTCAGCGCCGGACTTGATACTGTAGCGGTGCGCTTTCCGTCACATCCTACGGCAAAAGCATTAATAGATGCAAGCGGGGTTCCTATTGCGGCGCCTTCAGCGAACCTTTCAGGACATCCGAGTCCAACAACTGCAGAACATGTTATTAACGATTTAGATGGGAAAATTGGTGCTGTTTTGGATGGCGGACCTTGTGAAGTAGGTGTAGAATCAACAGTTGTTACGTTGGCTGCCAAGCCTCCGCGTCTTTTAAGACCGGGTGGAATCACATTAGAACAGCTAAGGAATATACTCGGTAAAGTAGAGTTGGACAATGCTGTTTTAAACCCTCTGCCGAAAGGCGTAAAAGCAACTTCTCCGGGGATGAAGTATAAGCATTATTCACCAAAAGCAAATGTTGTTATCATTGACGGCAGTTTTAAATCATATAAAGATTATATAAATACTCATAAAAATGAAGGCACTGTGGCGCTTTGTTATAACGGAGAAAATTTGGAACTTACCGTCCCTTCAGTATGCTACGGTGGTAAAGAAAATTATGAGGAACAGGCGGAAGAACTTTTTGATGCACTGAGAAAGCTTGATGAAATTAATGCAAAGACCGTATATGCTCGATGCCCTGAGCCGAAAGGGGTGGGCCTTGCCGTTTATAACCGGCTTATACGAGCTGCGGGATTTGAGGTGATACACCTTGAGTAAAGTAATAATAGGCCTTACAGGACCTACCGGTGCAGGTAAATCAACTGTTGCCAAAGAGTTAAAAAAATTGGGCTGTGCAGTAATAGATGCGGACTCAGTTGCACGTATTGCTGTTACTAAGGAAAAATGTCTGTCTGAATTGAAATCTGAATTTGGAAATGATATTGTTGGTAAAGATGGTATACTAAATCGGCGGTTACTTGCTCAAAGAGCATTTTCAAGTGAAAAAAGTTCTATGAGGCTAAATGAAATTACTCATCCGGTTATTGTTAAATTAGTATCAAAACAGATTGATTATTACAAAAACAGTGATGCAAAGGCAATTATTATCGACGCGGCATTGTTATTTGAAAGTGGAGCGGATGCTATCTGTGATACTGTTATAGCGGTAACTGCTCCGCTTGATATCCGCATACAAAGAATTATAAACAGGGACAGTATTACTCCGGAGTTTGCAAAAGCACGTATTGGTGCACAGCATGAAAATAGTTATTATACTCAAAAATCACAATACTGTTTTGAAGGCTCTATTCCACTTAAAGATATTCCCTATAAATTACGCCGACTATTGGAAAAGATAATTGGAGAATTTGCATGAAACCATTTAAAAAAGTTTTAATTTCTTGCCTTCTTATTGTTGTTTTGCTTTTTTTAGGCAAATTTGCTTTAGAAAGAGGACGAGAATATTTTATGAAAAAAGCATATCCGATTGAGTATTCGAATATTGTAGCAAAAGAATCTTATGCAAATCATCTTGACCCTGCATTTGTTTATTCGGTTATTAAAGTAGAAAGCAATTTTGACCCACAAGCAAAATCACATGCAGGAGCTATTGGATTAATGCAGATGATGCCTGATACATTTGATTGGGTACATTTGAAGATGGACAGCGACATAGGGTATGAAGAAAAAGATTTATATAAACCTGAAATAAATATTAAATATGGGTGTAAATTGCTTGCACTTCTTCTGGAGAAATATCCTCAGAAATCGACTGCCCTTTGTGCTTATAATGCCGGAATCGGTACGGTGAATTCCTGGCTTTCGGATCCTAAAATTTCTAAGGATGGGAAAGTTATTACGAATATTCCGTATAAAGAAACAAAAAATTATGTTAAAATTGTATTAGACAATTATGATATTTACAGGGAACTATATCAATTTAACAGTAAAGGAGAAAATATTAAATGAATGAGAAATTGGGAAACGGGGAAATTAAAGAGCTTACAAAAGAGCTTATAATTAACCGAAAAAACGGTTACTTCCAGGTTAGCGATAAAGAAGTAAAAAGAGCTGATAATTTTTGTGAAAGTTATAAGCAATTTATGAACCAATCAAAAACTGAACGAGAAGCGGTAAGCTATACCATCAGAAAAGCCGAAAAAGCCGGTTTTGTTCCTTTTGAAAACACAAAGAAATACAATGCAGGGGATAAAGTTTATTACAATAACAGAGGTAAAGCTCTTATTTTAGCTGTAATCGGAAAGAACGGCTGTAAAAACGGTGTTCGTATTTCAGCTGCACATATAGATTCTCCTCGTTTGGATTTAAAACCTCATCCGCTTTATGAAAAAAATGATATTTCATTTTTCAAGTCGCACTATTATGGTGGACTAAAAAAATATCAGTGGACAGCAATACCGCTTTCCATGCACGGAATAGCCGTTCGTAAAGACGGAGTTTCTGTTACAATTTGCATAGGCGAAGATGAAGGCGATCCTCAATTTTGCGTCACAGATTTACTTCCTCATTTAAGTTCAGAACAAATGGAAAAAAAGCTGTCTAAAGCTATTGAAGGCGAAAATCTCAATATTATTGTTGGAAGCCGTCCTTTAAGAGCAGATGAAGGCGATGAGCTTTTTAAACTCAATATTATGAAACTGATAAATGACAAATACGGTATGACGGAAGAAGATTTCGTTTCGGCTGATATTGAATTTGTTCCTGCATTTAAAGCTACGGATATCGGTTTTGACCGCAGTATGATAGGTGCTTACGGACAGGATGATAAAGTATGCGCATATCCTGCAATTATGGCTGCGCTTGATGCAGAAACTCCGGAAAGTACTATTATAACAGTTTTAGCAGATAAAGAAGAAATCGGCAGTGACGGTAATACGGGTTTAAACTCCAGCTTTATGAATTATTTTATTGCTGATTTAGCGCAGGCTGAGTGCTTAGAAACTCGCCATGTTTTAAGTAAAACCAAGTGCCTTTCCGCAGATGTTGCGGCTGCATTTGACCCTACATTTGCAAGTGTATATGAACCTACAAATTCATGTTATATAAATAACGGTGTCGGTATGTCTAAATATACCGGTTCAAGGGGAAAATCCGGTTCAAGTGAAGCGTCAGCAGAATTTGTTGCTGAAATTCGCAATATATTTAATGAAAATAATGTTTTATGGCAGATAGGTGAACTCGGAAAAGTAGATGAAGGCGGCGGCGGAACTGTTGCACTTTACATTGCCAATTTAAATGTTGATGTTCTTGATGTTGGTGTTCCTGTGCTTTCGATGCACGCACCGTTCGAAGTTGTGTCTAAACTCGATATATATATGACTTATAAGGGAATAAAGGCTTTTTATCAAGCAAAGTAATACGTAGGAAAATATAATTATACTAAAAACTGACATCGTAATTTAACG
>DHNU01000049.1:7424-17415 GCA_002407645.1 Ruminococcaceae bacterium UBA5408
CCGCTTTTTAAAATCTGAATTGCGTTTTCGGCAGCCACAACAACAGGTTTATCAAGCGTTAAACCTACAATTGCAGCATGCGAGTTCATTCCACCTTGTTCCGTAATAATACCTGATGCATTCTTTATAATCGGAAGAATTTTGTTACTTGTTTTTGGAATAACCAAAATGTCACCATTTTTGAAAGACTTTAACGCTTTATCTTCATCTTTACAAACGCACAAATTGCCGCATACTGCACCTTTTGTAACACCAATTCCCGATACGAGAATATCGCCCACTAACTGTACTTTTAAAAGGTTTGTAGTTCCGGAAACACCGAGAGGTACACCGGCTGTAATTACAACAAGGTCGCCGTTTTTTACATGCCCGTGGCTGCGTGCAACATCAACCACATGATCGAAAAGTTCATCGGTATTGTTCTTTTCTTTTACTAAAATAGGGATAACACCCCACGAAAGATTCATTTGACGCTGAACTGTCGGGTCAGTAGTACCGCTTATGATTGGTGACTTTGGGCGGTATTTAGATATCATACGAGCAGTTTTCCCAGATTTAGAAACGGTTATAATCGCTACAGCTCCAAGGTCGTGTGCTGTAGTGCATGTTGCGTGCGAAATAGCGGAAGTAACGTTTGGCTGCTCAGCAGAGAAATCTCTTTTCGAAAAACGTGATATATAATCTATATCTTTTTCTGTACGTTCCGCGATAGTAGACATGGTTTTTACAGCCAATATTGGATAATCGCCGGCTGCTGTTTCACCGGAAAGCATAATTGCGCTTGTACCATCATAAATAGCATTAGCAACATCGGTTGCTTCAGCTCTGGTAGGACGTGGATTTTTCATCATAGAATCCAACATTTGTGTAGCTGTAATAACCTGTTTACCTGCTGTGTATGCCTTTTTAATAATCTTTTTCTGTATTACAGGTATTTCTTCAAGTGGAATTTCAACACCTAAGTCGCCTCTTGCTACCATAATTCCGTCGGATACACGAATTATATCATCGATGTTCTCAACACCGTCTGAATTTTCAATTTTTGCAATAATCATAATTTTATGACAATTATGTTTTTCAAGTTCAGTTCTTAGGTCAATGATATCTTGAGCTGTTCTTGTAAAAGATGCCGCAATAAAATCAAAATCTTCTTTTACGGCAAATGCAATGTCTTCTTTATCTTTTTCACTTATAAAAGGAAGAGAGAGCTTTATTCCCGGAACGTTAATACCTTTTCTTGCGGAAATAGTACCTCCGTTAACAATTGTGCAGTGAACATCGTTTTTTGTACAGGAATCGACTCTTAATTCAATTAAACCGTCATCTATAAGGATTTTGGCGCCTGTAGTTACTTCAAGTGGAAGCTTATCGAAAGTAACAGATGCAATTGTTTCATCACCTACAATATCTCTGTTTGTAAGTGTAAATTTTCCTCCGGCTTTTAATTCAACCTTGGGAGTCTTAAAAGTTTTAACCCTAATTTCCGGCCCTTTTGTATCGAGTAATAGGGCAACAGGAAGGTTAAGTTCGTTTCTTAGTTCCTTAACTGCATCTACTCTTATTTTTTGCTCGGCACATGTTTGATGCGAAAAATTAAGTCGGGCAACATTCATTCCCGCAAGCATAAGTTTACGTAAAACATCGCCTTTATCTGTCGCAGGCCCAAGAGTACATATTATTTTTGTTTTTCTCATATTTAGACTCCAATCCTAACGTATTAATGTAAATCAAAAATTCACCCATGTTACATGATATTACATTTTGTCAAATAAAGCAAATATAAAGTATAAATTAAAAGGTGTTGGAAGGTTTTGGAAAATATATTGTTATAAAAATTTAATGCTTTATTTATTGAATTAATCATATTTAAGTAATACAATAAAAAGTAATACATATGAATATAATTTTTTGAATATATATTTATTTCATAACTGGGGGTAAAAGTTTAATGCGTAGACGTGGCGAGAAGGTGGTAAAGGGGAAAATAAAATGGCATAGAGCAAGTCAGGTTAGAAAAATAAAAATCACTATGTCTGTAATTGCGGTGATATTGTGTATTTCAGTTGCGGCCGGAGCTTTATTAGTTTGGATACAATTAAAACAACCATCTAAGGTACCTTATAACAGTACATCACTTAATTCAACTGAGATTGAAAATGATATTCTGCCTGAATATGATAATTCGTTTAATTTAGCTGTTGTTAATGCTTCAAATAAAATTAATCCTGATTTTAAAGTTCAGCTTGAAGATTATGAGGGTGTTAAAGTTGATACAAGGATTATTCCTGCATTAAATAAAATGATGAACGATGCGGCTTCTGAAGGGTATAAACTAAAACTTATCTCAGGATACATAAGTATAGAGGAACAGGACAAACTTTTCTCACAGGAAGTTCAGAAATTAATAAGTTCAGGTTCTACACAGGTTAGAGCCGAAAATCAAGCACAAACAACTATCGGAAAAGGTGGGTACAATGAAAAACAAACAGGTATGGCTGTGGAGTTTACGTCAGAAAAGACTGCTGAAAACGGAGATTTTTCCTCAACCGATGAATATAGATGGCTCCAAAAAAACTGCGTAAATTATGGCTTTGTTTTAAGGTATCCCGAAACAAAAATATCTGTTACAGGAAGAAATTTTAATCCAAGATATTTCCGTTATGTTGGGAAAGACAATGCTGTTAAAATGCGCTCTTTTTCAATGTGCCTTGAAGAATACGCAACATACATAAGACAGCAAACTCCCTGAAATTTAACTAAAATTTATGATTTGTAATAATTTGCTTGCAATTTATCAATCACTATGGTAAAATTCAAATGTTATGTTGGAGTCTTGCTGAAAGAGGTGACAATAATGAAGGAAAAGATACATCCAAATTATAAAGAGACAACAATTACATGTGCATGCGGAAATGTTATAAAGACAAAGTCTACAAAAGAAAACATCCGCGTTGAAATATGCTCGAAGTGCCACCCGTTCTTTACAGGTAAGCAGAAACTTGTTGATACAAGTGGACGTGTTGACATGTTTAAGAAGCGTTACGGTATGGACAAGTAATCAGCTTTTTTACTCTTTAGATTTAGATTAGGCGGCGCAGAATTCCTGCGCCGCCTATAATTTATGTGAGGAAAATTATGCTTGAATATAAAACAGTTTCAAAGGAAGCGTATTCGGAGTTTACGGAAAAACGTTCTCGGTTTATTGGATATGCAAAGCCTGTTAAGACCGAAGACGAAGCAGTGGCATTTATTAATAATATTAAATCTAAACACTGGGATGCAACTCATAATGTTTACGCATATACTCTTCGAAAAGGGCAAATAAAACGTTACAGCGATGATGGGGAACCGCAGGGAACTGCTGGAATACCTACACTTGATGTACTTTTAAAATCAGGTGTAACTGACACAGTTATTGTCGTTACACGGTATTTCGGAGGAATACTATTAGGAGCGGGAGGCCTTGTCAGAGCTTATTCACACGGTGCTTCGGCAGCTCTTGATGCAGCAAAAATTATAACAATGCAGACCTGCTGTGTTGCTGAAGTTTGCTGCGGCTACAGTCAATACGGTAAATTAAACACTATGATTATTAATAACGGTGGGACGATAGATAATACTGAATTTACAGATGTAGTTAAAATTTCCTTTCATTTAACTGACAAAAATATACATAAACTCGAACAGCAATTGGCTGATTTAACCAGAGGCGAAAGAGAAATTTCTATCACCGATGAAAAATTTTTTGAAGTTACATAGAATTTAAAGGGATTTTGTATTATTCTGCGTATATAATAATTGGAGCTTGCAATTGGTGGTGAATATATGACTGTCAAAGAGCGCATACAAAATACAGAGAAAAAGTTTTTATCGCCTTATGCATCCTTGTCTGAAAATACATTAGGAAGAGATTATCCTGAAGATGAATGTGAATTAAGGACTCCTTATCAACGTGATAGGGACAGAATTATACATTGCAAATCTTTTAGGCGCTTAAAACATAAAACGCAGGTTTTTTTATCACCGGAAGGTGACCATTATCGAACACGCCTTACTCATACTCTTGAGGTTGCCCAAATAGCAAGAACTATAGCAAGATCGCTTCTTTTAAACGAAGATTTGACAGAAGCTATCTCTCTCGGCCACGATTTGGGGCACACACCTTTTGGGCATGCAGGAGAACGTGTTCTTAATGATTTATATCCCGGTGGATTCCGCCATTACGAGCAAAGTGTCCGTATTGTAGAAAAATTAGAGAAAAACGGAAAAGGGTTAAATCTCACAAAAGAAGTACGCGACGGAATTCTCTGCCATACTAAAGGCAGAGAGGCAATAACACTTGAAGGCAGAATTGTACGTTTAGCTGACAGAATTGCTTATATTAATCATGATATTGACGATGCACAGCGTGCGGGTGTGCTTTCTGAAAGTGATATTCCCGAGGAAATAATATCAGTTTTAGGTAAAAGAAGATCGGAAAGAATTGACACACTTGTACACTCCGTTGTTGAGAACAGCAGCGGGGGAACAATTAAAATGGATAAAAATATAAAATTTGCATTTGATAAGCTGCAGGATTTTATGTATGAGTTTGTTTATCTTAATCCGTGTGCAAAATCTGAAGAAAAAAAGGTTCCGAATCTTATAGGTGCTCTTTATGCATATTTAAGTAAACCGGATAATCTTCCCGAGGATATGAGAATTATTGCTGAACAAGATGGCGTAAACAGGGCTGCGTGTGATTATATTGCGGGAATGACCGACCATTTTGCTATTCAATTGTTTCAGAATATATATGTACCGAAATCGTGGAATTTTTAGTTTGAATTGAGGTGACGATATGCCATTGCCGGAGTCTTTTATGCAGGAATTAAAAGCACGAAGCGATATTTCGGAAGTCGTATCATCATATGTCAATCTTAAACGCAGTGGCAGAAATTTAGTTGGCCTTTGCCCTTTTCATAATGAAAAAACTCCGTCATTTAATATATATCCGGAAAATGGATCTTTTTATTGTTTCGGCTGTGGTGCCGGCGGAGATGTGATTACATTTATTCGCAGGATCGAAAATTTGGATTACATAGAAGCTGTTCAATTTTTAGCACAGCGTGCAGGGATTACTGTTCCTGAAAATAATGTTGATGATGGAATGGCAAAATTAAGAAATCGCATACTTGAAGTAAACAGGGAAACCGCTCGTTTCTTTTATTCAATATTAATTTCCGATCAAGGAAAAGAAGGAATAGACTACTTAAAGCGCCGTTCACTGTCAAATAAGACTATTAGACATTTTGGACTTGGTTTTGCTCCGAATTCACGCTTTATGCTTGTTGACCATTTAGCTAAAAAAGGATTTACGCAAAACGAAATGGTTTTAGCTAATGTTGCAGTTAAAGGCAGATACGGAAAAGTTATTGACCGTTTTTTTTCGCGTGTAATGTTTCCTATTATTGATTTACGAGGAAATATTATAGCTTTCGGCGGAAGGGTACTGACTGATGTTAAGCCAAAATATCTAAACACTTCAGATACTCCGGTTTTTAATAAAAGCAATTTTTTGTTTTCGCTCAACTTTGCAAAAGACAGCGGAAGCGATCAGCTAATATTATGTGAAGGGTATATGGACGTAATATCGATGCATCAAGCGGGATTTACTAATTCTGTTGCCACTTTGGGAACGGCATTAACAGTAAATCAAGCTCGCTTAATCGCCCGTTATGCTAAAGAAGTTATTATTTGTTATGATTCGGATGGGGCGGGACAGAAAGCAACAGCGCGTGCTATTCCGATTTTAAGGAATGCAGGGTTGATTGTTAGGGTACTAACTATTACTGGAGGTAAGGACCCTGATGAATTTATACGCACAAACGGAGAAAATGGCAGAGCAAAGCTGAAGCAGTTAATTGATGCTTGTGGAAATGACGTTGATTACAGACTGCAAAAAATTAAACAAAACTGCAATATACAAACACCACAGGGCAAGGTTGAATATTTAACAAAAGCTGCACACATACTTGCTACACTAGAAAATCGAATAGAGCAGGAAGTGTATGCAGGGAGACTTGCCGAAGAAATTGGAGTAAATAGTACTTCAATAATGCAGCAAGTAGACAAAAATCGAACTAATTTATATAAAAAACGAAAGAAAAAAGAGTTTAAAGCTTTCCAACAGCAATCGGCAGGGGTAAATGACAGTATAAATCCTGATAAAGTAAAACATCTTAGAGCGGCGAGTGCAGAAGAGGCTATTATTGCGTATATTGTACAATACCCTGAGAACGCTATAGCAGTAGAGAAGGCTATTCCTGCAGAAAAATTTATAACTTCGTTTAACAAACGTGTATATATGACAATAATAAATAGAATTATAAATGAAAAGGGAATTAGCCTTACAGATATATCGGATGAGTTCTCTATGGAAGAAATAGCGTATATTGCAAAAATACTTGCAAAATATCATGATGTTAAGATTACAAAAAATGATGCCCAAGAATATATTGACGTTATTAATCAAGAATATGAGGAAATGAAAATAAAGAATTTACAGTCAGCACGTCCGCAGGATATTAAGGATTATCTGCAAAAGCTGAAGTCACAGAAAAAATAGGGGGATTAAATATGGGAGCACCACGAGATAAAAAAACAGTAATAAAGGAATTAATCGAACAGGGAAAAAGCAAGGGACAACTGTCAACAAAAGATATTTTAGATGCAATAGGTGAATTGGACTTTGAACCGGAACAGATTGAAAAATTCTATGATACACTCGAATCACAGGGTGTTGAAATCATAGAAAATTTTGCAGATGTTGCACTGGATGATATTGACCTTAATCCCCAAAACAATAACAATGATGAAGGAAATACTGCGGCAAGCACAGAAACTATTTCAATTGATGATCCTGTAAAGGTTTATTTAAAAGAAATAGGCCGTGTTCCACTCCTTTCACCGGAAGAAGAAATTGATTTGGCTATAAGAATTGCAGAAGGCGATGAAAGAGCAAAGAAACGTCTTTCGGAAGCTAACTTGCGTTTGGTTGTAAGCATTGCAAAGCGCTATTTAGGACGTGGAATGCAATTTCTTGATTTGATACAAGAAGGAAATCTTGGGCTTATAAAGGCTGTTGAGAAATTTGATTATACAAAAGGATTTAAGTTTTCAACTTATGCCACATGGTGGATTCGCCAAGCAATAACACGTGCAATTGCTGACCAAGCAAGAACCATTAGAATACCTGTACACATGGTAGAAACTATAAATAAAGTTAAAAAAGTATCAAGTCAGCTTTTGCATACTAATGGTCATGAACCAACGGCTGACGAAATTTCTGCTGAATTGGACATGCCTGTAGATAAGGTTAGAGAAATTATGCGTGTTGCGCAAGAACCCGTTTCTCTGGAAACTCCTATAGGCGAAGAGGAAGACAGCCACTTGGGAGATTTTATTCCGGACGACGATGCGCCGGCACCGGCAGATGCAGCTTCACATACACTTTTAAAAGAACAGCTTGCAAATGTGCTTGACACGCTAACCCCAAGGGAAGAAAAAGTACTGCGCCTGCGTTTTGGATTGGAAGACGGTCGTTCCCGCACATTGGAAGAAGTCGGAAAAGAGTTTAATGTTACAAGAGAACGTATAAGACAAATAGAGGCAAAAGCACTTCGTAAACTTCGTCATCCAAGCAGAAGTAAAAAGTTAAAAGACTTTTTGGATTAGGAGATTTCTTAAATGGTTATGACACTTGAAGCTGACTATGCTGTAAGGATAGTTGATATTCTGTCTGCTTCTAATAAAAAAATAGATGCCCGAAAGATTTCCGAAAATACACAGGTGCCATTAAGGTTTGCACTAAAAATTCTACGCAAACTTGTAGCAAGCGGATTAATTGTTTCTTATAAAGGTGCACATGGTGGATATATGCTCGCTCGTCAGCCAAAAGATATTACGCTTAGAGAAGTAATAGAATCTGTGGAAGGCCCGTACATGATTAATCGATGTCAGCATGACGAATATTCCTGTTCACATACTGCGCAATGCAGGTTTCATCAAATATATAATGAGATTTCGTCTATGGTAAGGTCAAAATTAGAATCTTATACATTCGATACACTCAGCAGCGGTCAAGACAGTGATGATAATTCTATCTGAAAAATAACATAAATGACAAAAGCCGACGGTTTAATTATACCGTCGGCTTAATTTGCTATAATTAATTTCCAAATAACACTTGACAAACACAATATATTGTAATAAAATAATATACTGCATCATCATGGAAACATATACTCATGTTTATCTTTTTACATAATATCACATTATATTAAAAAACGCAAGAGTATATCATAAAAGCTTCAAAAAACTGTGATGTATGTAAGTTATTTTTGTGCTTAATTTATGCCGCAGATGGTAAATATATGAATGGAGTGATTGAGCCAATGGTGAATGTCAAACCGGTGCAAGTAGGCAAAAATGTTCGCATGAGCTTTGCACGTATTGACGAAGTTTTGGACATGCCAAATCTAATTGAGGTGCAAAAGAATTCCTACAAATGGTTTCTTAACGAAGGACTCAAAGAGGTTTTTAAGGATGTTTCCGGAATTACCGACTATACGGGCAACCTTGTGTTGGACTTTGTAGATTACAAACTGGACGACGATAAACCAAATTATAGCGTAGAAGAGTGCAAAGAGCGGGATACAACCTATGCTGCTGCTCTCAGAGTTACTGCCCGGCTGCTCAACAAGGAAAGTGGAGAAATTAAAGAATCGGAAGTCTTTATGGGGGATTTCCCACTTATGACAGAGAGCGGAACTTTTATTATTAACGGAGCAGAGCGTGTTATTGTTTCTCAATTAGTCCGTTCACCCGGTGTTTATTATAAAATGGAGTATGACAAAACCGGTAAAGAACTTTTTAGCTCTACCGTTATTCCAAACCGTGGAGCCTGGCTCGAATATGAAAATGACTCTAATGATGTTTTTTATGTTCGTATAGATAAAAACAGAAAAATTCCGGTAACAGTATTTATTCGTGCACTTGGTCTTGGTACTGACGAAGAAATCCGCGAGTATTTTGGGGATGATGAACGAATAAATGCAACCATAGAAAAGGACCCTTGCAAAAACACCGAGGAAGCCCTTTTCGAAGTTTACAGAAAATTAAGACCGAGTGAACCGCCAACAATCGAAAGTGCTCAATCACATATAAATGGTTTATTCTTTGATGCGCGCCGTTATGACCTTTCAAGAGTCGGACGCTATAAATACAATAAGAAATTAAATCTCGCAGGACGCATTACAGGTAAGCAGCTTTCCAGACCAATAATTAATCCGCTTACGGGTGAACTTATGGCTGAGAAAGGTGAAATTATTTCTCACGATAAAGCGAAGGTTATAGATGATGCCGGAGTTTCAATAGCGTATGTTAATGTCAACGAAAAAGAAGTTAAAGTAATTTCCAATGGAATGGTTGATATTAATAAATTTTTAAATTTTGATGCTCAAGAGGAATGTAAAATTAACGAAAGAGTTCGTTTTAGCGTTCTTGCCGAGATACTCAGTTCATGTTCTGATGATGAAGAACTTAAAGAAACAATAAAGACAAGAATTGACGAATTAATTCCTAAACATATTATAATAGATGATATTTTTTCATCTATCAATTATATGAACTGCTTAGCAGAAGGACTTGGCAATATTGATGATATTGACCATTTAGGCAATCGCCGCATCCGTTCGGTTGGTGAACTTCTGCAAAATCAGTTTAGAATAGGATTCTCACGTTTGGAGCGAGTTATTCGTGAAAGAATGACACTTCAGGCTCAAGATCTTGAAGTTCTTACTCCACATTCATTAATTAATATTCGTCCTGTTGTGGCAGCTATAAAAGAATTCTTCGGTTCTTCTCCGCTGTCGCAGTTTATGGATCAGACAAATCCTCTTGCCGAACTTACGCATAAGCGTCGTTTATCTGCATTAGGCCCCGGTGGTCT
>DHNU01000049.1:17631-18005 GCA_002407645.1 Ruminococcaceae bacterium UBA5408
GAAACCCCTGAAGGTCCTAATATCGGATTGATTTCTTATCTTGCAACATTTGCAAAAATTAACGAATACGGTTTTATCGAAGCTCCTTTCCGTAAAGTTAATAAAGAAACAGGTTGTGTAACAGATCAGGTTATATATATGACTGCTGATGTCGAGGACGACTATATTGTCGCACAGGCGAATGAACCTTTGGATGATGAAGGCGGATTTATTAATAAAAAAGTCAATGCACGTTATCGCGATGAGTTCTTGGAAGTAGAACGTGAAAAAGCAGATTACATGGATGTTTCTCCGAGAATGGTTGTATCTGTTGCTACTGCAATGATTCCTTTCCTTGAAAATGATGACGCTAACCGTGCTTTGATGGGTTCTAA
>DHNU01000049.1:18214-19461 GCA_002407645.1 Ruminococcaceae bacterium UBA5408
ATGGAATATAAAGCCGGCGTTGACTCCGGTGTTTGCGTAGTAGCAAAACATCCCGGTGTAGTTAGAAGTGTAAGTGCAGATGAAATCACTATTACACGTGATGACGGAAAAGTTGATAATTATCATGTAATTAAATTTATGCGTTCCAATCAGGGAACATGTATAAATCAAGTGCCAATTGTAGAAGTAAATCAAAGGGTTGAGGCAGGCTCGGTTATTGCAGACGGTCCTGCAACGAAAGACGGAGAAATCAGTCTTGGAAAAAATGCTTTGATTGGATTTATGACTTGGGAAGGTTACAACTACGAAGATGCTGTTTTAATCAGCGAAAAAATTGTTCGTGATGACGTATACACTTCCATTCATATTGAAAAATATGAAATCGATGCAAGAGACACAAAACTCGGGCCGGAAGAAATCACAAGAGATATTCCTAATGTTAATGAAGATTTGCTTCATGATTTAAATGAAGAAGGAATTATTCGTATTGGTGCAGAAGTTCGTGCCGGCGATATTCTTGTTGGAAAGGTTACACCAAAAGGTGAAACCGAACTTACTGCAGAAGAAAGACTTTTACGTGCTATCTTCGGTGAAAAAGCAAGAGAAGTAAGGGACACTTCCCTTAGAGTTCCTCATGGAGAATACGGAATAGTCGTTGATGTTAAAGTCTTTAACCGTGAAAACAGCCATGATGAGTTAAGACCAGGGGTAAATAAAGTTGTACGCTGTTATATTGCACAGAAGCGTAAAATATCTGTTGGTGACAAAATGGCAGGCCGCCATGGTAACAAAGGTGTTGTTTCACGTATCCTGCCTGTTGAAGATATGCCGTTCTTACCCGATGGTACTCCACTTGATATTGTCCTGAACCCACTGGGTGTTCCTTCTCGTATGAATATCGGTCAGGTACTTGAAGTACACTTGGGTTATGCTGCAAAGGCACTTGGCTGGAAAATAATGACTCCTGTATTTGATGGTGCACACGAAGATGACATTGTCGAATGTTTCAAAAAAGCAGGTTTAAGGGAAGACGGTAAAACAATATTAAAAGACGGGCGTACCGGTGAGTTCTTTGATAATCCTGTAACAGTCGGCATTATGTACTACCTTAAACTTCACCATCTTGTTGATGATAAAATTCATGCTCGTTCAACCGGACCGTATTCACTTGTTACACAGCAGCCTTTGGGTGGTAAAGCTCAGTTTGGTGGTCAGCGTTTCGGTGAAATGGAAGTTTGGGCATTGGA
>DHNU01000049.1:19581-27754 GCA_002407645.1 Ruminococcaceae bacterium UBA5408
GGCCAGCGCTTCGGTGAAATGGAAGTTTGGGCTCTGGAAGCATATGGCGCAGCATATACATTGCAGGAAATTCTTACGGTTAAGTCCGACGACGTTGTCGGCCGTGTTAAGACTTACGAAGCAATTGTAAAAGGTCAGAACATTCCAAAACCAGGTATTCCTGAATCGTTTAAGGTTCTTATTAAAGAGCTCCAGTCTCTCGGTTTAGATGTTAAGGTTTTAAATAAAAACAACGACGAAATAGATTTACAGCAGAATTTCGATGAAGAAGATGATATGGGCTTTAATCCTAACGAAGAAGAGGAAGGAAATTTTGAAGAGCAAAATGTAGCTGATAATCTTGATGGCTATTCTGTTGAAGAAACTGAAGAGGAATCTGAAGCCGAAGACGAGAATTTGTTTGAAGAAAAAGATACAAATTTAGAAGACAATGATACCAGTTTCGAAGAAGAATTAAATAAGAAAACACCTTTTGACCTTAATTCTGACGACAGTGACGAAATATAATAGAATGGGGTTGCAGTATGGAATTTAATGTTTTTGATTCAATTAAGATAGGACTTGCTTCGCCTGAGAAAATTAGAGAATGGTCCCATGGAGAAGTTAAAAAGCCCGAAACAATTAACTATCGGACCTTAAAGCCCGAACGTGACGGACTGTTTTGTGAACGCATTTTTGGACCCCAAAAGGACTGGGAATGCCATTGTGGCAAATACAAAAGAATTCGTTATAAGGGTAAAATTTGTGAACGTTGTGGTGTTGAAGTAACAAGATCTAAAGTACGCCGTGAACGTATGGGCCACATTGAACTGGCAGCTCCGGTATCTCATATTTGGTATTTTAAAGGCATTCCTTCAAGAATGGGTTTAATTCTTGATATATCACCGAGAATGCTTGAAAAGGTTCTGTATTTTGCGCTTTATATAGTTACAGACCCGGGCGATGTGAGAGAACTACAAAAAAAGCAGTTGCTAAATGAAAAAGAATACCGCGATATGCGTGAAAAGTATGAAGATGACTTTGAAGCAGGTATGGGAGCGGAATCAATTAAAAAATTACTTGCTGAAATTGATTTGGATCAGGTTTCTGCTGAATTAAAAGGAGAACTTGAGTCTGCAACAGGTCAAAAGCGTGTCCGTGTTTTAAAAAGACTTGAAGTTGTAGAGGCTTTCCGTCTTTCAGGTAACAGACCGGAATGGATGATACTTGATTGTGTTCCGGTAATACCTCCTGATTTACGTCCAATGGTGCAGCTTGACGGTGGCCGTTTTGCAACATCTGACTTAAATGATCTTTATAGACGTGTAATTAACAGAAATAATAGACTTAAAAGGCTGTTGGAACTTGGCGCACCGGATATCATAGTAAGAAACGAAAAACGTATGCTTCAGGAAGCTGTTGACGCATTAATAGACAACGGCCGCCGCGGCAGACCGGTTACAGGCCCTAATAACAGACCTTTGAAATCTCTTTCAGACATGCTGAAAGGTAAACAGGGACGTTTCCGTCAGAACCTTTTAGGAAAACGTGTTGACTATTCCGGCCGTTCCGTTATTGTTGTCGGACCTGAATTAAAAATGTACCAATGCGGCCTTCCAAAGGAAATGGCATTGGAACTATTTAAACCTTTTGTAATGAAACGCCTTGTTGAAACAGGAGCGGCAGGAAATATTAAGGCTGCAAGAAAAGCTGTTGAACGTGCAAAGCCTGAAGTTTGGGATGCTCTTGAAGTTGTTATTAAAAACCATCCTGTGCTTTTAAATCGTGCTCCTACGCTTCATAGACTTGGCATTCAAGCATTTGAACCTGTACTTGTAGAAGGCCGCGCATTAAAACTTCATCCTCTTGCTTGTACTGCATATAATGCTGACTTCGACGGCGACCAAATGGCTGTTCATGTACCGCTATCTTCAGAAGCACAGGCAGAAGCTCGTTTCTTGATGCTTGCTGCAGGAAACTTATTGAAACCTTCCGACGGACGTCCTGTTACTGTTCCTACACAGGACATGGTACTGGGTTCATATTATCTTACACTTGAAAAGGACGGAGAACCCGGAGAAGGAAAGGTATTTAAAGACTACGAAGAAGCAATAATGGCTTATGATGCTAAAATTGTAGGACTTCATGCAAAAATAAAAGTTAGAATGACAGCTGAAGTGGACGGTAAAATGGTTTCTGAAATTATCGACACTACGGTTGGACGTATGATATTTAACAGGCCAATTCCTCAAGATTTAGGTTATGTTGACCGTTCTCTTCCGGAGAACAGGTTTAAACTTGAAGTTGATTTCTTAGTAGACAAAAAACAGCTTGGAAAAATTATTGAAAAATGTATTAAAATTCATGGTGCTGCGGAAACTGCCGATGTTTTGGATAGCATCAAGTCACAGGGATATAAATATTCTACCCTTAGTGCCATTACAGTTGCTGTTTGTGATGCTACTATTCCTCCTGAGAAAAAGGATATTATCGTGGCAGCTGAAAAGAAGTTGGACGTTGTATCCGATCAGTTTAAAATGGGCTTGTTGTCGGATAATGAAAGATACAAGGCAGTATTAAAAACTTGGGCAAAAGCTACAGATGACGTTTCAACTGCACTGCAGAAAAACCTTGACCGTTACAATCCTATCTTTATGATGGCTGACTCTGGTGCTCGTGGTTCTATGAGTCAGATTCGTCAGCTTGCCGGTATGCGTGGCTTGATTGCCAATACGTCAGGTAAAACTATTGAAATTCCGATTAAAGCCAACTATCGTGAAGGCCTTAATATTTTGGAATACTTTATTTCTTCTCGTGGTGCAAGAAAAGGTCTTGCAGATACTGCTCTTAGAACTGCTGACTCTGGTTACCTTACACGTCGTTTGGTTGACGTATCTCAGGACGTTATTATTCGTGAAGACGACTGCGGTGCAACGGACGGACTCGAGGTTTACGATATTAAAGAAGGCAAAGAAGCAATTGAATCACTGCATGAACGTCTTTTGGGAAGATACCTTGTCGAAGACTTTGCTGATGAAAAGACAGGGGAAGTTCTCGTCTCTAAGGATAAATTAATGGATGATAAAGATGCAGATATTATTGTAAGTCACGGAGTTGAACGCATCAAAATTCGTTCAGTACTCAATTGCTGTTCTAAACATGGTGTTTGTAAGAAATGTTATGGAGCTAACCTTGCCAACGGTCATACAGTTTCTGTCGGTGAAGCAGTTGGTATTATAGCTGCTCAGTCCATCGGTGAACCCGGTACTCAGTTAACAATGAGAACGTTCCATACCGGTGGTGTCGCAAATGCAGAAGATATCACTCAAGGTTTGCCGCGTGTTGAAGAATTGTTTGAATCACGTAAACCTAAACATCTTGCTATTATAAGTGAAATTTCCGGTAAGGTTACTTTTGATGAAATTAAGAAAAATCGTCATGTTGTAGTTACAGATTCCGAAACCGGCGATTCTAAATCATATCTTATTCCGTTTGGCTCACGTATTACTGTTAATGAAGGACAGATGATCAAAGCCGGTACAAGAATTACAGAGGGTTCAGTTAATCCGCATGACGTTCTTGCAATCATTGGCACTCACGCAGTTCAGGACTATCTGATTGAAGAAGTTCAGCGTGTTTATCGCATGCAAGGTGTTGATATCAATGATAAGCATATTGAAGTAATTGTTCGCCAAATGATGAAGAAAGTTAAAATTGAAGATTCAGGTAATACAACGCTTCTACCGAATTCTCTTGTAGAAAAGAATGACTTCGAATCTGAAAATGAAAATATACGCGAACGTATTAATCAAGGCGAAAAGGACCTCCAAGAAGCTACAGCTCAGCCGGTTCTTTTAGGTATAACGAAAGCGTCACTTGCTACGGAATCGTTCCTATCCGCTGCATCATTCCAGGAAACCACGCGTGTACTAACGGATGCTGCAATAAAGGGTAAAGTTGACCCGCTGCTTGGACTGAAGGAAAATGTTATCATTGGTAAATTGATTCCTGCAGGAACAGGCATGAAATGTTATACTGATGTTGAAATTAAACCTGAAAATGAAACCTTGACAAATGACGCAGTATAGCGTTATAATTACAAATTGTGATAGTTTGTTTTAATATGTCTAAATATCCAACTCTTGTTCTAAGGTTTTTCCTTAGAACAAGATAGGATTTTATTAGATTAATTAGATGTTTGGCGGATATAATATATTCGTTTAACATATTAAATTTATTGTGAGGAGGTGTATTATGCCAACATTTAACCAGTTAGTCCACACCGGACGAGAAGTTTCTGTATCTAAAGCAAAAGCTCCTGCTCTTTTGAAAGGTTGGAATTCCAAAAAGCGTATATTTATCAATCAGAATTCCCCACAAAAGCGCGGTGTATGTACTGCAGTAAAGACTGCTACACCTAAAAAGCCGAACTCAGCTCTTAGAAAAATAGCAAGAGTTAGACTTTCAAATGGAATTGAAGTCAGTGCTTATATTCCTGGTGTAGGTCATAACCTTCAGGAACATAGCGTTGTTATGATTCGTGGCGGCCGTGTTAAGGATTTGCCTGGTGTACGTTACCATATTATTCGTGGAACTCTTGATGCTCAAGGTGTTGCACAGCGTATGCAGGCTCGTTCTAAGTATGGAGCAAAGCGTCCGAAAGCTGGCGCTGCAAAAAAATAAGGTAATTTAAATTGACAGAAACCTAACGGCTGCATGTTTTTCAACATAAAATGCAGCGGCGTTTTAAATATAGAACGCCTCTGTATTGGCCACGGGAGTTTGTCGCTTTCGAGTACCTATGATATCATTCTTGTGAAGGAGGGAAGTAAAGTGCCAAGAAGAGGCAAAATTGCAAAACGTGATGTTTTGCCAGACCCGCTTTATAATTCAAAACTTGTAACACGTCTTGTTAATAATGTAATGATCGACGGTAAAAAGGGCACAGCCCAAAAAATCGTATACGGTGCATTCGACATTATTAGTGAAAAAACGGGGAAAGAACCTTTGGAGGTTTTCGAGCAGGCTATGGAAAATGTTATGCCGTCACTCGAAGTTAAAGCCCGCCGTGTAGGTGGTGCAACATACCAGGTTCCAATGGAGGTTCGCCCTGAAAGAAGACAAACATTAGGTTTACGTTGGATGACCAACTACTCAAGGCTCAGGTCTGAAAAGACAATGAGGGAAAGACTTGCCGGTGAAATCCTTGATGCTGTAAATGGTGCTGGCGGCGCAGCTAAAAAGCGTGATGAGACGCACAAGATGGCTGAAGCCAATAGGGCATTTGCTCATTACAGATGGTAATCCAACTTTGTTGGTAAATTACCTACAAAATGTACAAATTCCGACATTTCACTTTAAGGAGAGAAAACTATGCCAAGGCAGGTATCACTTGAAAAAACCCGTAATATCGGCATAATGGCTCATATTGACGCGGGTAAAACAACTACTACTGAACGTATCCTATATTATACAGGCGTCAACCATAAAATCGGTGAAACACATGATGGTGCTGCGACTATGGACTGGATGGCACAGGAGCAGGAGAGAGGAATTACAATTACCTCTGCTGCTACTACCTGCTTTTGGAAAGGTCATAGAATAAACATCATCGACACCCCAGGTCACGTCGACTTTACAGTTGAAGTTCAAAGATCACTTCGTGTTCTTGACGGCTCTGTAACAGTTTTCTGTGCTAAGGGCGGCGTTGAGCCTCAGTCTGAAACCGTTTGGCGTCAGGCTGAAGAGTATCATGTCCCTCGTATGGCTTATGTTAATAAAATGGATATAATGGGCGCGGATTTTTATCGCGTCGTTGCCATGATGAAAGATCGCCTTAAATGTAACGCTGTTCCAATTCAGCTTCCTATTGGAGCTGAGGACACATTCAAGGGAATTATTGACCTTGTTGACATGAAAGCGGACGTTTATTACGATGACATGGGCAAGGACATGAAAGTTGAAGAGATCCCTGAGGATATGCTTGAACTTGCTGAAAAATATCATACTGAGCTTATCGAAAGTGTTGCAGAACAAAACGATACTCTTATGGAAAAATATCTCAATGGTGAAGAACTTACCAGAGATGAAATTATAGCTACAATAAGAAAAGCTACAATTGATAATAAAATGGTTCCGGTAACATGTGGTACTTCTTATAGAAACAAGGGCGTACAAAAGTTGCTGGATGCAATTATTGCCTTTATGCCTGCTCCGACAGATGTCGCTGAAATCAGAGGTACTGACCCTGAGACAGGCGAAGAACATGATTGCCATTCATCCGATGATGAACCGTTTGCAGCTCTTGCATTTAAAATTGCTACAGACCCATTTGTTGGAAAACTCTGCTTTTTCCGTGTTTATTCCGGTAAGGTTAATGCCGGAGATACAGTTTATAACTCGGTTAAAGATAAACATGAGCGTTTTGGTCGTATTTTGCAGATGCATGCAAATCACCGTCAAGATTTGGAAACAGTCTATGCTGGCGATATTGCTGCTGCAGTAGGACTTAAAAACACTACCACCGGTGATACTCTTTGCGATGAAAAGAATCCATTAATTCTTGAATCAATGGATTTCCCGGATCCTGTTATTGAAGTTGCTATCGAACCAAAGACTAAAGCGGGTCAAGAAAAGATGGGTATTGCGCTTGCAAAACTCGCTGAAGAAGACCCAACATTTAGAGCTTATACTCAAGAAGAAACCGGTCAAACAATTATTGCCGGTATGGGTGAGCTGCATTTGGAGATTATTGTAGACAGACTTTTACGCGAATTCCGTGTTGAAGCTAATGTTGGTAAACCACAGGTTTCTTATAAAGAAACTATTCGTGGTAATGCTGATGTTGACACAAAATATGCTCGTCAGTCCGGCGGTCGTGGTCAGTACGGTCATGTTAAAATCCGTATTGAGCCTAATCCGGGCAAGGGCTACGAGTTTGTCAATGCAGTTGTCGGCGGTGCTATTCCGAAAGAATATATTCCGGCAGTTGACCAAGGTATTCAGGGAGCTATGCTAACAGGTGTACTCGCAGGATATCCTGTTATTGATACAAAGGTAACACTCTATGATGGTTCATATCATGAGGTCGACTCTTCTGAAATGGCATTTAAGATTGCCGGTTCAATGGCATTCAAAGAGGCTATGAGAAAAGCTGATCCGGTAATTTTGGAACCAATCATGAAAGTTACGGCTACAGTACCTGAAGAATATATGGGTGATGTAATCGGTGACTTGAACTCTCGCCGTGGCATGATTGGAGGAATGGATGCAATTCCAGGAGCTCAGCAAATTAATGCTAAAGTTCCACTTTCAGAAATGTTTGGATATGCAACAGACTTGCGTTCCAAAACACAGGGCAGAGGTCAATATGTTATGGAACCTGCTGAATCTGCAGAAGTTCCGAAATCTGTTTCTGAGAAGATTATTTCCTCTCGAAACAAAAAGTCAGAGTAAGATGTAAAATTTACTTGATTTTTTATAATGTTATGTTAAAATGATATGCATAGTTTGAATTATTGAAAATTTATATATGTGTAAATAAAAGGAGGAATTCCAATGGCAAAAGCAAAATTTGACAGATCTAAACCTCATGTAAACATTGGTACTATTGGTCACGTTGACCATGGTAAAACTACTTTAACCGCTGCTATTACAAAAGTTCTCAACTTGGGTGGTTCAGCTGACTTTGTTGATTATGCAAATATCGATAAGGCTCCTGAAGAGAGAGAACGTGGAATCACAATTAATACATCTCACGTTGAGTATCAGACTGAAAAACGTCACTATGCTCACGTTGACTGCCCTGGCCATGCTGACTATGTTAAGAACATGATTACAGGTGCTGCTCAGATGGACGGTGCAATCCTTGTTGTTTCTTCTGCAGATGGTCCGATGCCTCAGACAAGAGAGCACATTCTGCTTTCGCGTCAGGTTGGCGTACCTTACATTGTAGTATTCATGAACAAAGTTGACCAAGTTGACGATCCTGAGTTGCTTGACCTTGTCGAGATGGAAATTCGTGACCTTCTTAATGAGTATGGTTTCCCGGGTGATGATACTCCTATTATCCGCGGTTCTGCACTTAAGGCTCTTGAATGCACTTCTACAGATGAAAATGCACCTGAGTATCAGTGTGTTAAAGAATTGATGGATGCTGTTGATGATTTCATTCCTACACCAGATCGTAAGTCAG
>DHNU01000049.1:27968-30245 GCA_002407645.1 Ruminococcaceae bacterium UBA5408
GAAGACGTATTTACTATTACCGGCCGTGGTACTGTTGCAACCGGTAGAGTTGAGCGTGGTACTGCTAAGGTCGGCGAAGAAATCGAAATTATCGGTCTTACTGATGAGCGTAAGAAGTCTGTTATTACAGGCCTCGAAATGTTCAGAAAGACCCTTGATTTTGCTGAGGCTGGCGATAATGTCGGTGTACTTCTCCGTGGTATTCAGAGAGAGGAAATTGAGCGTGGTCAGGTTCTTGCTAAACCTGGAACAATCAATCCTCATACAAAATTCCATGGTCAGGTTTACGTTTTGACTAAAGATGAAGGCGGACGTCATACTCCGTTCTTTAATAATTATCGTCCTCAGTTCTATTTCAGAACTACTGATGTTACAGGTGTTATTACTCTTCCTGAAGGAATTGAAATGTGCATGCCTGGCGATAACGTTGAAATGGACGTTGAATTAATTACACCAATTGCTATTGAAGAAGGTCTTCGCTTTGCTATTCGTGAAGGCGGTCATACAGTTGGTTCCGGAGTTGTTACAAGCATTAATAGCTAATTTTTAGCGAATAATATGAGGACTGCCTCTAACGGTTCAATTATCGTAGAGGCGGTCTTTTTATATTTGGTTCTATGTCAAATGCTGTGGTGAAACCAATTGCGAAATATTTTGAAGTTACGATAACAGTAGGCATTACGTTTAATTACTTTAATCGGCTCTATAATAAAAGACTGTTTTTAAATATAAATGAAGCTGCAATTAACTTATTTTTATATAAGTTATGCTGTAATATATTATAAAAACCTATTATATTATGAATCATAAATGCAAGATATTGCATAATATAAGTTGTAATGATAGCTTTTAATTATATATAATGTTATAATTACGTTAGATTTGTCATTTTAATGAGATGGAAGGTTTTTTATGAAGGCATACTTAAGGCGTGGAAAAAAATCAAAAGCAATATATTATATTTCATTTTTCTTGTTGATAGCAGCAGTTATTATTACTGTCTCTGTTGCAATTTTACAAAACAAAAATGTGCAGGTCTCTTCAAAACCACCTGTAGCATCAAAAACTGCCGAAGCCTCAAAAACGGATGCACCTAAAAAAGAGTCAATTACTATTTTAGGCGTTGGGGACAACTTAATACATGATGTAATATATGAGCAGGCTGAAAGAAGGACCGGAAAAAACGGCAGCTATGACTTTAAACCTGTATATTCGCATATTGCAAATGATATAAAGAATGCGGATATATCCGTAATTAATCAGGAAACACCGCTTGCAACAAAAATTGCACAGCCTTCAGGATATCCCAGGTTTAATTCGCCTACGCAGTTGGGTGATGATTTAGTGGATTTAGGTTTCGATGTCATTAATCATGCGAATAATCATATTCTTGATCAAAACGAACGTGGTGTAGCCGCAACACTTGATTATTGGGATACAAAGCCTTCTGTAAAAGTAGTTGGAGTATATAGGGATGAAGAAGACCTTCAAAATATCAGAATTGTTGAATCCAAAGGTATTAAAACAGCACATATTGGTATTACAGAGATGACCAATGGCCTATCTCTTCCTAAAAATTCCAAATATAGGTTGATTTATGCTGACAATACAGAATTAATAAAGAAATTAATTACTAAAGCAAAAACTATGGCTGATGTTGTAGTTATTTCTGCACACTGGGGCAATGAAAATACATATACTTTAACAGATAAACAAAAAAATCTTGCTCAAAATATGGTTGATTGGGGCGCTGATATTATTTTTGGAAATCACCCTCATGTTGTTCAAAAACTTACAGTCCTTGAGCGTAAAGACGGAACAAAATGCCCTGTGATTTTTGCACTTGGGAATCTTGTTTCTGCACAGCAGGGCGGGGAAAATATGGTGGGAGGCATGCTTACTGTAACAATGACTAAAGACTTCTCTACCAATAAGACTACATATACCGATATGAAGTTTAAGCCTATTGTTACTCATTATGGTCCTCATTGCAAAGATATAACAATATATCCTGTAAGTGAATATAATGATACGCTTGCATCAAAGCATGGTATACGTAGGTTTGCACCATCATTTAATTTAAAGTTTATTAATAATATAATAGATAAAAATATTCCTAAAGAGTACCGTTAAATTGTTGACAGAATACAGTTTTACATGATATAATATTTACAAATAAAATAGTTTTCTTCGGGGCGGGGTGTAATTCCCCACCGGCGGTAAAGCGGCTATAGCCGACGAGCCCGCGAGCAGCAGCTGATTTTGGTTTAATTCCAA
>DHNU01000049.1:30471-30715 GCA_002407645.1 Ruminococcaceae bacterium UBA5408
GCCGACGGTATAGTCCGGATGGAAGAAGAGAGCGCAGGTATGCGTATTATCGTCCCGCAGTTTTGCTGCGGGATTTTTTTATCTTTTTTATAGGTAGGTGAATATAAAGAACTAAATAATTTATTAGATTTATTCCCCGTTTAAAATTTATTAATCTTCGGGGCGGGGCGAAAATCCCCACCGGTGGTAAAGCGGTTTAAACCGACGAGCCCACGAGCATAAGCTGATTTTGGTTTAATTCCAA
>DHNU01000049.1:30969-33696 GCA_002407645.1 Ruminococcaceae bacterium UBA5408
CTTTCTGCAATTGCAGCTATTTTAATGGTTGTAGAAATTCCACTTTGGTTTGCTCCCGGTTTTTATAAAATTGATTTAAGTGAGTTGCCCGTGCTGATTGGCGGTTTTGCTATGGGACCGATAGCTGGCATAATTATCGAATTAATTAAAATATTGCTATATCTTGTCATTCACGGCAGTTCAACAGGAGGAGTCGGAGATTTAGCTAATTTTATATTAGGGTGCTCTTTTGTAGTTCCTGCTGTATTGATTTATAAAAAACAGAAATCCAAAAAAGGTGCAATAATTGGTATGTCCATAGGCACTTTATCGCTAATTATATTTGGAAGTATATTAAATGCATTCTTTTTACTTCCGTTTTATGCAAATGTATTTCATATGCCTATGGATTCACTCGTAGCTATGGGAACTTCTATAAACTCTGCAATACATGATATGACTACATTTATAATGCTTGCAGTAGCGCCATTTAACTTACTTAAAGGTTTGTTGGTATCTGTTATTACCATATTAATATATAAAAAAGTAAGTCCTATACTTCATAATAAAATATAAAGATAATTAAATTTGTCAATATTAACAAATTTGATAATTAGTTCAAGTATAGACTTTTTAACTTTTGTACATTTATTTATAATTAGTAATATGATATACTATTATAGTAAAATTTAATATGCCCCTTATCAAGAGTGACGGAGGGAACAGGCCCTATGATGTCCGGCAACCTACATAAAGTGTAAGGTGCCAATTCCTGCGGTGAATCCGAAAGATGAGGTAATGATATATGCCGTTCGGACTTCCGGGCGGCATTTAGTTTTATATATTTTTTAAGCTTTAGGAGGATTATTATGTCAAAACATTTATTTACATCCGAGTCCGTTACTGAAGGACATCCGGACAAGCTATGTGACCAAGTAGCAGATGCTATACTTGATGAAATTATTAAACAGGATCCCAATGCACATGTAGCATGTGAAGTTACTGCAACAACAGGTGTAGTTCATGTAATGGGTGAAATCTCTACTGACTGCTATGTTGACATTCCTGCAGTTACCCGTCAAGTTGTAAAGGATATCGGGTATGATGATCCTGCATATGGATTTGACGGTAACACCTGTGGCGTTATTACATCTATTGATGTTCAGTCACCTGATATTGCAATGGGTGTAAACGAGTCCTATGAAACAAAACAAGGTGCAACTGATGAAAATGATATTATTGGAGCAGGAGACCAGGGAATGATGTTTGGCTATGCATGTGACGAAACACCTGAACTTATGCCTCTTGCTATATCACTTGCGCATAAACTATCTAAAAAGTTAAGTGAGGTTAGAAAAAACGGCACTTTATCATATTTAAGACCTGACGGAAAAACACAGGTCACTATAGAATATGATGATGATGAACCAATACGTGTTGATACTGTAGTTCTTTCAACTCAACATGATTCCGATGTTACGCTATCACAAATCAGGGATGACATAATTCGAAATGTCATTAATCCTGTTATTCCGGATAAATGGATTGATGAGAAAACTAAATTATATATCAATCCCACAGGGCGTTTTGTAATTGGTGGGCCGGTAGGAGACAGCGGACTTACAGGAAGAAAAATAATAGTAGATACTTACGGCGGCTACGGCAGACACGGCGGCGGATCCTTTTCAGGAAAAGATCCAACTAAAGTCGACCGTTCTGCTGCATATGCAGCAAGATATGTTGCGAAAAACATTGTTGCAGCAGGTCTTGCAAAAAAATGTGAAATTCAGCTTGCATATGCAATAGGCGTAGCAAGACCGGTATCAATTATGGTTGATACATTCTGCACTTCAAAGTACTCTAATGATCAATTAGCAAAAGCAGCAGCAAAGGTATTTGATTTACGCCCGACTGCAATTATTCGCGATTTGGACTTAAGAAAACCGATATACCGTTCATTGTCAAATTACGGTCACATGGGGCGTGAGGACTTGCATGTTGCTTGGGAAAAGTGCGATAAAGTTGACGCTTTAAAATCCGTATTGGAAAAATAATCATATCATTTATTCACCTCATTACATAAAATGTGATGAGGTGATTTTAATGCTTGAGGTATTAGCAAAAATAATTTTGGTCCTTTTAGCAATTATCGGATTAACTGAAGTTATTAAGTTTATAATTTTCAAGATTCTACTAAAAAACACTGTAGGGACGCTGTATTTGGTAATATCTATAGAAGGACATGATGAGAGTGTTGAAATGAAAATCGAAAGCGCAATAGAAAGACTTAGATGGTCACCGGGAGAAAATAAAAAACTTATTTGTATTGATAAGGGAATGGATGAGGAAACTGCGATGGTTTGTAGAATATTGTCACACCAAAATCCCGGAATAGAAATTTACACTCCTGAAGAATTTAATGAAGTGTTAAATCTATAGATTTGCAAATACATAGTATATGTATTATACTAAAAATATAATTTCGAAATATTGAGGGAGTTTAATGGGGGAAGACAAGCTTCTTGAGATGTCCGGTTCAATCGAACAGGTTATATACAAGAATAAAGAAAACGGTTATGCTGTAATAGAAATAAATAACGGTGAAGAACTTATAACTTGCGTAGGCATTATCCCCTGGGTAAATGTGGGGGAGGATGTCCATGTAGTAGGCGGATGGGTAAATAATCCAAGTTATGGAACTCAGTTTAAAGTAGAAGCTGTTGAACATTCTACGCCTACAACTGCCGC
>DHNU01000049.1:33987-45422 GCA_002407645.1 Ruminococcaceae bacterium UBA5408
TTTAAGAAAACTCATGGCATAAAAGAAATTATGCTTTATTTAAGTAAATTTGGAATTACACCTGAAGAAGCGGTTCGGGTTTGGAAACTTTTTGGACCTCAATCCGCCGAAATGGTGGAAAATGACCCATACTGCCTGTGTGATGAAAGCCTTGAAATAGGGTTTAATCGCGCGGACAGTATAGCCGCATCTCTTGAAATGCCTAAGGACAATAACTGCAGAATACGTGCAGGGTTACTGCATGTTTTAAAACATAATATTTATAATGGGCATACTTGTCTGCCCACGGATAAGCTTATTTCAACTTCTGCAAAACTTCTCGGAACTGAATTTGAGCTTACTTCTGATACTTTGGAAGCACTAAAAGCTGAAAAATCTGTTATTTCGGTTAGTTTTAAAGGCAGGGAATTTATTTTTACGCCAAAACAGTACCGCTCCGAAGTGTATTCTGCCGGTAGACTTAATATGATGTTGAGCTTTCCGGCGCAGCCTATAATAGGTGTTGATGATTATATCAGTGAAATAGAAAACACTTTCCAAATTCAATATGCAGATGGCCAAAAACTTGCAATAAAACAAGCTTTGTCTAAGGGCATCTTGATTCTTACAGGCGGTCCCGGAACAGGAAAAACTACAACGCTTAACGCTATCATAAAAATCCTTAAATTAAAAGGTGAAAAAGTATTGCTTGCAGCACCTACCGGCAGAGCGGCAAAACGCATGTCTGAATTAACCGGGCAGGAAGCAAAAACAATACATCGGCTGCTGGAAGTTGAATGGAACGAAAATGATATACCTGTATTTTCAAAGAATGAAAAAAATCTTTTGGACTGCGACGCTTTGGTTATTGATGAACTGTCTATGGTTGATACTGTAATATTTGAAGCCCTTTTGCGCGCGTTACCGCTTGGCTGCCGTTTTATTATGGTAGGGGATTGTAACCAGCTTCCATCTGTAGGACCGGGAAATGTTCTCAGCGATTTAATAGCAGCAAAAAGGTTTCCGGTTGTACAGCTTAATGAAATATTTCGGCAATCAATGCAAAGTTTAATTGTTACAAATGCGCATAAAATCGTAAATGGATATATGCCTGAATTGAACATTAGAAATAACGATTTCTTTTTTATGCCATACAACAACTCTGACGAAATTTCTTCCATTATAGTTGACCTTTGCAAATTTCGTCTTACTGCAAGCTATGGATATTCACCATTTACAGATATTCAAGTACTGTCACCATCCAGAAAAGGTAAATTAGGCACGAAAGAACTAAACAAAAAACTTCAGTCGGCTATCAACCCAAAAGAAAAAGGTAAAAATGAAATTGTTATAAACGGGATACTTTTTCGTGAGGGCGATAAAGTTATGCAAACTAAAAACGATTATAATCTTACTTGGACGAAATTTGACGGAACAAGCGGAGAAGGAGTATTTAACGGTGATATGGGGACGATTTGCGACATTAACCGTCGTTCATCTACCGTAACTGTTCAAATGGAAGACCGAATTGTGCTTTATGAAATGGAAGCCTTATCCGAAGTGGAACTTTCATATGCGATAACCATACATAAAAGCCAGGGAAATGAGTTTCCAGCAGTAATTATTCCGATGTATCAATGTGCGCCACAATTGTCTTACCGTAATTTACTTTATACAGCTATAACCCGAGCAAAATCAATTTTAATATTGATAGGAACAAAAAAAGCAATCGAAAAAATGGTTAGCAATAATAAGATTTCTCAAAGATATTCGGGTTTATATTATTTTTTGACTGAGGATCATACAAATGAAAAATAATATATTTTCTATCTTTATAAATTTGATTTTTCCGCCAAGATGCGTTTTGTGCGGAAAAATCGTTTCATATGGTGGACAAATTTGTGACAAATGCTCAACTGAAGCAGTAAAGGCGTGCACAAATAAAAGAATTTATATACCTAAATTGGGTAAAATAATTGTATGTTATGCCCCTTTTCAATATAAAAACAGTATTAGAAAAGCAATCATTAATTTTAAATTTTATGGCAAAAAGGAATTAGTCGAATTTTTTGCAAACATAATTGCAAAACAATTTTTGGAAATTCATTCATATAATTTTGATATTATTACTTGCGTACCGCTGTCAAAACAAAGAAAAAAGTTAAGGGGTTATAATCAGTCTGAGCTATTAGCTAAAGCTGTTTCTAAAAGATTAAATGTTCCTTATAAGGAATGTTTGGAAAAAATAAAAGATAATAATGAACAACATCGTCTTAATGAAAAAGACAGACAAAAAAATGTTAAAAATGTTTATATTGTAAAGAATAAGCAAAATATGTATAAAAAGAGTATTTTAGTCATCGATGATATAGTCACTACGGGAGCAACATTGGGTGAATGTGCTTCTGTTATGCTTAAAAATGGTGCAAAGCAGGTTACCTGTGCAGCTATTGCACAAGTTGTGCCTTAACCGGTTGAAATATTAAATTTTTTGTAATATAATAAATAACTATTAAAATTAGAATTGGATGTGATTATGTGCACGGTACAGATATAGCTATAGATCTTGGTACTTCTGCCGTAAAGATATATCTTGACGGTAAAGGCATTATACTTAATGAACCTGCAGTTGTTGCTGTTAATGTTGAAAATGATGAAGTTGTAGCTACCGGCAAAGAGGCTTATGCTATGGTAGGCCGTACTTCAGATAAAATTGTGGTTTCTCACCCTTTGTGTAATGGCGTTATTTCGAATTTTGATTTGGCCCAGTACCTTATCAGCACATATTTAAAGAAGATAAGCGGCAGTAAAGTTGTTATGCCTCGAGTAGTTGTAAGTGTTCCATGTCAAATAACGGAAGTAGAAAAACGAGCTGTAGTGGATGCAATAAGTGCTGCGGGTGTACGCAAAATATGTCTAATAGAGGAACCCGTTGCAGCAGCTATAGGTGCAGGAATGGATATTTCAACTCCTCACGGTACATTAATTGTTGATATAGGTGGCGGAACGACTGATATGGCTGTATTGTCATTAAGCGGCATTGCTATTTCACGTTCTGTTAAAGTTTCAGGAAATGCGTTTGATGAAGCTATTATAAAATATATTAGAAGAAAGTATAATCTTATAATTGGTCAACGTACCGCAGAAGAAACAAAAATTAACATAGGTTGTGTATATCCCAGAAAAGAAGTAATTACTCACAGAGTCAAAGGCAGAAATGCTATGACGGGATTACCGCAGTGGACAGATGTTTCTTGTGACGAAATATTAGAAGCTCTTATTGAACCGGCTATGCAAATTGTCAGAACCATTCAGGAAATGCTTGAAAAAACGCCGCCCGAATTAATGGGGGATGTTTATACTGACGGTATCGTACTTACAGGAGGTTGTTCACAAATATATGGTATGGATATGTTAATTTCCAAAAAAGCAAAAATGCCTGTTAATGTTGCAGAAGATTCACAAATTTGTGTTGCTCTTGGTGCCGGCAAATCAATAAAATTTATTGATGATATTCAAAATAAAGCGTATGGGGTGCTTAATCCTTTAAGTGCAGCCTATTAATATAAAAGTCATGTGTATAAAACCGCCAAAGTATTAACTTTGACGGTTTTTTTTAGCTTCTTCTTTCCCTTTGCATATAAAACAACAGATTGTTTTTTGCCCGACTCATTATTCGGGAGAAGGTAGGGGGTAAGAACCCCAACATTTAATATAAAACTTTTTTATTTGAGGTAATATTTATCATTTTATATACAATATATAAATAGGTGGTTTAAAAAGGTTTGTATTTACAATTTTCACAAGTCTAAATGTGGAATAATAAAAGAAGGAGAATTACAGAATGACAAAAAATTCAAACAATATCAGAAACAAACTTGTATTTAAAATCCCACTAAGAATTACTGCAGTAACATTAGTTATAGGTATCTTAATAGTTGCAACTATATCTGCATATATATCATCAGATAAAAAAAGACGGTAAATAATGAAGTCAATAATTTAGCGAAGAACAATGCTTATTTAACTGTATCATATATGAACAATATGCAGAATCATGCCAAACTTCTTGCTAAAGAGGTTGGAAGGTATGAGAACATTGAACCGGCAACACGTGATAAACTGATAAAAGACTCTATTAATTCCACACTTGAAGATGACAGCAATATTTTTTCCGTATATGTAGCTTTTGAGCCTAACGCTATGTTTGAAAATACTGCGAACGGTTTATCGTATTTCCAATACAGAACCGATGGCCAATTAAGACTTGATATTCTAAAGGACTATAGTGAATACAGTAAATTAGACTATTATAAAAAATCAAAAGATACACTTAAACCTAATATTACTGAACCGTATAGTGAAAAGCAGTCATCAGGTGAAACGGTCAATTTAATAACAATAAGTTATCCTATTATTGATAAAAACAATCGGTTTTTAGGAGTAACAAATGTAGATATATTAACAGATACCATTACAAATTTAAGCTATGATTTAGGAAATTATAAAACTTCATGTCAATCAATAATATCTGCTGATTCAAATTTTGTTTCAAATACTGCGGATAAAAGTAAAGTAGGAACTAGGTATTCTGAAGACCAAGGCAGAATTATTGCGGCAAAAATACCTATTACAATGGATGGTATCGATAGTAAATGGAACAGTGTATTTTATATTAAAAATTCAGAATTATTAGCAAGTATTTTTAGCCTTATTGCATTTATAATAATTTTCGGATTAATAGATGTATTTATAATGTGTACTATAGCATATGTTGTAGTAAAAAAATCACTATTACCAATCAAAGATATAATGTCTTTATCTAAAGACATGGGAAAAGGAAAACTTCGCACCGATATAGAAATATATACAAATGATGAATTTGGAGAACTATCTGAGATATTTAAAAATACATCAAAAGAAATAAGCGGATACATAAGTGAAATATCCGAGATTTTATTAGAAATTTCGAATGGAAATCTAAAATCACAGGTTGACCGAGATTATATGGGTGACTTTGCACCAATTAAGGATGCCCTAAACAAAATTCTTAATTCTTTTAACAGCACTTACTATGACTTAGGGGTAACCGCCGAACAGGTTTCAACAGGTGCAAATGAAATTTCAAGCGCTGCACAGTCCCTTTCGAGTGGTACTACAGAACAGGCAGGTTCATTGGAACAATTATCGGCAACGATAAATGAAGTATCAAATCATGTGCAAAAAAATGCAGATAATGCCAGCCATGCAAAGTCGATCACTGAAAATGCCGAACAAGCATTGGAATACGGAAAACTGTCTGTAAATGATTTGTTACAAGCAATTGAAGAAATAAGAACTTCGTCTGATGAAATTACAAAAATTATAAAAACAATAGATGAAATTGCTTTCCAAACCAATATTTTATCGCTTAATGCGGCAGTTGAAGCGGCTCGTGCAGGTTCTGCGGGAAAGGGATTTGCTGTAGTCGCAGATGAGGTTAGAAATCTTGCAAATAAGAGTGCGGAAGCTGCAAAAAATACCACTGAACTTATTGAAGGCTCTGTTAATGCAGTAGAAAACGGAACAAAAATAGCCGGCAAAACTGCAGATTTAATTAATAGAATTGTTGACACATCAACAAATATCAATAACCTTGTTTCACAAATTGCAGATGCATCAAGTGAACAGGCTACATCAATAGAGCAGATTAATGAGGGGGGTATCACAGATATCTTCTGTTGTACAGACAAACTCAGCTACAGCAGAAGAAAGTGCCGCAGCCGCAGAGGAGCTTTCTGCACAAGCTTCTGTATTAAATGGAAAACTTTCAAGAGTTCAGTTAAGAGAAAGAAAAGAATAGAAGGCATAAAAATAGGCGCCGCTAAATTTTTAACGGCACCAAAATTTATTTGTGAAATTTATTTACTCATCATATAATTAATAAACATTAATTCATCTTCTGGATTTTCAACGTTTAATTCAGCCGAAACAGTTGAATTTTTTGCACTTTCCAAAAGTGCTTTTACACCATATAATTGGCAAAGTTTACTCTTAAGGTTAAGAGTGTTCCCATCTTCAGTTACAAGGTATACATTTCCTTTTGCCTTATCTAATAAGTCAATAAGCTTTACTACATCGATGTCGTATAATTTCATATTTTTACCCCCTCATTTTTGTATTTATCTGATGTGATTATAGCACTTAAACATTTTAATTACAATAAAAATAGAGCTTTTTAACCATACCCTTTATCTTTTATTACAAATTCACATTATCTATTTTTTATTATTGACTCTTTTACAAAAAATGTATCATACATAATGTACAATTTCAATACAAAATATTTGTACAATAATACATACTGGATTAATACAATAATGAAATGATATTTTTGCGGCTTTGTGCTATCATAAAATTTACACATTGTTAATTAAATAATGGTGTCGGGTATAGTAAAATATATATATAAATAAATTTGAGGTTGGTTTTATTGTTTGGTTATATTAGACCACAAAAATCTGAATTGTTAGTACGCGAATATGAGCAGTACAAAGGTGTATATTGTGCGCTTTGCCGTCAGCTGGGAAAAAGTTACGGGATAATTTCAAGGCTTACGTTAAGCTACGACTGTACTTTTTATGCACTGCTTTTAATGGCATTGAGCGATGAATGCTGTGAATTTGAAAAAGGAAGATGTACTGTTAACCCTTTAAAAAAATGTATATTCTGTAAGACAGGAGAAAAAGAACTGATAAAAGCGTCTGCCATTTCAGTAATATTAACGTATTTCAAAATTCGGGATGACGTGGTCGATTCCCATTTTTGGGGTAAACTAAGGGCGTATCTTTTACTTCCCATAGCATCCTCAATAAGAAAAAAGGCCGCACGTGACTTTCCTAAGATGGACAAAATAATCTCATCTGCAATGGAAAAACAAAAATTAGCTGAAAGTGATAAAAATTCAGTGATGGATTTTTATGCAGAGCCTTCAGCAAAAATGCTTGGAGAAATATTTGAATTATCAGTTGATAAAACAGATGAGAATTACACCCAAAAAGTTCGTGTGTTACAACAGATTGGCTATTTTTTAGGTCGCTGGGTGTATTTGATAGATGCCGGCGACGATATAGAAAAAGATATAAAAAATGGTTCCTTTAATCCATATATATTAAAATACAACTTAAATGCAACAAGCAGTCAAGAGGACATTATGGAAGTTAAGAAGTATGCTAATCAAGCTTTAAACTTGACGATATCACAGATAACAGCTGCGCTAAATATCTTGGATTTTAATTGTTATGATACTATTATTAAAAATGTAATCTTTAAAGGACTGCCGGAGATACAAAAAGAATTACTATACAAGAAGGAGAAAATGCATGTCTGATCCTTACAAAATATTAGGCGTGTCACCTAATGCAACGGACGATGAAATTAAAACTGCATATAGGCAGCTTGCTAAAAAATATCACCCTGATAATTATGCAGGAAGCCCTATTGCCGATTTAGCAAGCGAAAAAATGAAAGAAATTAATGAAGCATATGATACAGTAGTAGCACAGCGCAAAAGAGAAAAAGCCGGAGGTTATTCTTCATATTCTTCTTCAAACAATACTTACGGTTCAAATAACAATTACTCAAATTACAGTTCCGGATTTAATGATATAAGGAATTTGATTTTAGTTGGCAGAATAGCAGATGCCGAGATGCTTCTTAATGGTGTTCCTGCTGAAAATAGAAATGCCGAGTGGCATTTCTTGAAAGGCACAGTTCTATATAAACGAGGCTGGCTTGAAGAAGCATTTAATAATTTTTCAAGAGCATGTCAAATGGATCCCGGTAATGCTGAATACCGCGCCGCACTTAACCAAGTGACAAATCAACGCAATGGATATTACGGTGGATACAATCCCAATGTTGGACGCGCTAACAATTTCAGTGGGTGTGATGTCTGTTCGTCATTAATTTGTGCTGACTGCTGTTGCGAATGTATGGGTGGGGATTTAATTTCGTGTTGCTAATAATATTAAGGGATGAGTAGTTTTGAATAAAAGTATCCGTTTGGCTTTTTGCGGTACTATAACAGCACTAAGTACTGTACTGATGTTTTTAACCGGAATTATTACGATTGGAACTTATACTTTGCCTGCGTTGTCAGGACTGCTTCTTACAGTTGTAGTAATAGAAATTGGACCTGCTTGGGCTTGGTCAGTATATATTGCAACTTCAGTATTATCATTTTTTATTGCTCCGGATAAGGAAGCGGCTTTACTTTATATTTTGTTTTTTGGCTATTATCCTATTATAAAATCTTTCATCGAGCAAATTAAAAATAAATATCTACCATATTTATTAAAATTAGTTGTATTTAATATATCTGTTATTGTTACATTTTATATAAGTATTTATATTTTTGCAGTTCCTAAAGACAGCTTTGAAATTTTTGGTATTTATTTACCGTGGATATTACTAGGTATTGGTAATATTACATTTGTTTTATATGATTTTGCTTTTTCGAGTCTCATAGTGATGTATTTTCAACGTTTTCACACTACCGTGCATAAATGGTTAAAATAAAGTTAAATGTATTTTATACCTCTTCCCCACTGGCGGGGGAGGAGAATATTGTAATAAATAGTTATCTTGAGTTAAAAAATGCCTCTTTTCAGAGGCATTTTCTTTTGTAAAGATAAAATTATTATTTTTATAGTTATTTTGAATTTTAGACAAAAGATTGATTTTGCTTGATTTTTATACTGTTTCGAATTAATATGAATAAAGGGGTTGGTAGAATGGATAATTTATTAGCGGTAAGAATAAAAAATAAAATGCCGGTTTTCTCAAAAGGACAAAAATTAATTGCAAAATATATTGAAGAACATTATGATAAGGTTGCTTTTATGACTGCATCAAAGCTTGGGGCTACTGTCGGAGTAAGTGAGTCTACCGTTGTTAGGTTTGCTACTGAAATCGGTTATAGCGGATATCCTCAGCTTCAGCGTGCAATGCAGGAAATGATTAGAAATAAACTCACATACGTACAGCGTATGGAAGTAACAGCCAGCCGTATTGGAAATTCCGATATCCTTGATTCAGTTTTTAATCAAGACATTGATATAATTAGAAGGACAATGGAAGAAACATCGCATGAAGATTTCTACAAGGCTGTAGACGGTATTGTAAATGCACGAAAAATTTATATTATTGGGGCAAGAAGTTCGCTTGCTCTTGCTACTTTTTTATCTTATTACTTTAGCTTGATTTTTGAAAATGTACTTTTAGTCCAATCAACAAGCGAAAGTGAAATTTTTGAACAAATGATAAGAATAGACGAAAGAGACGTAGTTATAGGGATAAGCTTTCCAAGATATTCGAAAAAAGCTGTAAAGGCAATGAACTTTGCACACAATCGAGGTGCAACAGTAATAGCAATTACGGACAGCACACTTTCACCTCTTGCGAAAGAGGCCGACAATGTTCTTCTTGCGCGAAGCGATATTGCTTCAATTGTCGATTCTCTGGTTGCGCCTTTAAGCTTAATAAATGCTTTAATTTTAACCACTGCATTAAAAAAACATGATGAAGTTACACATATCTTTAAACACCTTGAAGATATATGGGACGAATATGGTGTATATGAAAAGGTAGATGATAAATTAGGTGAACAAAACACATGATGTTATAATAATCGGCGGCGGTGCTGCCGGGATGATGGCTGCAGGTACAGCGGCAAATAAAGGTTTGAATGTTTGTCTTATTGAAAAAAATTCACGTTTTGGAAGAAAAGTTATGATAACCGGTAAAGGCAGGTGCAATATCACAAATGACTGTGACATTCAGATGTTTATTGCGTCTGTTCCGTCGAACGGACGTTTCCTTTACAGTGCGATAACACAATTTACTCCTCAGGATACAATAAAGTTCTTTGAAAATCTTGGACTGAAAACTAAAGTAGAAAGAGGCAGCCGAGTTTTTCCACAGTCAGACAAGGCGGTTGATGTAGTAGATAAACTAACCGATTTTGTAAAAGAAGGTGGAACTGAAATTATTGTAGGTGAAGCCAAAAAACTTTTGTTTAAGGATAATTCTGTTTTTGGGATAGAATTAACAGGTGGCAAACAGATTTTTGCGCCTAAAGTCCTTATTTGCTGCGGTGGTAAATCATATCCGGGGACAGGTTCAACAGGGGACGGATACCTTCTTGCCAAACAGGCAGGACATTCAGTTACTAAGCTGCGCCCTTCGTTGGTTCCGCTTGTTGTGTATGGCAGTGACTGTAAAGAAATGATGGGGCTTTCTCTTAAAAATGTGGCAATACAGGTTTTTGATACAGTTAAAAATAAATGCATATATACTGATTTCGGAGAAATGCTTTTTACTCATTTCGGAGTATCGGGACCGATTATTTTAAGTGCAAGCACACATATGAAAGACATGGCTGACGGGCGTTATAATATTTTTATAGATTTAAAACCTGCGTTAAATATGGAACAGCTTGACGCAAGATTACAGCGTGACTTTGAAAAGAATCACAATAAAGATTTCGCCAATTCACTTTCAGAACTATTACCTCGTAAAATGATACCGGTTATAATAAAAAGGTCAAATATTAACCCACAATCTAAATGTAATCAGATTACGAAAGAAATGCGTAGAGATTTTGCAAAATTGCTCAAATCGTTTAAACTTGAAGTTTCTTCCTTCAGACCAATTGAAGAAGCAATAGTAACTTCAGGAGGAGTAAATGTACGCGAAATAAATCCTAAAACAATGGAATCAAAATTAATAAATGGATTATATTTTGCAGGCGAAGTTATCGATGTAGATGCATATACAGGTGGTTTTAATTTACAGATAGCTTTCAGTACAGGACGTCTTGCTGCAAACGCTATGAGCGAATATTAAGTTAATTCGGGGAGGATTTTTATGATTTCAATTGCAATTGATGGGCCTGCAGGAGCGGGGAAAAGTACAATAGCCAAAAAAGCGGCTAAGGAATTGGGATATATTTATGTTGATACAGGTGCATTATATCGTGCCGTTGGATTATATATGTTAAGTAAAGGTATAGAAACAACAAACGCAGATGCTATATGTTCATTACTTGATAAAGTTAAAATTGAACTTAAATTTACAAACGGAGAGCAGAGAGTTTTGCTATCGGGAAAAGATGTAACCGATGATATCAGAACCGCTGAAGTTTCAATGGCTGCGTCCAATGTTTCGGCTATACCTAAGGTGAGAGATTTCTTATTTTCGCTTCAAAAAGATATTGCAAAGACTAATAATGTTATTATGGACGGAAGGGACATCGGTACTGTTGTACTTCCAAATGCACAGGTCAAGATATTTTTAACTGCTTCGCCTGAAGAACGTGCAAGAAGAAGACATGACGAAATGTTGGAAGAAGGACAAAAGGCAGACTATGATGAGGTACTAAAAGACCTTAAAATTAGAGATTATAATGATTCACA
>DHNU01000028.1:0-180 GCA_002407645.1 Ruminococcaceae bacterium UBA5408
TGTGGATGAGTATTGGCCTGATTTTAAACCTGAACAGTTTTAAAATCAGGCCAATACTCATCCACAACAAAAATATCGGCATAAATGGACTGTACAGGCAGAAAACCACTTAATCTGCGCCTACAGCCCCAGCGGATAATTAAATCTATTCTTGAAATATCAGACGATGCAAGTCCATCC
>DHNU01000028.1:364-2455 GCA_002407645.1 Ruminococcaceae bacterium UBA5408
TAATATTTCGGCTTGCTTTTGCTTCATTACTCCTAAAAGAACTGTTTAAATCCCAATGCCAATCATAATTCACGAGAAAATTAAGTTTCATAAGCCCCCTGCCGAATTTTGCCCTGTTACAATACGGCAGAAGTTCATTTGGAAACAACGGCGAATCTGCATTTCCGACAATCAGAAGGTCGGCATCTTTATTCGCAAGTCCCTGTACAGCGTCAACACATGCCTTTTGGTATGCCTGTGTTTGTACAGCTGGCCTTTTTGTGTTGTCCATGGTAAATCCATAGAAAGTCATTTCTTTTATACCGAGTTTTAAACAGATGTCATAAAGCTCAAACCCCGGCTTAATACCATACTGATAGCCGTCCTGTTTTTGATAACCGTGTTGAACAGCCCAACGACGGTTTCCATCGGGAATAATACCGATATGTTTTGGAAGTCTTTTAAAATTTAATGAATTCATTTTATCTCCACTTAATTAAAAATATTGTTTATACAATTGGTTATAAATAGTTTGTATTACTTATATGTAATTATACTTTTAATTATAGAAGAAAATAAAATAAGCGCAGCCGCGCTACGCTTTAACTTTTCATATCTTTAATTTGATCTTGAATATGATCTATAAAACCTCCGATTTTATCCATACGCTTGTGATCCTTTTTACTTTCTGCCTGTTGGTAACAAACCTTATATACTGTCAATTTACTTTCAAGCACTGCCATTTGTTTAGTATCCAATGGAAAGCACCTCCAAATTATGTTAACTATATTATATCACAGAAAAATAATATTATACTTCATAGTAAGAATATAAGTTTCGACAATTATATACATTTTGTATAGACAATCAATAAAAAATGAGGACTTCCGTATTTTAGAAAGTCCTCATAATTAATTATTTATAATTATTCTTCAATAAATAAGGGAGTGAATTTAAATTTTGTGCAGTCTACAAGTCCGCGGTCGGTAAGGCGAAGTTCCGGCAGACATGCAAGAGGTATTAGTGCCATGGTCATAAAAGGTGAAACCATATTACATCCTATTTTATTCCAAGCACTTCCGAGATTAGCAACAATATTGCTCATTTCATCAAGAGGCTTGTCATTCATAAGTCCCGCAATAGGAAGTTCAACTGTTCCGAGTACCTTGCCGTTTTGAACAACTGTCATGCCGCCTCCACACGCTATTAATGTATTTGCCGGTCTTTAAAGTTTCGTCGACTATACCGTGTGTGTTCAGAAGAAGTTAAAATTCCGGGGAAATTCATCATTTCGCCGAGGCCCACAACGCTGTCCCATTGCATAGTTTTTGTAATATCTTCAGGGTTTATGGATGAACCCGTATCTTCGAATCCGGGTACTGCGGGAACACACGAGGGAATTGTAACCATTGTTTTTAAAGGTGTACGTTTTGAATCTTCAACCATGCATGAAACTCCGTCAAGTCCGAGTACGTTACAAATTTCATGTGGATCCATGTAAATTCCTACTGTGCCGTGCGGAATGACAGCTTTTGCATATTCACCTACACCCATCATAGAGGACTCCACATGAATATGCCCGTCCAAAGACCCCGGAGCTATATATTGGCCGTCTGCATCAATTACTTTAGTTTTTTCACCGATACAATGTTTTGCATCACCTACTAAGGCAATTCGTCCGCAAGAAATTGCAATTTCTATATCCGGGATAATTTCACCGGTACATACATTAATTAGTTTTGCATTTGTTATTACTGTTTCTGCCGGAATGTTCCCTTCTGCTGTTGCGCTCAGTTTTCTACTGCATTTCCAGAGAGGGGAAGAACAAAATTTATTAATCATATGATATGCCTCCTAAGTAATCGTACAGTACATTAAATTTAACTTTATCAGTTTGCTGCACGTAAAAATAAAAGCAGTCCCGACATTTAGAGCCGAACTGCAGATGTACAAAATACTAAAACTTTCGGTAATGAATTTATTTTTATTATATATGAAGTTTCCATTATTGTCCATAGATAAATCTATACAATTTTGTGTGGGTTCGCGCCCACCACAAATAAAAAAGCCTGAACGTAAAATACGCTCAGGCTCTAAATTGGTGCCGGTGGT
>DHNU01000028.1:2593-2950 GCA_002407645.1 Ruminococcaceae bacterium UBA5408
TGGTGCCGGTGGTGGGACTTGAAGGTGTTAGCACACGGCAATCGCCTGCGGCGGTTCGCCAATAAGCGAAAACTTTGAATTTTCCTTGGTGCTCCCAATAACACAATTTTGTGTGGGTTCGCGCCCACCACAAATAAAAAAGCCTGAACGCAAAATACGCTCAGGCTCTAAATTGGTGCCGGTGGTGGGACTTGAACCCACACGGTGTTGCCACCAACGGATTTTGAGTCCGTCTCGTCTGCCAATTCCAACACACCGGCATAAACGACAAGTAGTATTATATAATAAAACGACAAAAAAAGCAATACATACTTGAAATTTATTAAAAAAACAGTGTAGGATTACAATTGATGTGTT
>DHNU01000007.1 GCA_002407645.1 Ruminococcaceae bacterium UBA5408
TCTCACATTTATGCGCTGTAATCTTCGCCGGTTATCTGCTTGTACTCCGCAGCTGTAATCCAGCCGAGCGTTACGGCCTTTTTAAGCCCTGCCTCCGTAAGCTTGCCCTTGCCGCCGTTATAGAGCCTTAAAAGTGTCTGATACATTAATTACGCCTCCAAACTTGATAATACGAGCGCGTCTACCGTGCTTTGCAGCTGTGCCGCCTGCAGCTTCGCGTAGTAGACCGTTTCGTCGGTAAACCCGACGGAATTAATGTAATCCGTAATTGCCTGTACTACTATGGGCTGAACTACGCTGAAACTTGAGCCTGTTTTTATTTTTACAGCCGCGGCAACGTTGACTTCTAAGTCTGTTGACGTCTTTACCGTTACCGTGTGCCCTATAGGCGCTATGCCGTCGCCGTCCGTTCCCATCAGGGACTGCACTTCCGCCACCTTTGCGGCCGACGCGGTGTTGCCCTGCGTATCACCAATCACAAGCCCCACCTGCCCGGCCGTGCCCATTAAATGTGCCGGGAACACTTTTACGGCTCCTATACCGTTGATGGCAAGCACCTTTTCTTCGTAGTTTGCTATATTGCCGCCAAAAGCTGACTGGCGTGCGGCCTCGTAAAACCGCGTGCGGTAATCATCGTCGCTCTCATCGTCCCGCGCGGCCGTCAGCGGCGTGGAAACAAGCTCCGCGCTGCCAAGGCCGTTGATGTTGTCTGCCGGCAAAATTGTGCCGGAATAAAGATTGCCCGCCGTTCCGGTCTGTTCACAAGTCGCTTTGTACTGTCCCGCAGCGATTTTTTCCGTAAGAGTAAAGGATACGTCCTCAATTTGGAACCGGCTTCCGAGCGGCACGTCCATCGCGGCGCCGGAGCTGTCAAAGGTGTTTATCTGCCTGACGGCATAAGTAGCGGCCTTGCGTTCAAGCCCAAAATCGCAGCAAACGCGGTCGAGCCACTCCCCTTCCGCCGTATCGGCAAAAAGGAGCTGAAACATCTACGCGAGCATGTAAGACTGCTGGGCAATTAAAAACGCGCACGGGGATAAGGTGTCGTATATTATGCTGCCCTCGCGCTTATCAACAGTATCGGGCACCCTGTCGAGCATCTCTTGTAAAAGCGACTCATATTCCGTATGACAGACGTCATTGTTTTACCTTCTTTCTTTTTGCCCGTTCTTCACGGATACCGGCAATGCGGCCGGCATTGAATACCGCACAGATTGTACTTATGCCCTCAACGTAATGAAATTTTGATAAACGGTCCTCAACAAACGCTTTGTAGACGTCTATCGCAGCTTCACTTTGCGAAGGGTAGGAATAACCGTAGAGTTTAACGGCTTCACCGGGCGTTATGTACTGACTCATGCTCTAACCTCCGTCACATCAGCAGCGGCTTTACAGCCGTCTTGATAAGAACAGCTTTCAAATTCCATAATTTTATTTAAGAGGTTTGCTGTTTGTGGGTCCGGCGCAACGCCAAAATACTTTTTCCAGTTTTCGGCGGTTAAATTTAATGAATTTAACGGTTTGCTGTTTTTACCGCAGTTATATGCTTTATTTGCTATTGGCACTAAAACCCCTTTTATGAGGCTGCGGCAAGTATCGTCCATCTTTTTACCTTCATAGGTCTCAAATTTAGCGATTTCATCATTAGCATTTAAAGGATATTGCATTTTTTATTTCACTCCTCTTGAAAAAAGCGGAGCGGTATGCTATATTTATTATGTAATTATATACCGCTCCGGCGGTTGTTGTAGGCTCTCTGTTAAGCTTTGCGGGCGTTAAACAGAGGGCTTTTCTTTATGCGAATTTCTCATTAAATTGTCCTTATTTTGTCACTATGTGATTTTACGGATTGTACCCATTTGAACCGTTTCGCGTTGGTTATCCAGGTACTCAAGCAAGCTGTCAAAATTAATTAGTCGCTTCCTTCCTGCCATAACCGATTTTATTTTTCCTTCAACGGCAAGCTGGCGTATAATATATGTAGTCACGGCTGTATTTGGGTCTATATTCTTTATTTCTGCAGCTGCTTCTTTAAGCAGACGCATGTGAGGAATAGGCGTATCCATCACCTACTTTCTGTGAATTCTGTTTTTGATTATAAAACAATTTATAAAAAGTGCTAGAGGCATATTGATGAATACTATTCGTAATTTTAATATTAAAAATACAGCTTTATTATATTTTTATGCAGCTGTCCTTCAGTGTAACTTTATTTTGGCTAAGCGTGTGTTTGTTCATTTTGAAAAAAAGTGGGTAATTTTTTTTCATGCTATTATAGCTTCCTCGTTTGATTTTTCTTTATTCTAATAAAATATAACATTACCGAAATGTTGGGATTTTTAAGCTATAATTTATTCATACTATTTGCCATTCTTTTATCATTAAAGTATAAAATTGCTTATTGCTGATAAGTTACCTTATAGGACTTGTCCAACACAATAGGGCTTGGATTGTGATGTTCAATAAGCCATTTTTGAACCATACGCAGCAAAGACATAAAAATAGCCCACATGCTGCTAATAACAGAATGTGGGTAAATGATATATAAATAGCACAACATATTAGTGAAAACGTAAAAAATTATAAAAATGCGTTGCAAATATAACCTATAGGTTATATTATGTGTTTAGGAAGCGTAAATATGGACATAATACATAAAGTACCAGGTTACGATCACATATATGCTTATAAATCTTTTTTAGATGAATTTGATCGATTATTTAAAAATGATAAGGACTCTCTTAAACGGTATAAAAAATCATTGGCACGTCGTTTGGCAATGTTAGATACCGCTGGCATAACATGTATTGATAACGAAAGATTTGAATATATCGAGCAGGATATTTATTCAATTCGTTTTCCAAAGAGTAAAAAAAATCCAAGATTTATGTTTACGTTTTGTTTGGGTGAAAACAATGTAATATTGTTGACCGCATTTTTAGAACAAAATCCTTCAGATTACGAATCTCCAAAGCGTACTTCCCGAAATAGAATAGTTTTAATTAGGAGGGAATTTGATTTATGACACTACAAGAAAAATTAGATAAGGCTCCAATCGAAAAAAATTTCTTTGCTGGGCTAACTGAAGAAGAAATTGAGTATGAAAAACTTATGGGGAAAATTGCAGGACAATTAATTTTGGAGCGTACAAAAAGGCATATGTCTCAAAAGGAATTAGCCGAAAAATTAGGTGTTAAACAGTCTTTAATTTCTAAATGGGAAAGCGGTGATAATAATTTTACTTTTCATCAGGTAATTAAAATATTTAGTAAATTAGGAATAAAAGTAGATATAGCATTTAATTCTAATAATGAATATTTGCAAAATAGATATGAGCTGTTTCAGTTTGAGCATTTTAATCACGACATATCTGATAACAGCAGAGAAATATGTAGAGCTATTTTAGCAAATTCTTCTACTGAAAAGAGTGAAATAGCATCATGAACGTAAACAATCAAATATCCGCCGATATACAATTTATTGGTAGTTGCATTCAAGAACTTAAGTTGCTAAATAATATAATTGCTCTTAATAATGATGATAAACGTACATTTGGTATAGATATCAATGTTCACGATATCGACGACCAGGATAAAGACAATGCTTTAATTGGCCTTGTGGATTTAGGTGTTTCAATTAAAGTAGCAAGTAAAAATAAGAAAAAAACTAAAATGGACATTGTGATCCAAGGCTGTTTTAAATCAACAAACCCCAAACTTTCAAAAGATGATTTTGAGGGAATGCTTTACGTAAACGGTGGGAGTGCTCTATACTCGTTTGCACGCTCTTTAGTTTGTAGCTTATCCGCAAATATGTATCAAAGCGGAAAACTGCTTTTGCCTATGGTAAATATTATCGAATTACTTAAAGAGAAGGTTGCTAATGCGGAACGGCAAACAGCCGAAAAGGCAAAACAAATATCAGAAAATAGCAATAAAAAAAATGATAACTAATAAAATTTACCTTATTTCTCGGACATGGCAATTATTATACAAAAGGTAATAAACGAAACAATTTTATATTTTAATACCACAAAATAAGTGAGGCAAGTTTACTATGGCTCGGATCGTTAAACGCGGCAAAGGTTATCAAATTCGTGTGTCCGACGGATATACTTCAAATGGTAAACAGAATATCCGGACAAAGACATGGACACCGAAAGCCGGCATGACGGAAAATCAAATAAATAAGGAACTTACAAAGCAGTCCGTTTTATTTGAACAACAATGTCATGGGCTTTCCGAAAGCGCAAATATAAAATTTGAAACCTTTGCTAAGCAGTGGTTTAAGGAATACGCAGAGCCTAAGCTTCGTGTAAGGACAGTTGACAGGTATAAGCAATACACTGCCCGGACTTATGCAGCTATCGGCAGTATGCGCCTTGACAAAATAACACCGTGCCATATTCAGTCGTTTATAAATAACCTTCAGGAACCGGGTGTTAATAAAAAAGCCGAAGCAGATGAAAAGCCAAAAGGTTTATCGCCTGGTACCGTCCGTAATTATCTGTCATTTATATCTACTATATTTGATTATGCCGTCCGAATGAATATGCTGAAAGATAACCCATGCAGCAGAGTTTCATTGCCTCCGCGTAATTACAAACAAAGAGATTGCTATACATTAGAGGAAGCACAAAAGTTTTTAAAATTCATGCAATTTGAACCGCTTATGTACCAGGTGTTTTTCACCCTCGCTATTTACGGAGGCCTCCGCAAAGGTGAACTGCTCGGCCTTGAATGGAAAGACATTGACTTTGACTCAAACATCATAAGCATTTGCAGGACGTCACTTTATTCAAAATCAAAAGGCGGCAGCTTTACTGATACCACAAAGACACAAAGCTCACAGCGGTCTTTGAAACTACCTACCGGCATATTTGATTTACTGCGCCGGTATAAAAAATCGAACAGTCGCAGCAACGCCTTAAAATGGGTGACAGGTGGATTGATACGGACAGGCTGTTTATAACCGAAAATGGCAAGCCAATAGGCAACTCTACCCCTTTAAAACGGCTTGATAATTTTTTCGAGCGTGCCGGCCTTAGAAAAGTTACCATACACAGTTTCAGGCATTTAAATGCTTCACTGCTAATCAATGCCGGTGTGGATGTTAAAACCGTTTCCGCTACTTTAGGGCACTCACAGGTATCAGCGACATTAAATATTTACGCTCATACGTTTGCACAGGCACAAGCGCGCGCGTCTGAAGCAGTCGCAAACGTACTAAAATTTAGTGATAAAAAGCAAGCATAACGGTATGACGTTTCTTATAATTTAGTATTACGTTTTATGTAATTTTGGTTCTTATTTGGTTCTTACTTTTACAAAAACCCGCAAATAAGAACCAAAGCCCACAAAACTCAAAATGTAAAATTTGGCTCTGTACCTACGATTTTTCAATGCACATGTCAACGCCGGAAAAGAAATG
>DHNU01000059.1 GCA_002407645.1 Ruminococcaceae bacterium UBA5408
ATAAAAGCCGACTAACTAATATTATTAATTGCCAGATTTTCACACACAAAAAGGCCGAAACGTTAAAATGCGTTTCGACCTTTTTGTTATGTATTCTTTAACAATTGCTCTGATAAATTAATATTTAATACCTACCCCTAATCCCTACCATTTCGTTGGCTGATTCAAATAATCAGCTATACTTAAATGGGAAGGGGATAGATTATAATATCAAAGCATATACTTTTAAAATAAATCCTTTCTTAATTCAATCCCATCTTTTTCGGTTATTTCTCTAATAACTTTACACGGATTTCCCACAGCCAGAGAGTTATCTGGAATATCCCTTGTGACAACACTGCCCGCACCGATTACACAACCGTTCCCAATATGAACACCGCCGATTATGGTCACATTGCTTGCAATCCAGCAATTGTTTCCGATAATAATCGGTTTAGCATACTCATAATCAAAGACAGTCCCGTCTTTTTTTACTCGCATGTTTCTGTCTTGATAGCACAGTGGATGAACAGGAGTGACGATAGATACATTAGGTCCGATTAACACATCATCCCCAATAGTTACCTTGCAACAATCAAGAATTGTCAAATTAAAATTGGCATAAAAGTTCTTGCCGATACTGGTAAAAACGCCGTAATCGAAATAGACAGGCCCTTGAAGGTAAGCGCCTTTACCCTTGTTAGGTAATAACTGATTTAATATTTCAGTCCGCTTTTCCGCTTCATCTTCAGTGGTATCATTGTATCTTTTACATAATTTATGGGTTTCACTTCGGCGCAAAGCCAGCCCTTCATCACTCGGATCGTAAATTTTTCCGGCAAGCATTTTCTCTTTTTCTGACATAATTAATTTCTCCTTTGTTTATTGTAGTACTTTATACAAAATAATTGACAATCTCATATATAAAAGGCTCATCAGCATTTTTAACTTAATTGGCTTGTCCTCTGCGACGAGGATAATTTACATGCACTATTTTATCTAAACATTTTCCTCATAAAACTGTTTAGCTTCTCATAAAATATTTTTGAACCAACATAACATAGTATTTGTTATGTTGGTTCAATTGCTGTATTGATGAGAATCCGGACATTTAATATAGAACCTTATTATATTATTTTCGTAATTTAGTTGTCAGAATTGCAAATATAGTTTAGTTCTTCCGTTTCCTTACCGTCTTTATAATAAATACGGGGCACTCTTTTTGAAATCATACTGACTATTTCATAGTTAATAGTATTATTATATAATGCAATTTCGTCCGCTGTAATTGCAGCATCGCCGTCCCTGCCAATCAGAGTAACAGTATCCCCCGATTTAACATCATGGACTGAGCTAACATTCACCATAAGCTGATCCATACATATGCGTCCTATAATCTTTGCCTTTTTACCGTGAATAAGTACAGTTCCGCGAATATATGTGTGCCTTGGGTATCCGTCGGCATAGCCAATCGGTACAGTGGCAATTTTCATAGTTTTCTTTGATATATATTTTCTGCCGTAACTAATACTTGTCTGCGGCTCTACTGTTTTAACCTGTGAAACTATACTTTTAAGTTCCATAGCGGGCATTAGCTCTGTTTCATTTTTCAGTTTATCGGACGGGTTAAGACCGTACAGTACTATTCCCGGGCGCACCATATCAAGCTGTATTTGAGGATAGTCGAAAATTGATGCTGAATTTGCACAGTGCCTTATTTTAAAAGTTATACCGCGCTTATTTAAAAGTTCAATGCCTTTCATAAAGCTGTCAAACTGCATTAAAGTATATGCGCGGCCGTCGTTACCCTCGTCAGCCACAGAAAAATGAGTAAATATTCCCTCTGTATCAAGGGACGGAAGTTTATATGTTTTTTCAATTTCATCAATAGAACTTACATCTCGAATAGGATTTTGGAACAGGAATCCTATTCTGCTCATTCCCGTATCAAGCTTAATGTGGATACGGACGTTAACTCCTGCTTTACAGGCCTCATTAGAAAGTTCCTCACCGTATTCATATGAAAATACAGCCTGCGTAATATTTAGTCTGCTTAGTTCTTTTGCACAACATGGAGGGGTATATCCTAAAATCAAAATTGGTTTTTCAATTCCCGCATTTCTCAGCTGAATACCTTCCTCCAAATTTGAAACAGCAAAATAATCAGCACCTAATTTTTCGTATTCTTTTGCTATCCTTACTGCGCCGTGACCATAAGCATCCGCCTTAATAACACAGCAAACAAGAGTCTGCGGTTCTAAATGTTCTTTTATGATATTAAAGTTATAATCTATGGCGTCAAGATTAATTTGAACCCATGTTCTTTTAAAAAAATCACACATTTATTATTTCACCTAAATTTATTTGAAGTACTTTACACCTGATTCAAAAATCTTCTGATCCTTTTCCCCCGGAACATTAATATAAAGATTTTTGCCCTTGCGTTCAGAGTGTGCCATTTTACCTAAAATACGTCCGTCAGGACTTGTTATTCCTTCCACAGCGCATACAGAACCGTTCGGATTCCATTCAATGCTTCCGTCGGGAGTTCCGCTCGGAGTGGTGTACTGAGTTGCAATTTGCCCGTTTTCAATTAGCTTCTTTATAACTTCATCACTTGCAACAAATCTGCCTTCACCGTGAGATACCGGAACAGCAAACACATCGCCTGCGTTTACGCCGTTAAACCATGGTGATTTTACTGAAGTTACTCTTGTATATACCATACGGGAAACGTGTCTGCCGAGAGTATTAAATGTAAGAGTCGGCGCATTTTCACTCGGTTTAATAATTTCACCGTAAGGTACAAGCCCTAATTTTATCAGCGCCTGAAAACCGTTGCAAATGCCAAGCATAAGTCCATCACGATTTTCAAGTAAATCTTTTACAGCATCTGCAATCTTAGGGTTTCTGAAAGTTGTCGCAATGAACTTTCCAGAACCGTCCGGTTCATCACCGCCGGAAAAACCTCCCGGAATCATAATAATCTGTGATTGGCGGATTAATTTTTCCATTTGACTAATTGTGTCTTCAATGTCAGAAGAAGTTAAATTGCGTACAACAAGAATATTCGCTTCTGCCCCTGCTTTTTCAAAAGCACGTGCTGTATCGTATTCGCAGTTTGTTCCCGGGAAAACAGGAATAAACACGCGCGGCTTTGCCGCTTTTATTGCAGGTACTTTGTTATATCTTTCGTTATAAAGCTTAATATCATTAGTAACGGGAACTTCCTTAGCGTTTATTGGAAATGTTTTTTCAAGAGTTTTGCACCATACCGAAATAAGGTTATCTATTTCAAGTTTATCGTTTCCGAGGACAATCTTTGGTTCATTTATAATTTTACCCAGCGTAACCGGTTCTAAGCTGTCGTTAATTTTAATTGAATTATCTTTAAGTTCAATAACCAATGAACCGGAAATCGGAGCAAATAGAATTTTTTTATCTAACACTTCATTATTAAATTCAAATCCTAACTTGTTTCCGAAGCACATTTTTGCAATACACGCCGCTGTGCCGCCTTCTTTAACTACAGAAGCCGAAACAACATTGTTTTTTTCAATCATACTAAATATGGTTTTATAGTATTCTTTAAGTTTTACCCAATCGGGCAAAAGTGTGTGTTTATTTTCAGGCAATGGCAGTAATACAACTTTTGAACCCGCATTTTTAAACGCCGCAGAAATTGTTTTACTTGCTTTAGTCATAGTAACCGCAAAACTTACAAGAGTAGGAGGAACATCGAGTTTTTCAAAAGTCCCGCTCATGCTGTCTTTGCCGCCTATTGCGGGAATGCCCAGTCCGATTTGTGCGCTTAATGCGCCCAATAATGCAGCTGTGGGTTTGCCCCATCTTTTCGGGTCCGCATTTAGTCTTTCAAAATATTCTTGGAAAGTAAGTCTTGCTTTAAGCGGATTTGCACCGACAGCGGCAAGTTTGGAAAGACTTTCAACAACTGCATATGCCGCACCGTGGAACGGGCTGAAACGAGAAATTCCCGGAATATATCCGTAAGACATAGCCGTAGCATCATCTGTTTCACCTTTTAGAACAGGAATTTTTGCAACCATTGCATCTTCCGGCGTTAATTGATATTTTCCCGCAAACGGCATAAGCACTGTTCCTGCACCGATACTTGCGTCAAAGCGCTCTGAAAGGCCTTTTTGTGAACATACTTCAAGCCGTGAAAGGTTATCTTTAAAAGCTTCTTTTAAAGGCTTGTCTTTTAAATTCTGAGGTATTGCGTTTCTGTAATATTTATTTGTGTCTACCGCTTCGATAGTTACATCATTCTTCTGTGTAACACCGTTTGTATCCAAAAATGCGCGGCTTATATCGACAATAGTGTCATCACGCCACTTCATGCTCAGACGCGGTTCTTTTGTAACTACAGCAACAACCTGTGCATTAAGATTTTCTTCATTTGAAGCTTTGATGAATTTATCAACATCTTTAGGTGAAAGAACTACTGCCATTCTTTCCTGTGATTCCGAAATAGCAAGTTCTGTTCCGTCGAGTCCTTC
>DHNU01000033.1 GCA_002407645.1 Ruminococcaceae bacterium UBA5408
GTTATAAGCTCCGAAACTTCTTCACGGCGTTTTTCGAGTGAGCGCAAATATTCAAGCTTTTCCGAAATTTCGCGCAGAGTTTGGTCGTCAAGCGAACCGTGCGCCTCTTTGCGGTAACGTGCGATAAACGGGATAGTGTTGCCCTCGTCAATCAATTCTATTACTTTTTGTACCTGCCAGTTTTGAAGATTAAATTCCTGTGCTATAGTTGAAACAAAGTCCATATTATTCCTCCGATTAGGTATTAAGTCCGTATTTTAAAGCGGCAGTGCCGCAAAACCATTTAACTTTGGACGATTTTAATTATAGATGAAATTACATAACATATACCGTAGATTATCGGTTGATGCACTATGTAAATAATCAGCGCATTCCTGCCGAGCCACGAAAAAAAGGGGACTCTTGAAGGGTAAAACCATTTAGGGAATTTTCCCGCAGTGGCAAGTTTGCCTAAAAAAGTTCCTGCCGCAAAAACGAAAATCCACGGAAAAATCGCGAAATAATCGGCACTTCTGAAATTTTCCGAGTATATTCCGAGCGGAGCAAGAAAATCAGTGCTGTAAAGAGCGGACGGAAGATTTATCCTGAAAAACGGCGCAAAACCCAAGTATCCGCATGAAATTCCCCTGGTAAAAAGATATAATATACCGCAGACGGCGACAGCGTACCAGGAAAAATCAAAACGGTCGGCAAAAGGTTTTAAAAGTCCGTATAAAATCATGCATACCGAGAGAAAATGAAGAATACCGAAAACAATAAGTTCCTCCGGAATAAAAACATATGTTATAAGCGTAATTAAAAGAGAAAATCCCAAAAGCTTTAGTCCGCGAATTAAATTAGAATGGGACAGATTTGATGAAATTCCCGCAATCAGCATAAAAAGTCCCGCGAAATAAGGTTCTGCGGGCATAAAGAAGTAGAAAAAAACAGTCCCTGCTTTTACTCCAAAAAGCGAAAGAGTGTAAAATCCATGGTAAAAAACCATGCAGAAAACCGCAACTCCGCGCAGCTCGTCCATTAAGTGAATTCGGTTTTTTACGGTCGGTTTTGTAATTGTGTTCTGCATCGGGTCACCCCTATATTAATAATTTGTTTATTTATTAACACGTTAAATTATGGTATAATGAAGTTCGAAAACGGATATTGCTTTATTCGGTTTAACTTACAGAAAGTAATTGCCTGTTTTTTATTATATCATGGTACAGGAGGTAATTTCAATGAATGAAACTAAATTAACACGCGAATACACCGTAACCGAAGATATGCTGGCGGTTAATGTGGGAAGCGGCAGCGTACCGGTTTTGGCAACGCCGATGGTTTCTGCATTTTTCGAGGGTACTGCGGCACAGCTTGCACAAACATACCTTGACGATACCTGCACCACTGTCGGCTCAGTTATTACGGTTAAGCACCTGAACCCGACTGCCTGCGGCTGTAAGGTAACCGTTAACGCCGAACTTACAGAAGTTGACGGAAGAGTTTACAAGTTTAACCTTGAAGCGTTTGACAACGCAGGAATTATCGCAAAGGGAACTCACGAACGTGTCAGCGTAAAAAAAGAAAGATTTATACAGAAATCTCAGGAAAGAAAGACGATTAAAGCGGGTGTGTAAAATGAAACCTAAATATGATTTAATGATGTTCGATTTGGACGGTACATTGACAGATTCTTCCGGCGGTATTTTTGAATCTATTAAGTATTCGCTTAATAAGATGAACTGCCCTATTCCCGAGGAAAAAACGCTTCGCAAATTTATCGGGCCGCCTCTTTTCCAAAGCTTCAGAAAATACTGCGGCATGGACGATGAAGCCGCAAACCGAGCCGACAGTTATTTTCGTAAATCATATTATGAAACGGGTGCATTTAACAATACGCTTTTTCCGCATATGGAAGAACTTTTAAAAGACCTTAAAAATGCGGGTGCAAATCTTGCGGTTGTTACTTCCAAGCCGATAACAATTACGCCGAAAGTCCTTGAATTTGTCAAAGTCACACAGTATTTTAACGGCATCTTTGCTCCCGACGAAGGAGAACACAGCGGAAGAAAATGCCTTTTAATAAACGACTGCCTTAAAACGCTGAAAGTTAAACCCGAAAATGCCGTTATGATAGGTGATACCCATTTTGATGCCGCAGGGGCAAGGGAATCGGGGACAAACTTTATAGGGGTTCTTTTCGGATTCGGCTCAAAACAGGAAATGGTTGACGAAGGCGGAAAAGTTTTTGCCCGTGATTTGGATGAGCTTAAAAGTTCTCTGTTAGAAAATTCCTAAAATACAGGATACAAATATACATAGCTATTTGTATTTATAATTATTGACAAATAATCGCTATTAAGTTATCATATTAACTGAACTGAATATAAGGGGCGCTGAGTAACCTCGGCTGAGAGTAAGCGAATAGACGCTTTAACCCGTAAACCTGATCTGGATAATGCCAGCGTAGGAAAATAAGATTTTTAGCGCTCTGAGGCATTTCAGAGCGCTTTTATTTTTACCGGGCGGAAGTTTGGTTCAAACAATATTTTTGGTTCTATATTAAATGTTAGGGGTAGGCATTAAATATTAATTTGCCTCAGCAATTATTAAAGAACCTATTTTTTGGAGGGTAAAATGAAAAAGAACAACACAGTTATACTTGTGGAATGTGCCTTGATGATTGCGATGTCAACGGTTCTCAGTATGTTTAAAATTTTCGAATTGGGAAACGGCGGTGCGGTAACCTGCGCAAGCATGGTTCCGCTTATACTTGTTGCATACCGCCACGGCATAAAGTGGGGGGTTACAACAGCGTTTGCTCACAGCCTTTTGCAGATGATTATTAAGTTTGATGCACCGCCTGCAAATACATTCTGGGCATTTTTGGGCGTTATTCTGCTCGATTATGTTATTGCATTTACAGTATTGGGAACAGCGCCGTTTTTCGGTGGAAAAATTAAGAACAGGTCTGTAAGTGTTGCGGTCGGCTCTATAGCAGTGACATTCATACGTTTTATGTGCAGCTTTTTATCGGGAATTGTTATTTGGGAGGACTATGCGCCGAAGGATATGCCTGTATGGCTGTATTCTCTTACATACAATGGAAGTTATATGCTGCCGGAAATGATTATTACAGCGGTTGTTTCTGTAATTCTCATAAGGGTTCTCGACCGTATTGACAACAGAGCCGTTAGGAAAGTAAGCTGAATTCATTATAATAATTAAATGTTGGAGTTCTCACCGCTGTCCCCCTCCCATTTAACGTAAACTGCTGTTTTCGTTTTGAAATAAAAATTCGAGAGGTTAGGGGTAGGCATTAAATATTAATTTACCAGAGCAATTGTTAAAGAACAATTAATTTTTACCGCCGCAAGCCGATATAGCTTGCGGCGGTAAATTTTATAATGTATAATAAAACCAGAAATTCATAATATATGTATATGTTAAAAATGGAAGGGAGAATAGCTTTATGGAATTTAAAGGAAGCAGAACCGAAGCTAATTTGATGGCGGCGTTTGCCGGTGAATCCCAAGCAAGGAACAAGTACACTTTTTATGCTTCAAAAGCTAAAAAAGAAGGATACGAGCAAATTGCGTCAATTTTTGAGGAGACCGCAAATAATGAAAAAGAACACGCGAAGCTGTGGTTTAAGTACTTAAAAGGCGGAGCGATTGGTGCAACAACTGAAAACCTCAAAGATGCTGCTGCCGGTGAAAACTACGAATGGACAGAAATGTACAAAGAATTCGCTGAAGTTGCAGAGCAGGAAGGCTTTACCGAAATTGCAAATACCATGCATTTAATTGCGGAAGTGGAAAAGAGCCACGAGGATCGTTACCGTAAACTTATTCAGAATTTAGAGAAGAATATCGTATTTAAAGCTGATGAAGAAACC
>DHNU01000023.1:0-2050 GCA_002407645.1 Ruminococcaceae bacterium UBA5408
AGGGGATAAATAAATTTAATTCGGTTTTTATTTTATTAGGTACATTTTAATCAGTGCAATAATTAAAAGATGGGCAGGGTAAAAAATATAGAAAAACCATTTGCTGTATTTTCCACCGCCGCGTTCACCGTTATAAAGCATTAAAAGAGGAGCGGCAAGCAGTACTCCAAATTGGAAAAACTGCGTATATATAGGCGGAATATACTGTCCTTCAAATTGCACCACAAATTCGGGATTCTGCATCAATACATTAAGCATAACTGTAGGAAGTGATATCATCGCCACCATAATTATTGAGAAAATCACAAAATACTTAATCTGTTTTCTTCTGTTTCCATGATATATTCCGAATATCAAAACCCAAATAACCGCCATATACGACCAATCGCCGGTCATTGCCAAAACACAAAGCGCTAAAATTGTAAGAATCTTTAATACTCCGTTTTGCATTTTGTCCCAAGCCCAAAGAGCGAGAAGCCCCAAAAGCAGGGTATAAATTACATTTAAGGTTAAAAAGTTTTTAGCGTTAGGCATACCGCCCGTTTCAAACATTATAAACGGAATGTAAGATACAATAGCAAAAACAAAAAGCCTTAAAGCGTATCTTTTTACATTTCGGGTATGATAATATCCCTCTGCTATAAAACAACACATAACAGGGGCTGTTGTCCTGCCGATTATATGCATAATCTGCCCAAGCGGAGTAAAAAGCGGAACGAATGCCCAAGCAATATGGTCAATAAGCATTGCGCCAATAACGATAAATTTCAGTGTATTGGAAGTAAGGCCGCTGTTATGTAACTGTACTTTTTGAGTTTGCGTATTCATTAATTAGACCCTTTCGTAAATAATTACTCTGCGATATGGTTCATAGGTGAGTAAATCCCCCATTTTTAAGTAGAGTTATTATTAAATAATATATATTGTAAAGGATATTAAAGTTCTAATCAAGTGAATATTGGCTTATTGTCAAAAAAAGCAGCCCGAGGCAAAGCCGCGGGCTGAAAATATCATTGCTTTGTACGCGGTACAGCGGTTGAGGAATAAAGCTTTTCCAAAGTTTTGGGGTCAGCAACTCCCGTAGTTTGGAACCCGTTGAGAAGCTGGAAATCTTTAACGCACTGCTGAGTTCCTTCGTTAAATGTTCCGCTTACACTTACAAATAAGTATCCCAATTCTTTTAAGCGGTTCTGCATCTTTTTTACTTCTTCTCCCTTATCCCCTAATTTTAATGTAATATTTGTATTTTCCACTGTGGGTGAACTGCTTTCCGCAGGTTTGGAGGATGTCGGAGCTTTGCTCTGTGGTACGCTGTTTGCAGGTGAACTGTTCGCCGGAGATTTACTTTCCGGAGCTTTCGGTGCTTCCGTTCCCTCTAAAAGCTGTGGATACACCTTTCCTGCCATAAAACTTACTGCGTCTACCATACTTCTTCCCTGCAGAACCATAAGGGAAGGATTCATTTCAAAAACTTTTCCCTCTTTAACCGCAGTGAGATTTTTGTATTTTTCCGACGCCGCCAATTTGGCTTTTAAGCCTGTAGGGCAGAATATGTATTTGGGATTTGCAAGTTTTAAACTCTCGTAAGTAATTTTATTGTCTTTACTGTCTGAAACAGCATTAACAAGTCCCGCCGATTCGATTAATTTTCCTTCAAGAGTATCGCCCGTTGCGGCTTTTCCGTTCTCGTCGAAAAGATAAACAACCGTTACCGGCTTGTCACTTTTCGGTACAATACGGCCGATATCATCTATCGTAAGGAAAATTCCCTGCGAAATTTTGATTCCGCGTTCATACCCTGTTTTAGCTCCCTTTAAGGCAGAACCAACTTCCGAATAAAGCCTGTCCAAATCCTCGCGGCTTGTAGCTCGCTTAATAGTAATAACAGTTATTCCCTCTTTATTAAACGCCGAAAGTTGTTCATCAGTTAATTTATTTTCTGTAAATACGAGATTAGCGCCAAAATCCTTTATTTTTTTTGCATCATCTGCGGTAACATTAGGTAAAACCTCAAGGTCGCTTTGAGTGCAGTCGGCACTTTTTGCTTTCA
>DHNU01000023.1:2430-10887 GCA_002407645.1 Ruminococcaceae bacterium UBA5408
GTAACTAAATACTGTGTTCGCACAAAACTGAGAAAAATTTTCCCACGCATTTTAAGAATTTCTGTTCCGAGCTGCCGCAAGACCACAAAAGGCGGTAAAACGCTTTCGCACTGTACGGTTTAAGATTCCTTTATAATATAGAAAAGGAAGCCGTTTGAGTTACTGCCCGTTTCATTATATTCATTTTAAATTCCCTTAACTTTATCAATAATTTTATACCTGTTATTTTACCCTTATTAAGGGTGTTATGTCAAGTTATGACGAGAAATGAGTTGCGATTTGCAATAATATTTGGTAATATATACTTAAATATCGGAAACTTGAAATTAGAGGGATAAAATGAAGAAAATATTAGTATATATATTGTCAGTACTTTGCATATTTGCTCTTTGTGCATGTTCAAAAAAGGCTGACGCCGATGTTTTAATCCGCGAAGCCAAAACAAACGCCGACAATATTAAAAACTGTACAGCCGATATTTCGAATAACCTTGAATTTACAGTAAACGGCAAACACTATACATATAAAACTACGAATAAAAATCTTTATTTTTCCGAGCCGTTTTCACTAAAATCCACGCAGTTTTCCCAAATAGGGGGTAAAGCCGATGATTCCGTGTCCTACACCGTTACGGACAGCAGCGGAGTTTGGTTTTACATTAATACGGGAAACGGCTGGCAGAAAACTTCGGCTGAAACGGTTTCAACACTGCCGACTGACCAAATAGACGTTTTGCGTATGCTTAATCATGTATCCGGTCAAAAGTATGTAAGAGAAACCGAATTGGATTCTAAAAAAGTTCATAAACTTGAACTTACTTTTAAAAGTGACGTTATTCAAAGTACAATAGAAACCATAGTCACGGCAAGCGGTATGGGAAACGGTTCCAAAACAATTGTTAAAACTCTTCTCGACAGCGTGCCGGAAGTATATGGATACTGCTATATAGACACGCAGAGTGGTCAAATAGTGAGAATTGAATTAAGCGCAGAAGACGCCGTAAATAAAATATTCAAGAATATCGACTCAAGTCAAGTTATAATAAACGTTTCCAAGTGTGAAATATCGGGAAATGTAGAGGATATCGGAAAAGCACCCGCGGTTCAGCTTCCGCCCGAAGCCGCCGCCGCTAAAACAGTAAAAGCCGCCGGTTAAAGAAATCGCCGGTTTTACTTCCCCCGCGGGTTTTGCGCTTTGCATACCCGCAGAGGGAGACCAAAAATCAAGCCCCGAATTGTAGGATAATATAACTACAATTCGGGGTTATCTTATGTTATGAAAAGTTGGAATGAAAAAGTGGCCTCTTGCAATCATGGAAAATGTTGTACAAAAGCAAAAGATTGAAAATAGAAAATCAATTATTGCGGGATTTTCTTCATCTCGCTGAAAAGAAGAGAAGCCATTCTTTGATTGAACGGCTTCTCTTTTTATCACATTTTTTTGAATATAAATAAGTACTCATGGGCAATAAGCAGGAAATTATATTTTACACTGTTGGTTTTCCAATAACCTGTGGCTTTACAATTGTGCTGTTCTTTTATAATTATCTCTTTCGTCTTGAATCCCGCTGATTCAAATATTTTCATAACTTCAAAGCTCATTGGTATGATGTGCCCTTTTTGCCTTGTATCGCCCATCAAAACAGCGCAAAACTTTCCTTTTTTTAGAACGCGATAGCTTTCTGAAGCAACACTCTTCATTTCCTCTAGGAATTTCCTAATGCCGAAATTTGATAGATCGTTTGGGATGTCCATGCCTTCACTGTAGTGAATGATATTCGCGTATGGAGGATGTGTGCAAATCAAATCTATGCTTTCATTTGAAATAAACTCAAGATTTCTCGCATCGCCTTTGTGAATAGATACCTTTCCATTTGCGCTTTCATGCTCAAAATCTACTTTTTCACGGCATCTCTTCAATGCAGCATCGTTGACATCTACACCGATTATATTTCTATTTAATAATTTTGATTCAACAAGAGTGGTACCGCCGCCTGCAAATTGATCAAGTACCAAATCTCCTTCATTTGAATATCTGAGAATAATATTTCTCGGAATATAAGGAGACCAATTTCCGCGCCATTTTGCATCATGTGTTGCCCAGTCTCCACGCTTTGGAAAACTCCATACCGTAGTCATTTCCAGTTCAAAGTCTTCCGGTTCCCATTTTGTTATCTTTTTATTTTTCATATATCCCCCTTATATGAAAAGTTCGGTCATAATTCCATTTTCTATATCATCGATACTGTATATCGTCTCCAAAACATCAAATGTTTCCCTAAGGTTACCTCTTGCGCTCCTCCATGCGGTACCGTCAGTAAACCACACAAAAGTGAACCCATCGACTGTGTCGGCCTCTTGAGCTAACATTTTATAGCTCCTGGCAGTTTCATTCAGCTTGGAACCGCCGCCTTTGCCTCCATAAAAGTTCGTTTCAATAGCATAAATCATCGAATCAGTTTTTACTACAAAATCAAAACGCTTTCTGGCTTTGCCTTGATTTGATAAAGCAGATAAATCAATTCCCCACCGTTCTTCAACGGCAGCGAGGTACATTTCTTTAAAATAAGTACTATCTTTTATAAATCCCGCTTTTTGTATGTAGCTTTCTATCAAATTTTCCATTTGATGACCTCCGCGATTTTTGCGACCATTCGAGTCTAAGCCTGTTTCCACGCCAAGAGCATAATCAAAAAGATTGTTTACTAAATGATTGGCTATCATATCAAAAAGTCCTGTTTTCCGCATAAAGACCTTGTATTGCTCGACCGAATAATTCATCTTATCAAAACGATATAAAAATGCACCGTCATCATCTTGTGCGTATATTTCATATCCACGTACTGCGAGAAGCAGTGGTATGCATTTGAGCGTTTCTGGATATTTTTTGATAATGCTTTCAAACTCTTGTTCTATATTATCCGATCCAATAAGTGAATTTAAAATGTTGAGTTCAATTTTCATACGCTCAACATTTTCTATAACTTTATCGAAATTAACATAGTAGTTGTATCCGGAAATACTAAGGCGGAATTTGCTTAACCATTTATCAAAATTTCTTTTCATTTTTATTCACCTTAATAGCTGCAAATAAGTAATTCACTTATTTTTCCACGAGAACTTGCGTTGCTGTTAATCATTCGCGATGCAGAAATACGCATTATTTTCATCTTCGAATAAAGCTCATCAAGGAAGTCATCATCTGGATCTGTATTTTTTGGATCGGAGTTACTTGCGATTACATAAGCACCTCTGTCAGATACTTGCTGAATATAGTTAGCAAGTTCTGCTTGGGCTTCGTCATCAAACGCATTTTCGGTATATGCTGTAAAACTTGAAGTTGCATTAAGCGGGCGGTACGGAGGATCAAAATAAACAAATGTATTTCTGTCAACAAAATCATTGGATTTGCGATAATCCCCACATACAATTGTAACGTTTGACAGAGCTTCCGATACATGTCGTAGATTATCCTCATCACATATCAGCGGTGTTTTATATGAACCAATAGGGACATTATATTCACCTTTGGAGTTTACCCTGTAAAGACCATTAAAACATGTTCTATTAAGGAAAATTAAAAGAGATGCCATCTCAGTGTCCAAAACTTCTTGGCATTTAAGGTCATTAAACCGTTTCCTTTTTTTATAGTAATACTCTTTTCGGAAATCATCACTAAGATGAATATATTCATCTTTATACTGTAACAGCATGGAAATTAAATCATCAGCATTATTACGTAAAACTTTATATGTGTTAATCAGTTCAGCATTTGTATCACTAATATAAATTTCATCCAGTTCATACTTATTAAGGATATCGAACAGTACTGCACCGCCACCAACGAAAGGCTCAGCATATTTTCGAATAGTAACTCCAAGTCCTTTAGGATACTGTTTTTTAATCGTGTCAATCAATTGGCCTTTTCCGCCAGCCCATTTTACAAAAGGCTTCATTCTCTTTTCTTTCATATATAACACTCCTACTATTGATCGGTTTTTCAGCATCTTTGGGAATAGACCACATATTGCCAATCATTTCAACATTCGGAATTCTTTGTTCAGAACATAATACAGCCACTCGCCTTTGAGAAACTTTCTAAAGTTCAGGGTATTCTTTTGCAGACATATAGTTTGAAATAGTATTCTCCAAATCATACTTATAAAAAAATTATATTCCACATTACGAGTAATAGCAAGTTCCAATGGTGGCTTTCTGTTAAAAGCTCTTTGCAGTTGCCTATTAAACTTGCTATATTTCTCTTCTAAAACAGTATATGTAATGAAGAAGCGCCGCATTAGCAAAGATTGGGCAGAAGAAGAACTGCAAACTGCCGCTAAAACAGTAAAAGCCGCCGGTTAAAGAAATCGCCGGTTTTACTTCCCCCGCGGGTTTTGCGCTTTGCATACCCGCAGAGGGAGACCAAAAATCAAGCCCCGAATTTCGGGGCTTTTATTTTTAAGACAACTTAATTTAATAATAAAATTTGATAAATTTAATATTATAAAAATCAGCTACCACTAAATCGTCCGTTTCGGCTTCTTGAATAAGAATATAGTTGACACCTACTCCGAGTAAAATTCCGGATTTATCCACCAGGGTATTTGTTCCGACTAAAAAGTCCACTTTTACCGGTCTGCCTATTTGAGTCCGAAGAAACCCATTCATATACTGAATATTATTCGCTGTAATTGACTGGGGCTGTGTTGATGGAGTAATCGGCATAAGCGAGCTGTCTGCAGGCTTACTTTCCGGTATCCATGGAAGTTTTTGGTCACCCAATTGTTTAAGCTGTTCCCTTTGCTGCTGCTGCTGAATTGGATTCATATAGTTATAGCTTGCGATGTCGTCCAGTGTGGGCACCGGATTCCCTCCTGCGTTATTCTTTGCCGGTGTACCCACAGCCGCATTTAAGCATGGCTGTATCGGATAATTTTCCGGCATATTGTAATTATCCATTAAAACATCTCCTCATGTCTGTGCATATTTTTGTGTTGGAGCATAAAAGCAGTGCGCATTAATCCTATTGTAGATAACCCCCATTCCGTTTGGCGGGAAATACGGCGGGCATTGGGGGTTATATGGATTAAAATAAAAAAGGCAGTTTCCTATCCCGGAAAAAGTGTTGTTTGCAAGCGCCCAGTCCGCAATTTCGTAGTGAATTTCCTCAGGGTCCGAATTCCACACATTTTGCGGATTATATTCACCGCCGACTATGGAACGCATACACACGAACTGTCCCGGCTGTTCAATAATACTTCTAACGTCCCCGCCCTGGCTTATTTTGGCAAACTCTCCGTATGCAGCGTTTGCGCGGTTTATAATTATCGTCGCTACCGCGCGCATACCGTCTTCACCTTCGCCGCCGGCTTCGCATTTAATTAGTCTTGCTAAAAGTTCTCGGGTAGTATATGCCATGTTATCACCTATTTTTTAAATTGTCTTATAGCATTATATGTGCAGTTCTGCTTATGCGGTACAATCTGCATTTATCGCTTTTTATTTTCCCATACAAAAGCACTTGACTTTTTATTACATAATCTTTAAAATGTATATGTAGTTCGCTTTTTGGAGAGTTGTCCGAGTGGTCGAAGGTGCGGCACTCGAAATGCCGTAGGCCGAAAGGCCTCTAGGGTTCAAATCCCTAACTCTCCGCCATGAGCCTGTTTGTGGTCAATATCCGCACCAGGCCCTTCCTTTTTGCTTTTTTACGCTCTCTTTTGAGGGCGTTTTTGTCTGTTTTGTAGAAATTTACTCATCTTCTTAAAGTCTTGTATTTTCATTCACTTGGTTTTTGTCAAACATTCCGCTATTACAAGCCGCGATTCAGACTGCGCATGAAATTTTGCACGTGAGTAAATATCCACTTAACGGCAGACTAATTACTTTAGTACTCTTTTACCAAAAAACTTAAAATGATTGACCAAGTTTGACAGTAAAAGGCAACATTACCATTACCCAAAGAATGGGGCTGCAGTATACTAAATAGTGTAAACACGAAACAGCCTGTATTGGCGAGTTTTTATTTTTTATGTCCTTTTTAGAAAACTATGGCTTTGGCTATTATATAGATACTAAATTTATGAATGTGAGGTGACAGAGGATGGACACAGGGAGTAGCAACGACATCAAACCTAAAGGGCGAAGTAAAATAACAGATGACGTATACTCGCATCTGTTCATCTGTTGTCATACTTAAAGAATAGCTCTTTTTAGATCTGAGTCGTACTTCCTTATTAGCTCTTTTGAGCAAAATAAATTTGTGAAGGTGCAGACCAATGAAAAAGATTCTAAAGGGAAACATAATCAGAAGAAAAGCGGTCACGGATTGTGCCCGCAACGATGAAGTTAAAGAAAGAATGCTCTTTGCTTCATCACATGATGAAAGTAAGGTACTTGAAAAATTCGGAACAACCGAGTGCGGACTTAACGCAGCTCTTATTGAAAAATCAATAGATGAATACGGCAACAATACTGTTACGCACGGCAAGAAGGAATCGCTGTTAAAAAGAATATGCACTGCTTTTGTCAACCCTTTCACAGCAATTCTATTTGTACTTGCACTTGTTTCGGTTTTCACCGATATAATCTATGCTGTACCGGGGGAACAAAGTTATATAACCGTGATAATCATCACAACAATGGTTATGATTTCGGGTATTCTGCGTTTTGTTCAGGAAACGAGAAGCGGAAATGCGGCCGCAAAGTTATCGAAGATGATTCACACCACAACCTGTGTAGAAAGGGTTGAAAACGGCAGGGAGGAAATTCCGCTTGACGATGTTGTCGCAGGCGATATTATTCATTTGTCTGCAGGCGACATGGTTCCCGCCGATATTCGCATTCTCGCGGCAAAGGATTTATTTATCAGCCAATCTGCTTTAACCGGTGAAAGTGAACCTGTTGAAAAGCAGTCCACAAATTACACAAATGCAGAAGCTCTTACAGAAATACCAAACCTGGCGTTTATGGGCAGCAATGTAATAAGCGGAAGCGCAAAGGCTGTTGTTGTTGCCGTCGGCAACGATACAATGCTGGGCGGCATGGCAAAGGAACTCAGTGTTAAGCCGCCGAAAACCAGCTTTGAAAAGGGAGTAAACTCCGTTTCATGGATTCTTATCCGCTTTATGCTCGTAATGGTTCCTGTTGTTTTGTTTATAAATGGTTTTACAAAGGGCGATTGGCTTGATGCATCGCTGTTCGCAATTTCGGTTGCAGTAGGATTAACTCCTGAAATGCTTCCTATGATTGTTACAACCTCTCTTGCAAAAGGGGCTGTTACAATGAGCAAAAAAAAGGTTATTATTAAGAATCTTAATGCAATTCAGAATTTAGGTTCAATTGATATTCTTTGTACCGATAAAACAGGAACACTTACACAGGATAGGGTCGTTTTGGAATATCATCTTGATACGCACGGCAATGAAGACTCAAGAGTTCTTCGCCATGCATTTTTGAACAGCTTTTACCAAACGGGACTAAAAAATCTTATCGACATTGCAATCATAACAAAACAGCGGGAAGTTGCAGGCGATTATCTTGAAACCGCCTACACAAAGGTCGATGAAATTCCGTTTGATTTCAATCGTCGCAGAATGAGTGTTGTTGTTTCTGATAAGTCAGGCAAAACACAGATAATTACCAAGGGTGCAGTTGAAGAGATGTTAAAATGCTGTTCCTTTGCAGAATATAATGGCGGCGTTGCGCCTCTTACCGATGATGTTCGCTCCTTTGTCCTTGATAAAGCCAATGAGCTAAACGCACAAGGTATGCGCGTGATTGCTGTTGCTCATAAAACCAATCCCGCACCCGTGGGACAATTCTCTGTTTCAGATGAGGCCGATATGGTGCTGATAGGTTTCCTTGCCTTCCTTGACCCGCCAAAGGAAACTACTGCAAATGCTATTAAAGCACTTCACGAGCATGGTGTTGCGGTGAAAATACTTACGGGCGATAACGAAAAGGTAACTTGTTGCATCTGCAAGCAGGTAGGACTTGAGGTTGATGAAATACTGCTCGGTTCAGAGTTAGACAACATGACCGACAAGGAGCTTGCAGAAAAGGCAGAGAAAATTACTGTTTTTGCAAAGCTTTCTCCAAGCCAAAAAACAAGAGTGGTAAGACTTCTTCGCGAAAACGGTCATTCCGTCGGTTACATGGGTGACGGTATCAATGACGCCGCCGCTATGAAAGCGTCCGATGTTGGTATTTCTGTTGATACAGCGGTAGATATTGCTAAGGAATCCGCAGATGTAATTCTCCTTGAAAAGGACTTAATGGTACTTGAAAAGGGCGTCCTTGAGGGTAGAAAAACATATGCAAATATGATTAAATATATCAAAATGACAGCTTCCTCAAACTTTGGCAATATGTTCTCGGTGCTTGCCGCAAGTGCATTTCTGCCGTTTTTACCAATGGCGGCAATTCACTTGATTTTACTTAACCTAATTTATGATTT